>CAZGYG010000094.1:1865-10479 GCA_964530335.1 uncultured Rhodospirillaceae bacterium | reverse complement strand
GTCGCCAGGCTGCGCGAGGCCCTAGCTTAGGCGCCATCGCCGCGACAGTCCGTCTACGCTCTCGCTTCGCTCAAGCTACGCCGGACACGGCTTCGCTCTAACGGTCTCCGCGTGGCTGCGCCACGCGTAGCCCGTAAGGGCGAAGCGTGGTGGGCGCTGCTGGGATTGAACCAGCGACCCCTGCCGTGTGAAGACAGTGCTCTCCCGCTGAGCTAAGCGCCCGCCCGATCCCAATTAGGCGTCGCGCCTTGGGCCTGTCAAGCCGGCCCGGAGCCACGCTCGGCGCGCAGCGACCCGATCACCTGGGCCAGCACCGCGCCGACGATGATCGCGCCCCCGGCCAGCGCCCATGGCGTCGGCCGTTCGCCCACCGCGAGCGCGACCCACAGCGGTGAAAGCACGATTTCCGCCATGCTCAGCAGCGCCAGCACGGCCGCGCCGAGCCGGCGCGCGGCCAGGATGAACACCGCGTTCCCCACGAGCGTGCTGACGATCCCGACGGCGGCGATCAGGCCGAGATCGTGGGCCGAAACCTCGACGCTGCCCGCCACGGCGAGCGTGAGCGCCGCCGAGACGAGCGCGCCCACGGCGATGACGGGCAGCATGTCGACGCCGCGGCCCCGCCGCAGCGCGACGGTGTAGGTGCCCTGGCACAGCACGGCGCCGAGCGCGAGCAGGTTTCCGAGCCAGCCGCCGAACGCGATGCCCTCGGCCACCATCAGCGCCGCGCCCAGGCCGGCGACCGCGGCGCACGTCCAGGTCCGGCCGGCGATGGCCTCGCCCAGCGCCAGCCGCGCCATGACCGCGGCGACCAGGGGCACCAGGGCGACGATGACGGCCACGTTGGCCACCGTGGTCGTCTGGATCGCCGAGATGTAGCAGGTGAAGCCCAGGCCCAGGGAGACGCCGCCGATCGCGCCCGGCCAGCCCATGGCCACGAACGCGCGCGCCAGCCCGCCGCGATAGCTGAGCGCCAGGAGCGGCACGAGCACGGCCAGCATGGTCAGCGATCGCAGGCCGATGATCTGCCACGTGCTCGCGGTCTCGATGAAGCGCAGCGCGACGCCCGTCAGGCTCCACAGGAACGCGGCCCCGAGCGCCAGGCCGACGCCGCGCCGATCGACCCGCGCGGGCTGCGTCATGGCGGGCATGAAGGCACCGAACGGGGTCAGGCGGCGACGACGGCGGCCCAGGGCGAGGCGATGAACGCCGCTCCTTCCGCGCCCTGGGCCGCCAAGCCTCGGCCGGGCCGGTTCATGACCAGGTTCGGACAGGCGTAGGGCGCGGGGTAGACGCCGGCCTCGGCGATCGTCACCGGATGCCGCGCGGCGACGGCGGCGATGGCGGCGCCGAGGCGCGGGTCGCACGCCACGGTAGCGCCGCTCGCGTCGAGGCGCGGTTGGTGCGCCGCCGCGTCCGCGTCCATGGCGAAGTCGACGGCGAACGACACGAGTTGGCAGACCGCGGGCACGATCTTCCGGCCGCCCGAGGCGCCGAGCGCGAGCCAGCCCCGCCCGTCCCGCGTGACGATGGTCGGGCACATGTTCGAGAGCGGCCGGCGCGCCGGCGCCAGGCTGTTGGGCCGGCCCGGCACCGGGTCGAACCAGGCGATCGCGTTGTTCATCAGGATGCCGGTGCCGGGCAGCATGACGCCCGAGCCGAACAGGTAGAGCAGCGTCTGGGTCAGCGCCACCAGGGTGCCGTCGCGGTCGATAACCGTGATGTGGGTCGTGCATCCCGCGGGCGACGTACTCTCCCCCATCATGGACAGCCGCTCGCCGTAGGCGGCGGCCAGGGCGTCGGCGTAGGCCGCGTAGGCGGCGGCGTCCGGCGTCGCGCCTGGTTGCCACGCCGCGAGCCGGTCGAGCGCCGCCAGCAGCGTCGGCCCGCCGGTGAGCCCCGGCGCGACGTGGACCTCGTCGCCGCGATAGGCCGCTGACGCCGCGGGCTCCACGCTCGCTCGATAGCCCGCCAGGTCGTCGCCCGTCAGCGAGCCGCGCGCCGCCATGTCCGCCGCGATCGAGCGGGCGATCCCGCCCTCGTAGAAATCGCGCGGGCCATGCTCGGCCAGCCGGCGGTACGTCTCCGCCAGCCCCCCGAGGCTCAGCCGGGTCGGCGCGGCGGTCTCCGCTGGCACCGGCGCATGGCCGTTCGGCAGGAACACGCGCCGGGATTCCTCGTAGGCCGCGAGCAGCGGCGCCTCGGTCGCGATCCGGAGCGTCGCATACCAGTCGATCGCCATGCCGCGCTCGGCCAACTCGACCGCCGGGCGGATCGCATCGACCCAACTCAGCGTGCCGAACCGTTCCAGCGCCAGCGCCAGGCCCGCCACCACGCCGGGCACGCCGACGGCGTCGTAGCCCTTGATGTTGCGCTCGCCCTCGACCTCGGGCCAGCCGAACCCATCGGGGGCGACCCCGCCGGTCAGGCGGAAACGCGCCGGATCGAGGCGCGCCGGCGACGGCATCGGGAACGCGACGCACCAGGTCGCCCGTTCGGTGGGCCGGCGGATCAGCATGTAGCCGCCGCCGCCGAGGCCGCTCATCCACGGCTCGACCGCGCCGATCGCCAGTCCGGTCGCCACCGCGGCATCGACCGCGTTGCCGCCGGCCCGCAGCACGGCCGCGCCGACCTCGGCCGCCTCGCGATGCTGGCTGGCGACCAGGCCGTCGCGCCCGGCGACGGCCGGCTTGCGTATCTGCCACTGCTCGGTTGCCATGTCGTCCCCCGGCGCACTGTCACCGGGCGGGGCGGGGCGCGCAAGCTCAGGCCATGGCGTCCTCGCGCGCTTTCGCCGGGTCCGAAGCCATGTCCAGCTTGGTGGCTTCCTCCGGGTCGAGCGAGTCGCTGATCAGGTCGACGGTCGCCGCGGCGGTCGCTTCGATGTCCTTGGCGTAGCGCAGGTAGCGCTCGTTGCCCAAGGGCCCGAACGCCGAGCTCGTAAGTACCTGGGCGTAGCCGACGATCGCCTTCAGCGGCGTGCGCAGCTCCCGGTTCACGTGGTTCGCGCGCCGCGCGAGCTGGTCGTTGTGGCGTGTGATCTGGCCCAGGGCGTCGGCCATGCGCGCCTCCGCGGACTTGAGCAGGCCGAGCGCGCCTTCCAGCTTCTGCGTCCGCTCCGCGACGCGGCGCTCGAGTTCGCGCGACTTCGCCGCCAGCTCCCGGTAGACCAGGCGCAGGCCAACGGCGTTGCCGACCCGCACGTCGATCTCGCGCCGCTGGAACGGCTTGTGGATGTAGTCCATGGCGCCGAGCTCGAGCGCCGACCAGCGCATTTCTTCGTCGTCGTTGCCGGTGACGATGATGATGGACAGATCGCGCAGCCGGCCTTCGGCGCCCAGCGTGCTCAGCACCTCGAGCCCCGATATGTCGGGCATCGCCATGTCGAGAATGACCAGGTCAAGCCCGCCCCTGCGGCAGCGCTTGAGCGCGGCGCGCCCGTCGCTCAGCGCCTCGATGGTCCCGAACTCCGCCTTATCGAGCATCGACTTCAAGAAGAACAGGCTCAGCGGATCGTCGTCGACGACGAGGATCCGCGCCTTGGCGAAATCAACCAGCGAGCGGTACATCGGGCCTTCAATCCAGGGCTGATGGAACCCATGCTGGTACACGTTATACGGGTAGATTCGTTACCCGAACGTAACCATCAGGGTCGCGTCTCACCCTGGCTGGGGCTCGCCAGCCGGCGCACGGCGACCTCCACGCCGTGCACGCAGGTGCTCTCGCCCATGTCGGATTTATGCCCTGGATTCAAGACGTTGACGTTGCTCCTCTGGCGCTCCCGCTTGGGCCAGCGCCCCTTGGGGGTCAGCGCCGCGCCTTCGGGCACGATGTCGGCCACGCGAACGCGCAGCGCGAGCCGCCCGGTCTCGTTGACCAGCTCGGCCCAGTCGCCGTCGGCAAGCCCCGCCCGGGACGCGTCGCCCGGGTTGAGGGTGACCACCGGATCGGGACCCAACCGCTCGGCGATCTTGGGTTCGTTGGCGTAGGAATCGTTCATCAGCCAGACGTCGGCCGGGCTCAAGAGCCGCAACCGACCCTGGGTGGGCGGCGCGTCGAAGCTCGGCTGCGGGACGCGCGGGTGTCCGTCCGCCGCGGCCTTGGCGCTCGCCAGCTCGATCTTCCCCGATGGCGTCGGGAACACCCGGTCGGCGAAGCTGATGATCGGCCCGTCCGGGATCATCCAGCCCCGCGCCTTGAGGGTCGCGAAGTCGGTGGCGAACACGCTGGACCGCAGCAAGTGGTCGATGATCGCCGCGTCGTCCTCATGGAGCTCGGGCTCGGTGAAGCCCATCGCGCGCGCCAGCCTGCGGAAAATCTCCTGGTTCGGCAGGGCCTCGCCCGGCGGTTCCTGACACTTCACCTGCGGCCCCAGCGTCAATTGGAAGTAGGACTCCGCCAGGTCGTCAAACTCGAGGAAGCTCGCCGCCGGCAGCACCACGTCGGCGAAGTCGGTCGTATCGGTGGGGAAGATGTCGATGGCGACGTGGAACAGGTCGTCGCGGCGCAGCGCCGCGTGCAACCGCGCCTGCTCCGGGCTCGACGCCGCCGGGTTGATGTTCCAGGTGATGAAGGCGCGGCTTTGCTCCCTGTCCTCCAGGCGCGCCGCCAGGTCCATCTGGCTGAAGCTCGCCGGGTAGTCCGGGCGCCTGAGCCCCGGCGCCGCGATGTATCCGCTGTCGATGCCGCGCGAGCGACCGCCGTTCAGGTAATATAGTCCGGCGCCCGGCTTGCCGAAGTTGCCGCGCGCCGCGGCCAGCGCGGCGCACGCCCGCATGATGTTGCCGCCGCGCGGCTGCCGTTGCAGGCCCTGGCCCAGCCAGATCAGCGCGGGTCCGGCGGCGTAGATGCGGGCCGCCTGCTCGATCTTGGCCGCCGGCACGCCGGACGCGGCTTCGGCCCAGGCCGGCGTGCAGCCGTCCAGCATCGCCTCGATCTCGTCCCAGCCGACCGTGTGGGATTCGAGGAACGCGCGGTCGAGCGCGCCCTCGCGTCTCAGCACGTGCATCAGCGCGAAGGCCAGCGCCGCGTCGGTCCCGGGGCGCGGTTGCAGGTGCAGGTCGGCCTCGGCCGCCGTGGCGTGGCGCACCGGGTCGACCACGATCACCTTGCCCGGGGCCTCGCGCAGCCAGTGCTTGTGGGCGTGGGGCGCGCACGCCGATGGGTTCGCGCCCCACACCACGATGCACGCGGCGTCCTTGGCCGTGCGCGGGTCGAAGCCCTCGGTCGAGGTGCCGAGCACGTAGCCGAGCGCCACGTGCCCCGCGTTGTTGCACACGGAATCGGGCTCGACCTCGGTGGCGCCGAGCCGGTGGAAGAAGCGCATCGGGAAGCCGCCGGCGATCATCGAGCAGGTTCCCGTGTAGTGGGCGTGGATGATCGCCGCCGCGCCCTGGTTTGCAACGATGGCCTTCAGGCGCAGGGCGATGCGCGCGATGGCCTCGTCCCAGCCCACCGGCGCGAAGCGGGCTTCGCCCTTCGGACCGTTGCGCACCAGCGGCTGGGTCAGCCGGGCGGCGGGGTCGAGGAAGACGCCGTTGTAGGCCAGCGCGCACTTGCCGCACAGCGCGCCGCGCGCGGTCGGGTGGTCGGGGTTGCCGAGCACCTTGGTGATCCGGCCGCCGCGCCGGATCACGGCGATGCCGCAGCCGTCGTAGCAGTCGCGCGGGCAGGTGGTGCGGATGATCTCTTTCGCGCCGGGCATGGTGTTAGTCTAGCCCATCGGTCCGACTCGTTCTCCCCCTTCGCTAGTGGGGGTAAGGGGAGGGATAGCGCTTATCGCATGACCAGACCTTACGACGCCGTCGTCATCGGCGCTGGCCACAACGGGCTCGTGGCCGCGGCCTACCTCGCCCGCGCCGGGCTCTCGACCGTGGCGGTCGAGCGCCGTCACGTCGTCGGCGGCGCCGCGGTGACCGAGGAGTTCCACCCCGGCTTCCGCAACTCGAGCTGTTCCTATGTCGTGAGCCTCTTGCAGCCGAAGGTGGTGGCCGACCTCGCGCTCCACCGCCACGGCTACGCGACGATCCCGATCGCGGGCGGCTTCTCGCCCCGGCTCGACGGCCGGTATCTGCTCACCACCGGCGATGCGACGTGCGACCGCGCCGAGGTCGCCCGGTTCTCGAACCGCGACTGGGACGCGATGGTGGAGTTCGGCGCGATCGTCTCCGCCCTCTCCGACGTCGTGCGCAAACAGATGCTCCGCCCGCCCCCGCCGCTTTCCGGCGGCGGTCTCGGCGATGTCGTCGCGTCGCTCGGGCTGCTCAGGGACGTGCGCCGGCTGTCCCCCGATCTCCGCCACCGTTTCGTCCAGCTCTTCACGACCGGCGTCGGCCACCTGATCGAGCGTTGGTTCGAGTCCGACGTGGTGCGCGTCCGCTACGCCTCCTCGGCGACCGCCGGCAGCTTGGTCAGCCTCTACCAGCCCGGATCGGCCATCAACCTCCTGCACCTCTCGATGGGCGAGGTCGACGGCGTGCGCGGCGCCTGGGCGCTGGCGCGGGGCGGCATGGGGGCGATCACCCAGGCCATGGCCGCCGCCGCGCGGGGCTTCGGTGCCGAGCTCCGCGTCGATGCGCCCGTGGCCAAGGTGCTGATCGAGCGCGAGCGCGCCGTGGGCGTGGTGCTCGACTCCGGCGAGGAGATCCGTGCCCGGGTGGTGCTGGCCAACACCGATCCGCGCCGTACCTTCCTCGGCCTCGTCGGCGTGGAGAACCTCGACCCGGCGTTCGCCGCCGACATCGCCGGCTTCCGCTGCGAATCGGGCTCGTTCCGCATGAACCTCGCGCTCTCCGGCGTGCCCCGATTTGCCTGCCTGCCGGACGATGGCATCGGTGTCCACCACCGCTGCTTCATGGCGCTGACGCCGTCCTACGCCGCGTTCGAGGACGCGTATCGCGCCGCCGCGGCGGGCGAGATCCCCGAGGAGCCGATCATCGACGCGCAAGTCCCGACCGCCGCCGACGACAGTCTCGCCCCGCCGGGCTGCCACATCCTCAGCCTGCTCGCCCAGCACTTCCCCTACCGGCTCGCGCGCGGCCGCTCGTGGGACGACGAGAAGGAACGCACCGCCGACCTGATCGTCGAGCGCATGTCCCGGTTCATCCCGAACCTTCCGTCCCTGATCGTCGGGCGCATGGTGCTCTCGCCGCTCGATCTCGAGCGCACGTATGGGCTTTCGGGCGGCGACGTCTACCATGGCCGGCTCGATCCCGATCAGATGTTCTCGCTGCGCCCGCACCCCCGGGCCGCGCGCTACGCCACCCCGGTGCCCGGGCTCTACCTGTGCGGCGCCGGCGCCCATCCCGGCGGCGGCGTCAGCGGCGCTCCCGGCCACAACGCCGCCCATCGCGTCCTCGCCGACCTCCGCGTCCGCGCCTGAATCGAAAAAGGCCCCGGCGGTTTCCCGCCGGGGCCTCGGTTCGTATTCGTGACGCGCCTCACGGCCCGGCCTCGCGGCAGGCCGCGATCTGGCGGCGCAGCACGAAGTAGTCGGCGATGACCTCGGGCGTCACCGCGTCCGCCGCCATGGCCTCGATCTCGTCCGCCAGCCGCGTCGTCATGTCAGGCGTGTAGACGGCCAGCGGCGGGCATGGGCTAGAGCCCGTCGGAGCGCAGGCGGCGCACAAGCTCGCGGCGATCGCGAGGGCGATCCGCCGCCTCGCGCAACTGCTCCTCATGGATGTCCGCGGTCGTCGCGAGTGCGTCTGCCCGTTCGCGGCGTCGTCCGGCCATGTAGGCGAACAGCGCCGGGAGCAGCCGGGCCAACGCCGCGACGATGCGCCCCGCCAGTTCGGCGACGGGTGCCAGCCACGTTCCAGGCACGTCATGCGATCCGCTTGCTCGCGCGCACCCGGCCGACGATGGCGATCAGGCCGCCGGCCATGCCGGCCAGGCTGGTCACCCATTCGACGACCTGCGCCTGGTCCTCGGCGCCGAAGGCGTAGCCGAGAAATCCGAGCCCGGCGGCGGTCATGGCGACCAGCCCGCCCCAGATGGTCGTGCTGGTCAGGAAGGATTTGGTCGAGGTCATGGTCTGTCCTGTCATGGTTGTCGAATCTTGGATGGGTTCGGTTCAGCCGCGCGCGGCCCAGCCAGCGGCGGCACCGAGCACCGAACACGCGAGCCCGATCAGCGTGCCCAGCGCCCACAGCGTCCGCAGCCCGCCGCGCCCCTGGTTGGCCAGCGCGGTCAGCGTGGCGATCGATTGCGCCTGGGCCTCGATCACCCGTTCGAGTCTCCGGATGTCCTCGGCGATCGCCTCGACCATGGTCTCGACGCGCGCCAGCCGTTCGCCGTCGCTCGTTCCGGTCATGGTCAGCTCGGATCGCCCCGCGCCGGCGCGACGTAGGCCCGTGCCGCGCCCGCGATGCCGGCGGCGGCGACGCAGCTCGTGCTCGGGTCGCTGATCAGCACGGTGAACGTGCCGGTCTCCGGGTTGAGCAGCAGTTCGTAGATCTGCGGCAGTCGCGGGTGGCGGCCCTCGAACACCACCGCCTCGCCGTAGCGTTCGCCGAGCTCGGCCACCAGCACGTCGTGCGGCCCGCACATCGATGAGGCGACGGCCGCGTTGCCGAGAGGCAGAGCGGCCAACGAAAAGGCCGCCCAAATCAAC
>CAZGYG010000094.1:0-1765 GCA_964530335.1 uncultured Rhodospirillaceae bacterium | reverse complement strand
GACGGCCGCGTTGCCGAGAGGCAGAGCGGCCAACGAAAAGGCCGCCCAAATCAACGCGAGGATTGGGGCGGCCGCGACGAACGTGCGCATGGCTTCCTCCGTCAGGTCACGAGCTTGGCCCTTTCGGCGCGCTTGGCCGCGAGCACGGCCTGGGCCGCCGCGGGCAACGCCGCCTCGATGCCGAGGTTCGCGATCACGTCCTCGAGCACGCGGGTACACTTGCCGTCGAGCCGTGCCAGCGCGTCCTGCGCGGCAACCCGGGTTGCCTCGGCCACGAGCCGCGGGCTCTCGACCCAGGTTCCGTTCCAGGCCGCGAGTTCGTTGGGCCGCGCACCGGCCTCGGCCGCGGCGACGAAGGCATACGTCCCTTCCAGCCCCGGCTTGTCGGCCCGCGTGCCGAAGTAGACCGGCACCCCGTCGCCGTCGATGAAATAGCCCTTGGTCATGGTGTCTCCGGAATGATCTACGGGCGTGTACGGGCGGGTCACAGACCCGCCCGTACAGACCCTACGTGTTCGCCGACGACGCCTACGGTTCGGATCGCGTCAGCATGGTGAAGCCCAGCGTGCGGATGTCGACCGTGGCCGTGCCCGCCACCTCGGACGAGGTGTATTCGATCTGCCGACTCGCGTTGGCCAGCACGGTGCCCTGCGCGCCGACGACGCGGAACGCGTCGGCCGACTGGTCGTAGCCGACCCAGGTTTCGAGGAACGTGGTGCCGTCGTCGGCCGCTCCGACGGTGCGCACGTTGACCCGCCCCGACGTGGCGGTCTCGGTCGTGTTGGCGAGCCGCGCGTAGATGTGGGCCAACGCCCACGGCGGTACCGACAGCGTCCCGACCTCGTACGTGTTCGCCGTGATCGTGGCGTCGCCGACATCAACGATGACATCGCCGGTGTAGCGGAAGTAATCGCCGACCTGGGTGAACGCCACGATCGCCGACGCGGCGTCGTTGAAGAATGCTCCGATCAACCGCTTCAACGTGTAATTCGTCGGCATGGTCGGCGCGGTGAACGAAGTCGAGAACAACACCTCGGTCACGCCGGTGTCGGGCCGCTTGATCAGCCACCCTGCATAAAGCGTCGAGGCCGCTTCCGCCCCGGTGTCGAGGCCGCCGTTACCGGTCCCGACCGCCCACGCAGCGTCGAGCCGCTTGGTCAGCGCGGCGAGCAGGTGCATGTCGTCCGCGTCGGTCGAGTCCCGGGCCGACCCCACGGCGATGTCGATATCGTTGAGCGCGTCGGCGCCGTTGTTGCTGGTCTTCAGGCCGTGGATCGCGTTCTTGTGCAACGCCGGGTAGAAGCGATCCCCGGCGGTGTCGTGGTATCCCACGATCGCGTCCGCCGTGCCGTCGTAGACCTTGATCGTCCACAGCGTGGCCGACGGCGTGTCGTCGTCGAGCCAGATTTGCCCGGCGTAGGGCGTCGCCGGGCGCGCGGGCCCCTTGCTGGTCGAGGCCAGCGCCACCAGCGCGGCGTTCAGGTCGCTCCGCGTCGCCGGGAAACCCTGGTTGGCGATCGACATGTCGTGCTGGGACATTGTTCCTCCGGTTCATCCCCGCTCGCGCGGGGAACGCTTAGGCCGCCACGCCGTAGCCGCGGGCGAGATAATCGGCGGTGCGGGCGACGCCCGTCCCGCCGGAATTGAAGCAGCGCAGTGTGAACCCCGCCGCCGACTTGGCCGTGACCCGGTAGTAGTCGCCGGTATCCAGGTCCTGCACGCTGACGCCCAGCGCCGGCACCGCCTTGAACGCTCCGCCCGGATA
>CAZGYG010000093.1:0-10699 GCA_964530335.1 uncultured Rhodospirillaceae bacterium | reverse complement strand
AGGACATCACCCTTTCACGGTGAAGACACGGGTTCGATTCCCGTAGGGGACGCCAGGGGCGTCGGATCGCCGTGCCCTATTATCCTCGCGCCGCCATGGACCGAACACTCGCCTACCGCCCGGATGTCGACGGCCTGCGCGCGATCGCGGTGCTGGCGGTCGTGTTCTACCACGTGGCGGAATCGCGGGTTCCGGGCGGGTACACGGGCGTCGACATCTTCTTCACCATATCGGGCTACCTGATCACGGCGCTGATCGCGACCGAGGTCGCCGAGGGTCGCTTCTCGTTCCGCCGCTTCTACATACGCCGCATCCGGCGGCTGTTTCCCGCCCTGCTGGCCACGGCGGCCGCCTCCCTTGCCGGCGCCGTCTGGTACTTCCCGCCCGGCTACCTCATCGAGGCGGCGCAGTCCGCCGTCGCCGCGATCCTGTCGTGGGCAAACCTGTTCTTCTACGGCGAGGCGGGGTATTGGGCCACCGACGCGGTGTTCAAGCCGCTGCTCCACACCTGGTCGCTGTCGGTCGAGGAACAGTTCTACCTGGTATGGCCGTTGTTCATCTGGCTCTTCATGCGCCGCGGCCGGTCGAAGGCGCTGGGCATCGTCCTGGCCGCGATCACCGTGGTCAGCGTGCTGGCGACCGACGCGATGACCCGACGCGACGCGGACGCCACCTTCTACCTGACGCCGTTCCGCATCTTCGAGTTCTCGATCGGCGCCCTGATCCACCATTATCGTCACGCGCTCATGGCGGGTTTGGCGCGGATCGGCGCGGCCGGCGGGGATCTGCTGTTCCTGGCCGGAGCGGCGCTGGTTGCATGGTCGGTGTTCGGGTTCACGCCGGAAACACCGTTCCCCGGCGTGGCAACGCTCGTTCCCGCCTTCGGAACCGCGGTCCTGCTGGCGATGTCCGGCAGCCGGCTGTCGAGCGCCGCGCTGGGCAACGCGGCCATGGCATGGCTCGGCCGCCTGTCGTACTCGCTCTACCTGACCCATTGGCCGATCCTGGCTTTCTACCGATTCGATCGCTACGCGGCGCTCGACAGCACCAAGGCGCTCTCGATCAAGGCGGCGGTCGCGCTCGTAACGGCCGCGTTCGTCGCCGCTGTCGCGCTGCACTACGGGATCGAGCGGCCGCTCAGATACGGGCTCAAGCCGACCGGCGGCCCGCGCCGGCACGGCCGGTTCCTGATCGGTTGCGCGGCCGCGGCCGCGGCCCTGGTCATGGTCGCCGGGCTTGCGTCCGTGCAGGGCGGTTGGGTCTGGCGCTACCGGTCCGAGCAGATCGCGGCGATCGTCGGCCGGACGTTGGCCGACATCAACGACGAACGGAAACAAGCCTGGATCGAGCTGTGCGGCGGATCGGAACGGACACTGTGCGGCCAGCCCGAGCCTGGCCGGCACAACGTCGTGATCCTCGGCGATTCGCAAGGCGTCGACGGCTTCAACATCGTCAGGGCGGCCTTGCCCGAAGCCAACCTCATCGCCATGATCTCCGACGGCTGTCCGCCGTTCTTCGATCTCCAGGGTATCCGCTTCGGCGACGAAGGTTGCGCCGAGGTCAACGCCGTCCGCTTCCCCGTCCTGTTCGCAATGAACGGCGTGACCGATGTCGTCGTATCCACCCGCATCGATTCGGACCGGATCGTCGCCTTAGAAGCCCTGGTCGACGCTTTGACGGCCAAGGGATTCCGGGTCGGCGTGCTCGGTGACGGGCCGACCTATGCCGTGCGGGTTATCGACCGGTTGCGCCGGGACTCGGGCACCAACATCGCCAAGGAGGTCGCCAGCGCCTTGAAGGTTACGTCATTTGCCTACGACGCGGACCTTGCCGCTTACATCGAAGCACGTGGGGGCGCCTATTTCGCCAAAAAGCCGATCCTGTGCCCGGATGGCCCATGCCGGGTATTCACGGCCGACGGCGGAGACTTGGTCGTGTTTGACTTCAGCCATATGACGCGCACCGCCGCGTTCGAGCTCGGCCAAGCCCTGGCCGGGCGGATCCGGGAGTTCTTCGCCGCGCCTGACCCCGCCGCGGCCCAATCAACCGACGGCTCCGACCTGCCCTGATCGGGCCCCTTGCCACGTCGGGTCGGCATAGGCTCCCATGGCACTGGCGGATCGCCTAGGTCGGAGGAAGAAGGGTCATGCGCTCGCGGGTCGTCATTCAGGTCGCCGACCGGCGGCTCGAGCTTGACGAGCGGGAGGTACCGGCGATCCGGCCGGACGAAGCCCTGCTCAAGGTCGAGGCGTGCGGTCTGTGCGGCAGCGACGTCGAGCAGTTCCGTGGCCACTTCACGGCCAAGAGGCTGGTCCGCTACCCGCTGATCCCGGGGCACGAGCCGGTCGGCACCCTGGTCGAGGTCGGGACCGAGGCCCGGCGCGCCTGGGGCGTCAAGGCCGGCGACCGGGTCGCGGTCGAGCCGCACCTGAGTTGCGGGTTCTGCCGCTCGTGCCTCGACGGCGCTTATCACCTGTGCAAGGGCGTGCGCGCCGAGGGGCTGCCGAGTTATGGCTTCCTGCCGCTCGAGGGCGACGGCCTGACCGGCGGCTACGCCGACTTCCTGCACCTCCAGCCTCGCACCATCCTGCACCGCGTGCCGGAGAACATGCCGATCGCGCTCGCCAGCATGTACCAGGCGCTGGCGGCCGGGGTGCGCTGGGCCGTCCAGGTGCCGAGGACCGCGCTCGGCGACGCCGTGCTGATCCTCGGCTGCGGCCAGCGCGGGCTCGGCGCGGTCATCGCCTGCCGCGAGGCGGGCGCCGGCACGATCATCGTCACCGGACTCGCGCGCGACGCCCACAAGCTCGCGCTCGCCCGCGCGCTCGGCGCCCACCACACCATCGTCGCCGACGTCGAGGACACGGTCGCGCGGGTCCAGGCGATCACCGAGGGGCGCGGCGTCGACGTGGTGCTCGATGTCGTTCCCGCCGCGCCCCAGCCCGTCATCGACGCGGTCGAGGCAGCGCGCCCCGGCGGCACCATCGTCATCGCCGGGGTCAAGGGGAGCCGCACCACGGTCGCGCTCGATACCGACCGGGTGCTGTTCAAGGAGCTGACGATTCGTGGCGTCTACAGCCAGGGCCGCGCCGCCTACGAGGAGTCGCTGCGCCTGCTGGCCGAGAACCGCTACGGGCTGGAACGGCTGCACACCCACGACTTTCCGCTCGACCGGGCCGCCGAGGCGATCATGACGCTGGGCGGCGAGATACCGGGGCGCGAGGCGATCTGCGTCGCCCTGCGGCCCTAGGCCAGCCCGAGCTCGCGGTTGACCAGCGCCGCGCCGGCGGCCAGCGCCCGGAGCTTGCCGCGCGCTGCGGCGCGGCTCAGCGGCACCATGCCGCAGTCGGTGCAGGCGATCAGATGCCGGGGCTCGGCGTAGGCGAGCGCCCGGCGCAGCCGCGCCGCCACCGTCTCCGCCGTCTCGACCTGCTCGGTCGAGACGCTGACCACGCCGAGCATGACGTCCTTGCCGCGCAACGCTTCTATGCACGCCATTTCGACGCCCGGCGCGGCGGTCTCGATGGACACCTGCTGGACGGTGCTCCGGGCTATCAGCGGCAGGGTGGCGAAGTAATGCCGCCACTCCTTGTTGCGCGCCTTCCACGCCTTCACGGCGTCGATGCCGTAGCCGTAGCAGACGTGCAGCGCCCGGGTTGCCGTGACGCCCTCGAAGGCGCGCTCGACGGCGGCGATCCCCCAGTCGGCGACCTCGTCCAGGTAGACGTTGAAGCACGGCTCGTCGAGCTGGATCACGTCGGCCCCGGCCGCCGCCAGCGCCCGCGCCTCGCGGTTGAGGAGCCCGGCGAACATCATGGCGAGGTCGGCGTCGGTGCGCCCGCGATGGGCGTCGAGCACGCTGTCGGCGGTGGTCATCGGGCCGGGCAGTGTGACCTTGACCGGCCGGTCGCTGTGCGCCTTGACGAAACGCAGCGCCTCGACCAGCAGCGGGCCGGGCCAGGTCACCTCGTCGACGATGCGGGCGACCGGCGTGGCCTCGGCGTAGCGGCCGCCCCGGCTGCGCCTGCGGCCCAGCGTTTCGGTGTCGATCCCGGTCAGGCCCTGGAGGAAGCCCCAGATGTAATGTCGCCGCCGCTGCTCGCCGTCGCTGACGATGTCGAGGCCGGCATCCTGCTGTTCGGCGAGCCACAGGCGCACCGCGTCGTCCTGGCCCTCGGCGAGCGCGGCGCCGTCGAGCCGCCACGGCGCGTAGAGCACGTTCGGCTCCGCCAGCCACGAAGGCTTGGGCAGACTGCCGGCGATGGTCGATCGGATCATGGCGCGGCGGGAATCCCTCTGCTTTCCGGCATCTTGTATACCATGGACAAAGCCCGCGCCGCGTCGGACAATGGTTCTTGGACCCGGCCCGCCCGATCGAATCGAGGGGCCGCTTATTCAGGGGAGGATCACCGTGTTCGACTGGATCAAACTCAACCGACGCCACGTCCTGGCCGGCACCGCGGGCGTCGGCGCCAGCGCCATCGCGCGCCCGCGCCTGGGTCGCGCCCAGGACAAGAAGATCGCGCGCATGCGCTTCGCCGCCGACATCAAGGTCATCGAGCCGGCGGGCAACTTCGTCGTCGACGAACAATGGATCACCTACGCCACCCAACGCGGGCTGATCCGCCACAAGCCGGGCGAGGCGTGGGAATGGACGCTGGACGCCGCCGAGTCGATCGAGCAGGTCGACCCGACCCACGTCGCCTTCACGCTCAAGAAGGGGATCGTCTTCAGCAACGGCTACGGCGAGATGACCACGGCGGACGTCAAGTACTCGTTCGATCGCATGGCGAGCGAGGCGCTGCAGGCGACCGACCGCCAGGAGTTCGAGCAGTACCAGGACGTCGAGATCGCCGACGACTACAGCGGCGTCATCGTGACCAAGGCGCCGATGGCGACCATGTTCACGACGTTCCTGCCGCGCTATTTCTGTTCGATCGTGTCGAAGAAGGCGTGGGAGGAGAAGGGCGGCACGACCGCCTCGCTCGGCACCGACATCCCGTGCTTCAGTGGCCCCTACGCGCTCAAGGAATGGGTGCCGCAGCAGAAGATCGTGCTCGCCCGCAACGACGAATACCTGGGTGAAGCGGCGCCGTTCGACGAGATCGAATGCATCATCATCGAGGACGACAAGGCGGCCGAACTCGCCTACCAGGCGGGCGATGTCGACGTGACCCGCATTTCGATCGGCTCGGCGGCGGAGTTCATGGCAACCCCGCCGGCGGGGACCCAGGTCGTGGTGCGGCCGACGACCGGCTTCGTCTGGCTCGGCATCAACGTCGAGCACGAGCCCTACGGCGACATCCGCGTGCGCCAAGCCCTGCGCAAGGCGATCGACGTGCAGCAGATCATCGATGCCGCGTATTTCGGGGTGCCGTCGCCGTCCACCGGCATCATCGCGCCCGGCCTTCTTGGCTGGCGCGACGCGCCGCTCGAACAGCGCGACGTCGAAGGCGCCAAGGCGCTGCTCGCCGAAGCTGGATTGGCCGACGGCTTCAAGACCACGATCTCGTGCCTCAATTCGACCGAGGATTCGACCGCGGCGCAGGTCATCCAGGCCCAGCTCGCCGAGGTCGGCATCCAGGCCGAGGTGCTGTCCTACGAGGAAGGCGTCTACTGGAACCTGGGTCTCGAATCCGCGGGCGAGGACTGGAAGAACCTTCAGCTCGTCTACCAGGATTGGACGTCGGCGGCCGATCCGCGCCGCGCGACCATGTGGTTCGTCACGAGCCAGGTCGGCGAATGGAACTGGCAGCGCTGGAGCAACGCCCGGTACGACGAGCTCGACGCCGCGGCGGCGGTCGAGACCGACACGGAAAAGCGGGCGGCGATGTACCGCGAGATGATGGATGTCCAGTACGACGACGCGGCGTTCGTGAACATCACGCACCGGCCGTGGGTCGTGCTGGTGCGCGATACCATCGAGCCCAACCCGATGCCGAACGGCTACGTCGAGCCGCGCTGGATCACGCCGAAGGCGTAACCAGCGGGCCGCTTACGGGCAGGGGCGGACCCCACGGGTCCGCCCCTTTTTCGCGCCGCGCCGTTCACCCGCGCGGGGCAAGAGACTCCAACTACAGACACCCTAACGCCGTCATGCGCGGGCCTGGCCCGCGCATCCACGTCTTTGAAGCCGATACGTTTCAAGGCGTGGATGCCCGGCACGAGGCCGGGCATGACGGTTCCACTTGAAAGGATTTCGCCCTAGTAGTCGCGATTCATCCCAGCGGGACCGCGTACTTGCGCACGATGTCTTCGTTGAGCGCGATGCCGAGCCCGGGCTCGGTCGGCAGCGCGATGCGGCCGTCGACGACCTTCGGCTCCGGGCTGACGAGCTCGCGGCGCAGCGGCGAATCGAACAGTTCCGGCGGGAAGTACTCGATCACCGGTGCGTTCGCCGTGGCGATCTGGAAGTGGCGCGCGGCGGCGGCGGTGATGCCGGTGTGCCACGCCAGCGTCACGACCTCGGCGCCGTGGTACTCGGCCAGGTCGGCGATGCGCCGGAGCTCGGTGAAGCCGCCGGCGCGGCTGATCCCGGCCTGGATGACCGAGACGCGCCCGCGCTCGAGCCATTCCTGGACCTCGAACCGGGTCGCCGCGAACTCGGCGCCACCGATGCGGATCGGGCTCTGGGCCGCGAGCCTGGCGTGCCCGGCCAGGTCGTCGTGCTGGAGCGGCGCCTCGGCGAAGTAAATGTCGCAATCGGCGATGCGATCGATCACCCACTTGGCATCGTGCCAGTTGGTCCAGCGGTAGCCGAAGTCGATCGGCAACAGGATGTCGTCGCCGACCATGCGGCGGCCTTCCTTGATCAGCTCGACCAGTTCCCGGTCCGTCACGTGCTCGTAGAACAGCACCTCCATCTTGAGCGCGCGGAACCCCATGGCGATCGCGGTCTCGAACTGCTTGGCGATGGCGGCCATGACCTGGCGCATCGAGCGCTCGCCGACCAGGCCCGGGAAGATCGTCGCGTAGGGCGTGATCGCCTCGCGCCGCCGCCCGCCGAGCAGCTTGTAGAGCGGCACGCCGATCTGCCGCGCGGCCAGGTCGTGGAGCGCGATGTCGACCGCCGAAATCGCATGGATCGCCAGGCCGCGCCGGCCGGGAAACAGGGTCGTGTCGTACATGCGGTGCCACAGGTGGCAGGTCTCGAGCGGGTCCTGCCCGATCAGCAGGTCCGGGATGTTGTGGCTCCACATGCTCGTGGTCGGCATGGTCAGGAACGCGCCGACCGCGTCGGACGAGGCGTAGGCGTCGCCGAAACCTACGACGCCGTTCGCGTCGGTGATCCGCACGACGATCGTCTCGTCGAACCCGGACTCGAACCACGTCCGGTCGGCGGGCATGCGGATGGGCAGCACCTCGACCTTCGCGATGGGCGATGGCACGTCGTCCTCCTCGTTGGAAAGGGGTGGGCGGTCTGCTAGGCGGCGCGCGTCTCGCGCCACTGGCTGCGCGGCGTTCGCGCGAACAGCCGCCGCACCATGGGCTCGAAGGTATCGAGCGGCAGGGTGTCGTAGGCCGGGTCGAACGACGGGCAGTCGTAAAGCTCGACGAACCGCTTGGTCGCCGCGTAGGCCGGCTGGCCGACGAATTCGCGGTGCAGCATCCGGTCCATGCCGACGAACTGGAAGAAGTAGTATCCGGTGAAGTAGACGTGGTGCTTGACCAGCCAGTGGTTCTCGTCGCTGACGTAGGGCTTGAGGATGCCGGCCGCGATGTCGCAGTGGTTCTCCGGCGCGATCAGGTCGCCCACGTCGTGGAGCAGCGCGACGACCGCCAGCTCCTCGTCCGCGCCGTCGCGCAGCGCCCGGGTCGCCGTCTGCAGCGAGTGCTCGTAGCGGTCGACCTGGAAGCCGAGCTTCGGCCCCTTGAGCCGGTTGAGCAGGTCGAGCACGTCGTCGGCCAGGTGACGGGCGTAATGCGCCTCGTGGTGGCGGACGATGATGTCCCAGTCGGCCTGGGTGATGTCGTCCATGCTGGTGAAGCCGACCGTGCCGAAGTCGTCCATCCGAGGCCTCCGAGCGCCGAGGGGCAACGCCATGATACCGCGTGCCGCCCCCGGTATACAGCCTGGGGCTTCCGGCGTTGGGGCGAATCCGTTAGAGTCCACGCCCCAAGCTCGGGAGGGATCGGAAATGCGTGGGTTTCCACTCGGCCGTCGTCGTCTGCTGCAATCCTCGGCCCTGGCGACGGCGGCGCTCGCGGCGCCGCGTTGGGGCCGCGCGCAGTCGTCCTCGACTCTGCGCGTGCGCTCGATCGTCGACATCCAGACGCTGGATTCGGCATTCACGTTCTCGGCGCACGAAGCCAACATCAACAAGGCCCAGCTCCACAACCTGATCACCTGGAAGCAGCACCGCTCGTGGGAATGGGAGCTCGACGGCGCGGCCGAGATCGCGCAGGCGGACGACACGCACGTCACCTTCGCGCTGCGCGACGATCTCGGCTGGACCAACGGCTTCGGCCCGATGACGGCCGAGGACGTCAAGTTCTCGTTCGAGCGCATCCTCGACCCGGAGTTGCAGTCCGCTTACCAGGCGGATTGGGCGCTGCTCGATCGCGTCGAGGTCACCGGCGAGCGCACCGGGACCATCGTGATGAAGCAGCCGTTCGCGCCGCTGTGGGGTTCGACGCTCCCTTGGGTCTCCGGCTTCATTCTGTGCAAGAAGGCGGTTGAGGCACTTTCCGGCAAGCGGGTCGAGACCGCGCAGCCGGCCACGTCGGGCCCCTATTTCGTCAAGGAATGGCAGCCCAAGCAGAAGCTCTTGCTGGCGCGCAACGACCTGTTCGCCGGACCGAAGCCCGACTTCGACGAGATCGTCTACACGCCGATCGACGAGGACAAGACGGCCGAGCTCGCCTTCGAGGCCGGCGATCTCGATTACTGCCCGATCAGCATCAGCTCGGTGCCGCGCTACCGCGACGCCGTGCCGGCCGGCAGCCTACTTCAGGAGATCCCCGGGCTCGACTACTACTGGCTCGGGATCAACGTCGATCATGCCAACTTCGCCGACCAGCGCGTGCGCCAGGCGGTGCAGTACGCCATCGACGTTCCGGCGATGCTCGAGGCGGCGTTCTTCGGCGTGGTCAACCGCGCGACGGGCTTCCAGGCGCCGGGCGGCATGGGCTACCGCGAGGCCAACCATGTTCCGGATCGCGACGTGGACAAGGCCAAGGCGCTGCTGGCCGAGGCCGGGGTCGGCGGATTCAAGACGACGCTCACGGTGGTCAACGCCACGCTGTGGACGAGCATGGCCCAGGTCATCCAGGCCAACCTCGCCGAGGTCGGCGTCGAGGTCGAGATCCTGCCCTACGATTCGGGCACGTTCTGGACGCTCGGGCTCGAATCCGAGGGCGAGGCGTGGCAGGACATCCAGCTCTACATGCAGCTCTACAACGGCTTGGCCGACCCGGCGTTCCAGACCCAGTGGTTCGTGCCCGAGCAGGTCGGCGTGTGGAACTGGGAGCGCTGGAACAGCCCCGAATACCGCGAGCTCAACGACAAGCAGCTCGCCGAGTTCGACGTGGCGAAGCGCTCGGCGTACGTCCAGCGCATGCAGGATCTGATGGAGGACAGCGGCGCTTACGTCTTCCTGACCAACGGCATGCAGCCGGCCTTGCACAAGGACTGGTTGGCGCCCGCCGTGCGTCCGGACGGCATCAGCATGTACCTGCCGGGCTTCAAGCGCGTCGGGTGACGCCGGGGTTCCGGGCGCCTGATCACACGATGTTCGTGGCGCCTCGTCACACCACGGCGACGACCTCGATCTCGGTCATCATGCGTTCGTAGGCGAGCGCGGGCAGCGGCACGCCGGTCGAGCACGGCCCGGGCGATCGACTCGCGCTCGATAAGGTACCGTTCCTGATAGTTGTCCGTGTCGGTCCACGTGCTCGCCAGCACACCGCGCTCGCAGTATCGCCCTATCGTCCTCGGACTGCGGGGGACACCCGCCACCGCGAAGAGGTTCGATGCCTCCTCAACGGACACCCGGCCGGCCATGTCCGGCTTTGGATCGTTCGGCAATTCACTTGTATGCTCCATACACTTGAAACCATTGTATCATCCAGCCTTCCGATCGTGGAGCGGGCTACCCCCAGGAGTTCAATCGTATATACGAAGGCTTGTTATGAATTGACAGACTCATGTTAACCAATAACCACGAATTGTACCAAATTACAAACGGATAACGACCTTTCACCCGTCAATGTATCACTTTAAGGTGAAGAGGTACATTACGGCGCACACACCATTACTATTATCGAGGAGGACACCATCGCTCGTATCTGTCCACTGAATGGAAGGTTTAGATGTCCTAGTCGGGTTGAATAGAACTCTTGAACACTGCCTCCTCGGGGTTCTGAATGGCCGATAGAATGTTTTCGGCAATTTTTTCAATCAGCTTATTTCCCCAGAATGGATCGGTCCTGACGTAGTAGATAACACGGATGTGCTGAAGATCAAAAGGAACATCCTCTTCACTGGCTGACACTAGTACTACTGGCTTCTTCATAGCATGGGCTAAACCTAATTCATAGAAGACGTTTGGGTTGCGTGTTGTAAGCTCAGCGACAAGAACTTTGGCAGCGTTGATCCCGTCCCAGACTTGATCCATGATCTTGCCCGTTGCAAAGATTTCCGCATCTGCACGAACTGGGCGAAGTCCCGCTTTCTCGATTGCAGGCCTATAGATCTTTT
>CAZGYG010000092.1:7207-10740 GCA_964530335.1 uncultured Rhodospirillaceae bacterium | reverse complement strand
ACCCTAGGGCGTGCCTAGCCGCGGGCGTCATCGCGGCGGCGGCGGCGTGCCGGCCGGGCGACGGGCGCCCGGCGGGCGAGACCCAGCCGGGCCTCGATATCGCCCAGACTCGGGCGTTGCGCCGAGCAAGGCTCGCCGAGCGCCCGCGCCATGGCGGCGACGTGCTCGGCGGTCGAACCGCAGCAGCCGCCGATGATGCGGGCGCCGGCGGCCTTGGCGAGACGGGCGTAGTCCGCCATGACCTCGGGCGTGCCGCTGTAGTGGATGTGGCCTTCGACGTACTCGGGGATGCCGCAGTTGCCCTTGGCCACCAGCACCGCGTCGCCGGGAATCTCGGCCAGGCCCAGGATCGCGGCCACCAGTTCGCCCGGGCCGTTGCCGCAGTTGGCGCCGCACGCCGCCAGCCCCGGTTCGAGCCCGTCGAAGAAGGCCCGCGCCTCGGCGGGCGTGATCCCCATCATGGTCCGGCCGTTGGTGTCGAAGGTCATGGTGGCGACGATCGGCAGGGCGGTGGCGCGCGCCCCCGCGACCGCCGCGGCGACCTCCTCGCGCGAGGACATGGTCTCGATCCACAGGCAATCGGCGCCGCCCTCGGCGAGCGCCGCCGCCTGTTCGGCGAACACGGCGACGCCGGTTTCGTGATTGAGCGGCCCGAGCGGCTCGAACAGTTCCCCCGTCGGCCCGATCGAGCCGCCGACCGCGACCGGACGCCCAGACTTTTCGGCGCCCTCGTCGGCGGCCCCACGCGCGATCCGGGCAGCGGCCCGGTTGAGCTCCGCGACCCGGTCCTCGGCGCCGTGCAATTTGAGCCGGCTCCGGGTGCCGCCGAAGCTGTTGGTCAGCACGATGTCGGAGCCCGCCGCGATGAAGCCGCGATGGACCTCGAGCACCGTCGCGGGCTGCTCGACGTTCCACAGTTCGGGGCAGCCGCCGTTGGGCAGGCCGAGCGCGAACAGGTTGGTGCCCATGGCGCCGTCGGCCAGCAGGCAGCGCGGCTCGGCGAGCAAGCGGGCGAGGCGATCGGACATGAAGGGCTCGGTTACGATTCGGCCGGACTATAGCCGCCCGGGTGCTTACGACAACCTTCGCGCTACGTCCTGGGGGCGCTACGTCCAGGGGGTCGCTCAGCCGCCCGCCGACTCGACCGCTTCCGAGGACTCCTCGAACCAGCCCTCGACCGTTTCGCCGAGCGTGAACACGGCGACGACGATGACCAGGGCGATCGCCGCCGCGATCAGCGCGTACTCCACGGCGGTCACCCCCTGCTCCTCGCCGGCGATGGCGCGCAAGGCCGCGAGCGGCCGCGACGCAAGCCGCACGCACCAGGACGACAAGCGGTGGAGGTCCGGCATGACGTTACCTTTGAGGTTCAATCCCGCGCCCGGCAAGGCTCGCTCGCGCATGGTTAAGAAAGTATACCCCAGCCTCAAGGCGCGGACGCCGCGGCTTGTCGCGCCTCGAGCACCGCGACCACCTCGGTCACGGTCGCCACGTCCTCGGCACTCAGCCCCTGGGTCAGGGCCGCGATCTCGGCCTGGGCGTTCCTGTGCCCGTTGACCGAGGCGAGCATGACCCAGACGAGCCCGCGTATCTGCCCGGCGAGCGCGTCCGCGCTGGCGCCGAGCACGCCGGCCCGGTACTGGGCCTCGACGTGGCCTCTCTCGGCCGCCAGCTCGTACCACAACTGGGCCAGCGCCAGGTTCCGCGCCGAGCCTTCGCCGCGCTCGTGCATGGCGCCCAGCATGAACTGGGCGTCGGAGAAGTCGGCGAGCGCCGCGCTGGTGAACGCCTCGCGCGCCGCGGCGAAGCTCTGGGCCGTGCCGAGCCCGAAGTAATAGAGCAGGCCCAGGTTGTACTGGGCCTCGGGCTGGTCCGCGGAAGCCGAGAACTCGTCGTAGGCGGTGGCGTAGTCGCCGTCCTGGTAGGCGCGCAGCCCGGCCACCATGTCGGCACGGGCGCCGTCCGCCAGCGCCGACATGGCGAGCGCGGCGACGGCTGGCGTCGCCGCCAAGATCCATCGACGACGAATCGTGAGCATGGGGCGATTGTGCCTCAGCCGCCGGGGCCGTTCAACGGCAATGGCGCCCGGGATGGCACGCCCGCGCGGCCCACCCCGCGGGCGTGCCACCGCCGAGCGCGGCAAGTGGCTGCCGCGCCCGCCGGGTCCGATGAGCGGACTTAGACGATCTTCAGATTGGCCGCGTTGGTCTTGCCGTTCTGGCCGGTCTCGCGGTCGAAGCTGACCCGTTGGCCTTCGGAGAGTGTCGAAAGGCCGGCGCCTTCAACCGCCGAGATGTGAACGAATACGTCTTTCGAACCGTCCTCGGGCGCGATGAAGCCATAGCCCTTGGCCGGATTGAACCATTTCACGGTGCCGGTAATCATCTTGCGTGTCGTCTCCCTGTGCGTGCGGCCGTCGTGCGGGAACGCGCGACGGGTCAACCCTGATCGGGCCGGTGGCGGTGAGCGTCTCGGCTCGCGCCGAACCCGACACCCAGCCGAACCGGGCTCGATGTCCCAGGTTTATAAAGGCCGGGGGACACCGAGGCAAGTGGCGCGCGCGAGGCCCGGAGTCGCCGCAGGCGACGCCGCAGCCGCGAAATCGGTACCAGATCATAATCTTGAACCCGATCAAGGGCTTCGCGCCCATGGTGCGAAATTCCGGGATCGGCTACTGGCGGTCTCGCCAGCGCGAGCGTGCCCGGCGCGGCAACCGGCTGTTCGCGTCAACTCGCTACCGAAAACAGTGACCATGTTCCCGGCAAACCCTTGAGGGTTTCCGTGCCTTCCTCCGAGAAGGCAATCCCCGAACCCACCACCAGGTCCTTCACCGTACTGGAGACCCATGTCGTCTTGGCCTTGGCTCGGCCGACGATACGGGAAGCCACATGGACGGCAACGCCGCTCAGATCATTGCCGCGACGCTCGCATTCGCCGGTGTGCAAGCCGGCGCGTATATCGAGGCCAAGGTGCTCCAGGCTCTGCCTGATCGCCTGCGCGCACTGAATCGCCCGGGTCGGGCCGGTGAACGCCAGAATGAAACCATCCCCCGTCGTGTTGATCGCCTGACCATCGAAATTCCTGACCTAGCGCCTGACGGCGGCATCGTGCATTTCCAATAGGCCTTTCCATTTCGCATCGCCCATCGCCGCGGCCTTCTCGGTCGAACCGACGATATCCGTCACCAGCACGGTCAACAGCACGCGGTCCGTCGACGGAGCGGATCGCTCTCCCGTCAGAAACTGCTGGATTTCCCCGATCAGCCGATCCTGGTCTCCCCACCACGGCAGATGGTCATCGCCGGGGAGCTCGACCATTTTGGCGCCCGGAATGTGCTCGGCGAGATAGCGGCCGCTGGCGAGCTTGACCCACATGTCGCCCGTTCGATGGAGCACCAAGGTGGGCACCCGAACCGCCGGCAGCAGCTCACGGACATCCACGGCGAGGTCTTGGTAACCGAGCGCCTTGGCCGTGGTCAGGCTCGCCGAATAACGCAGATACGCCCCGAACCACGAGCGCGCGGCCTCATCGTT
>CAZGYG010000092.1:0-7107 GCA_964530335.1 uncultured Rhodospirillaceae bacterium | reverse complement strand
GGCTCGCCGAATAACGCAGATACGCCCCGAACCACGAGCGCGCGGCCTCATCGTTGGCCACGCTAGGGGCGCCGGATTCCAGGCTATGGGGGCCGTCCCAATCCCGCTCCAGCCCTTCGATCCAAATTTTCTCATAATCTTCGTCCGTCCACCCCCATGGATAGTCCGGAGCCCACTTGTTCCTGGCGTAGCAGCCATACAAAACGAGCGCCGTCGTCCGCTCGGGATGGGTCGCGGCGAACATCACCGACATGTACCCGCCTTCGGAAACACCCAGGAGCGCCGCCCTTTCCGAGCCCACGGCGTCCATCACGGCGCGGATATCGTCGACCCGCTCTTCCAGGGTCAAGGACGTGACGTCGCGATCGGACAGGCCCATGCCGCGCCTGTCGAACCGTATGAAACGCGAGAAACTGCCCAGTCGAGTCAGGAACCGGGCGTAATCTGGACTCTCCCACGCATACTCCACGTTGGAGATCCAGCCTTGCGCGTAGACCAGGTCGATCGGCCCGCCGCCCGACACCTGGTAGGCGATCGAGAGGTTTCCGCTCTTGGTGTACTGGGTGCGTGGAGGCATGTTCTTCGGCACCGCGTCGCCGAGGCGACTCCATGGTCGGGCAACGTATCAGACGTATGGCGCCGCACGACCGAAAAGGGCGGGTTCCTGCGCATTTCGAGTCCGGAGATCGACGTGCTTCCGGTCTTGGCTTTGACCGGGCTTGGCGCAGAGCGCAGCGCAACGGCCGAACGTGAACGGATATCAGACGCTTCGAATTTGATTGGACCGCATCGACCGTCTTGGTGCGGGCGGAGGGAATCGGCGCGGCCGCTGATTGGCGAACGGCGGACATCACCCAGAAGCCGGCATTCTGTCGCCCAATGACCCGGAGCGGACGTGTCACGACCGCCGAGGTATCGAGGTCAGCCCCAAGCTGGTTCCGAGTGCTTCGTTGGTGCAGTTAGCCCCTGGCAGTTCGATAACCTTATCGTTCGCGCACCGGGATCATGAGTCCGGAGCTTTCTCGACCGGGTAGCCCGCACCTTGCCACTCCGGGAACCCGCCGGCGAAGTAGTAGACCCGCGTGAAGCCCCAGAGCACGGCCTTGGCGCTGGCGTAGGCTGCCCAAGGGCAATGCTCGCCGAAGCAACCGAGGACGACCTCCTGATCCTTGGCGGCGAGGCGCGAAAGATGCTCCTCGTCAAAGTCGACGTTGAGGTCGAGGTTGTAGGCACCAGGAATATGGCCGGCACCATAGGTTGCGCTGTCACGCACGTCGACGATGACCACGCCTTCGTCATGCAACGCCTTGGCCGCCGCTGCGCCGATCCTGGTGGCGCCCTCGACGTAGTAGACCCCTTCGTCCTTGCTGATCAGGGACCGGTACTCGTCGTACGCGAGATCGGTTCCCGCCCCCTCGGGGACGCCGGCCTTGCGCAGACCTTCCTTCAGGTTTTCCCGGTAGGCTGGGTCATAGTCGTATAGGTCCCAATACCACCAGAAACCCGCCTCCTGCACGGTCAAGGGTGTCAGAATATTGATGCCGGTATTTGCGATGTGGTACTTCTCCACGGCCGCGTTGGCCTCCTCGATGCGGCCGAGATGGCCGTACGCCGAGGCCAGGGTCAAATAGTCAAACGGAACTTCGTCTCGCAAGTTGACGACTCGCTCGGCAACGTCGGCCGCTTCCTCGTAGCGACGCTGGTTGAGCAGGGCCTGAGCCAGAATCGGTAAATAGTCCTGGGGAAAACTTGGGTCGAGTCGCATCGCCGCCCGAACCGCCGCCTCGGCCTCCTCGGCACGGCCCAGCACGTTCATGACGTTGGCCTTGCGCAGGAAGTTGTCGGCGTCGTTGGGCGCCATGGCAATGGCGCGGTCGATCGCCGCAAGTGCCTCGTCGTGGCGTCCTTCGAGCGCATGAAACTCGGCGGCGACCGCGTAGGCAAGCGGGGTGGGATTCTCCAGGGCCTTGGCGAGCATCTCTATGCCCCGCTTGCGCGTAGCCTCCCACTGGGTGCCCGCGAAATAGTCCCAATTCAAGTTGGTCGCCTTCCAATACGCGGCCGCCAGCGCGGCATAGCCCCGACTGAATCCGGGATCGAGCTCGATCGCTTTCTCGAGATGGGCCTGCGCCGCGGTGAACCCCTCGTAGGAATTCGAGCGGTATTCCTCCCATCCCCGGAGGAAGGCGTCGTACGCCTCGGGAACGTTGGTCTCGGCGCCAGCGATGAGCGCAGTTTCATCGCTGGTCAGGGTGACTGCCAGCGCTGCGACGATCTTGCGAATGACGCTGTCCTGGAGCGCGAAGACATCGGCCATCGAGCCGTCGTAGCGCTCGGCCCAAAGGTGATTCCCGCCGACGGCGTCGATGAGCTGGGCATTGATGCGCACCTTGTCGCCGACGCGCCTCACGCTGCCTTCGAGCACGTAGCGCACGCCGAGATCCTCGGCAACCTGCTGGACCCTCGTGGGCTTGCCCTTATAGGCGAAGCTAGAATTGCGGGCGATCACGAACAGCCCCGAGACCTTCGACAGGTCCGTGATCAGGTCGTCGGTCATGCCGTCAGCGAAGTACTCCTGCTCGGGATCGCCGCTCATGTTGTCGAACGGCAGGACGGCGATCGAGGGCTGATCGGGCAGCGGCTGCGCCATCCGATCGATCGAGGCGGGCTGGAGGGCCGGCTCCCAAGGCTGCCAGACGAGCAAGCCGCCGCCGCCTACCGCCAGGGCCAGGACAGCCGCCGCCAGAACGTGCCGGCGCGGGCGGACGAGTTTCGGCGCGACCTTTACGACGGGCATCGTGAGCGCCCGCGCCTTGTCATCGAGCACCACCCGAAAAGCGCGGACCGGTCGGGCGATGTTCTTGACCTCGATTTCGCCGAGGTCCTCGAAGGTGAGTTTGAGTTTGTCGCGGACCTGGTTGCGGACGTTGCGTTGGATGCAGACGCCGCCCGGCTCCGCGAGGGCCTCGAGGCGAGCCGCGACGTTGACGCCGTCGCCGTAGATGTCCTCGCCATCGACGATAACGTCGCCGATGTTGATGCCGACCCGATAGATGATTCGGCGATCCTCGGGAACGACTTCGTTGAGCTTCACCATGGCGCACTGCATCTCGACGGCGAAGCGCACGGCATCGACGACGCTGCCGAACTCCATCAGCGCGCCGTCGCCCATCAGCTTGATGGTGCGACCGCTATATTGCGCCGACTTCGGCTCGATGAGGTCTTTGCGGTGGGCCTTGAGCGCCGCGAGCGTCCCCGCCTCGTCCTCGCCCATGAGCCGGGAATACCCGACCACGTCGGCTGAGAGGATGGTGGTCAGTCTCCGTTGGACGGCCCGCTCGTCCATGGGAACCTCCATTCGCATGGAACGCGTCTGAGGAGCCAGTATAGGCCCCTTGGCCCGCTTGTGGAACCGCGCTAACCTCGCCTGTTGTCTCGTACGTCCGGGTTTGGCTACGAGGAGCCCCTCAGGGAGCTTTCCTCGCTGTTCCGGAAAGCTTCGACCATCATGCGTCGAATTGGCTTCCTAGCGCCGAGGGACCGGCGGCGCGGGCGGCGAGAATCGAACTCTCACTCCCTTTCGGGAACGGGTTTTTCGAGACTCGCGTGCCTTGGTGCCCCCGGGGAGAGTCGAACTCCCACGACCTTGCGAACAACAGATTTTGAGTCTGCCGCGTCATGGTTCGCCCGGCGGCAAACCCGCGATCGTCAAGTACTGCGCGAGATGCAGCCGATCGGCGTCATTCTGATAGGGAGCGGCGGCTGGGGTCGTCCAGTAGGCGACGGTGGAGGTCGGCTCCATCTCCAGAAGACGGACAACGGCCTTCTTCGCGGCTTCTGCGTGCCCTAAGGCGGCATGGCTTACCGCGACGTAAATCTGAATCAACGGCGTGTCCAACGTTCTCACCGCCTCGAAGGACTTGATCGCTTCCGCGTATTGGCGGGCGTCGCAGTAGATCTGGCCCAGCTGGGACTTGTAGTACTCGGGATGGTGCGGATTGATGCGCATGGCTTTCAGCGCGAAGGCGAGCCCTTCGTCCGCACGTCCGGCATAGCTATAGAAGAACCCCATGTCGGCGAGAATGTCCGCGTCATTGGGATTCAGTTCGAGGGCGCGATTCATATGGATCAGGGTCAGGTCGCGACGACCGTTCAGTTCCGCGCAGCCCGCAAGGGCCCAGTAGGCCCACGCCTCGGCATCGTCGCAACGCAGCGCCGCCTCGGCCGCTTCCCGCGCCTTGGCAGCGGATAGGCCGGGGTCCCTACTCCAGCCGAACTGGATTTCCACCAGGTGCGCCCATGTGGTCTTGGCGTGGGCCTTGGCGTAGCTCGGGTCGATCCGCGTGGCCGCCTCGAAGTGGGCGAGAGAACGTGCGACCGATTCCCTGGTGAAGCGATTGAGGTCCTCCATGCCCTGGAGGAAGTGATTGAAGACGCGAACGCTGCTCGCACCGGCGATCAGGGATCGTCTCCCAGCCTCCTTCCTCAGGCGGCCGCCATGGGTGGTCGCCAGCGTTCCGACGATCATCTGCGTGACCTCGTCCATGACGGCGAACAGGTCGTCCACGCTGCGGTCGTATCGCTCCGCCCAGATATGTCGGCCGGTTGCCGCCTCGATGAGCTGGGCCGTAATCCGCAGGCGGTCGCCCAATCGCTGGACGCTGCCCTCCAGCACGTAGTCGACTTGAAGCTCTCGGTGGATTTGCTGCGAGGGCATGGACCTGCCCCGGTAGGCGAAGCTCGAATTGCGCGCCACGACGAAAAGGTCCCTGAAGCGCGACAGATCCGTGATCAGGTTCTCGGAAATGCTCTGGCAGATGTAATCGTGCTCCGGGACGCTGCTCATGTTGTCGAAGCACAGGACCGCGATCGACTGCCGTCGCGCGTCCTCCGGCTTGGTCGTTGCGGGAGCGGAACCAGACGGGTGCAGCCGGAAGGCCCGGACCGGCTCTGCGATGTTGTGCAGGGCCAAGTCTCCGAGGTCGTCGAACCCGCAGGCGAGCCGGCCCTTGACCTGCTCGTGGACGGCGCGGGAGACGACGACCCCGCCCGGTTCTGCCAGCCGCTCCAGCCGCGCCGCGACATTCACCCCATCGCCGTGAATCGTCGCGCCCTCGGCGATCACGTCCCCGAGGTTGATCCCCATGCGGAACACGATCCGGCGATCCTCGGGAATGTCGGCATTGCGGGCCGCGATCCGCTCCTGCGCCTCGACCGCGCACTGGACGGCATCCACGGCACTGCCGAACTCGACAAGCAGGCTGTCTCCAGCAGAGCCAACCAAGCGGCCCTTGAACTGGGCGATCTTGGGGTCGAGAAGTTCGGATCGCAGCGCGTTGAACCGGGCGAGCGTGCCGGACTCATCAGCCGCCATAAGCCTGGAATACCCGGCCACATCCGCCGCGAGGATCGCCGCTAACCTACGTTGCTGACGTTCCAAGCACTTCCCTCCAGAGAAGGCAGGATTGTAGTCCGATGGGGCGCGAGCGCGAGTCCGCCGTGCCGGGTTGGTCACGACCGCTTCTGGCTAGGGCTGCTCTTCAGACCGACCGGTCTGTCGCCTTCCAGATGGCCGAGGTCGCGGTGCCGAGGGACTTGTTCAAGGAAATCCTGCGGCTGATCGCGCAACTCCGGCCGCCGCCATCTCCGGCGTGGTGCGGGTTGTATCGGCGATAAGGGCAACGACAGGAGGGGTGCGTCGTGACGACGGGAAACGGAGCAATCAGCGGCCCGAAATGGCCGTTGGAGACGCTTGTAGCGGCAAGCGGGGGCAAGCGACGGAGCGGCTACCCTGGATTCCCGCCTTCGCGATACGAACGAAGTGCGACCCAAGCCAACCCCGCCCCGGCTACACCGATCACAACCAGCATCCCATGGGGATCCCAAATCTGCATCGCGAGGCCCGCCAACAACGGACCCACGAGACCGCCGACCTCCAACGCCAAGGCAAAGGCCGAATTGGCACCTGAAAGCTGTTCGGTCGTGAAAACTCGGCCCAGCATCGTCATTGAGGTCGTAACGGCCCCGCCCAGGAATCCGCCCCAGATAGCCAGAATCAACCAGGCCAGCGCGCCCATATCCACAACAAGCGGGATCGCCAGCAAGCCCAGCACCTGGACGACGCCGCAAGCCGCCAGAATCAGGGGCGCGTTCCACCGATCAAGCAGGCGACCGATGGGAAACTGAAATCCGATATTGCCAATTATATAGGCCGTCAGAAGGATCAGCGCCTGATCCTCGGCCAAACCCGAACGAACGCCATAGACCGGCAGTAGCGCCATTGTGGTTAACCAGATCACCCCAATGAGCAAACTCGCCACCATGACAACCGGCGCTTGACGGAAGGCTTGACGCAACGACATCGGTGCATGGTCGAGTAAGGTGGGGGCACCGCCTCGACTTGCCAACGGAATCGGCAGAATCGAGACCGCCATGACCAAGGCGATGACCAAGAAGGGAAGCGCGCCCTCGCTGCCGGTAATGCCGATGATCAGCGGTCCGGTCGCAAGGCCGGCAGAAAAGACCGCGACATAAATCCCGATCACGGCGCCACGCTTCTCCGGGGGCGCCAGTGCATTGATCCAGGTCTCGCTCACTACGAACGCAAGGCCCAATCCCAAGGCCATAACGAAGCGCAGCACGAACCATGAAGGAACATGCACAATGACCGGGAACAAGAGCAACATGGCCAGAGCAAGTCCGCTGCCGGCATAGATGCTAGTCGCGGCACCGATGCGACGGATGATCAAAGGGATCAACGCGCTGACCGACACGACGGCCAAGGACGGTGTCGCTCCCATCAGTCCGTTCCAGGCCGAACTCACCCCTTGGCGTTCCAAATTCAGTGACAAAAGCGGCGACACGCCACTCAGGATGATACCGACAATCGATGCGCTCGCGATTGCCCCGGCTAGACCGATCCACCGCCGACCGGGCAAGAGATCGCCCTGGCCCGGTGCTGAATTGGATTCCTGCATACACGGCGTCCCCGGTCTATTGTGTTACCTATGTATCTGGTCAGGACTGTAGCAAATGACGGGGTTCCCGGAAAGCGACTGGCGGGCCGCGAGCCAGGCGCGGACGACGTCAACCGCCATAAACGAGCCG
>CAZGYG010000091.1:0-10911 GCA_964530335.1 uncultured Rhodospirillaceae bacterium | reverse complement strand
TTTCCGCCGATCGGACGGTCGCCCGGAGCGAGCCTCCGATCGGGTGCTGCTCTAGCGCGGCGCGCCTCGTCCGGCGCCATTGACCGGCGGCGCGCGTGCGCTACAAGTCGGAGTGGCATCTGGGGGGCCCCATGGCGCGCGAGAGCATGAGCTACGACGTGGTGATCGTCGGCGCGGGTCCCTCGGGTCTCGCGGCGGCGATCCGGCTTCGGCAGCTGGCGCGGGAAACCGGGCGCGAGGTCAGCGTCTGCCTGATCGAGAAGGGCTCGGAGATCGGCGCGCATATCCTGTCGGGCGCGGTGTTCGAGCCGCGCAGCCTCGACGAGCTCATCCCGGACTGGCGGGCGCGCGAGGCCCCGCTCGTGACGGCGGCGGCGCGCGACCGCTTCCTGTTCCTGACCGCGTCCAGGGCCCTGGCGCTGCCGACGCCGCCGCACATGCGCAACCACGGCAACTACATCATCAGCCTGGGCAACCTGTGCCGCTGGCTCGGCAAGCAGGCCGAGGAGCTGGGCGTGGAAATCTACCCGGGCTTCGCGGCGGCCGAAGTCCTGGTTGAGGACGGACGGGTCACGGGCGTGGCCACCGGCGACGCGGGCATCGGCAAGGACGGCAAGCCGACCGCGAACCATCAGCCCGGGCTCGAGCTCCACGCGCGCCAGACCCTGTTCGCCGAAGGCTGCCGCGGCTCACTCACGCGCGCGCTCAGCGATCGCTTCGGCCTGCGCGAGGGCGTCGATCCGCAGACCTACGGCATCGGCATCAAGGAGCTGTGGGAGGTCGATCCCGCGCGGCACGACGCCGGCACCATCGTCCACACCATCGGCTGGCCGCTCGACCGGGCGACCTACGGCGGCTCGTTCCTCTATCACCTGGAGAACAACCAGGTCGCGGTCGGGTTCGTCGTCGGGCTCGACTACGCCAACCCGTACCTCAACCCGTTCGAGGAGTTCCAGCGCTTCAAGACCCATCCGGCGATTCGACCGACCTTCGAGGGCGCACGCCGGGTCGCCTACGGCGCGCGCGCGCTCAACGAGGGCGGGTTCCAGTCGATCCCCAAACTCACGTTCCCCGGCGGCGCGCTGATCGGCTGCGCGGCCGGCTTCCTCAACGTGCCCAAGATCAAGGGCAGCCATACCGCGATGAAGTCCGGCATGGTCGCGGCCGAGGCGGTGTTCGAGGCGCTGGCCGGCGACGCCGTCGAGGCCACCGCGTACCCCGAACGCCTGCGCGCTTCGTGGCTGTGGGATGAACTGCGCCGCGTGCGCAACATCCGCCCCGGGTTCCGCTGGGGGCTGTGGGCCGGGCTCGCCAACGCCGCGCTCGACACCTACCTGTTCCGGGGCAGGGCGCCCTGGACATTCCGCCACCACCCGGACCACCAGAGCCTCAAGCCCGCGGCGCGATGCCGGCCGATCGCCTATCCCAAGCCGGACGGCAAGGTCAGCTTCGATCGCAACTCCTCGGTGTTCCTGTCAAACACCAACCACGAGGAGAACCAGCCGGCGCATCTGACGCTCAAGGATCCGGCGGTGCCGATCGCGGTCAACCTCAAGCTCTACGACGCGCCCGAGCAGCGCTACTGCCCGGCCGGGGTCTACGAGATCGTCGAGGAAGCGGGTGCGCCGCGCCTCAGGATCAACGCCCAGAACTGCGTCCACTGCAAGACGTGCGACATCAAGGACCCGACGCAGAACATCGTCTGGGTCACGCCCGAGGGCGGCGGCGGCCCCAACTATCCGAACATGTAGCCCTCACGCCCATGGCGGCGGCGGAATACCAAGCCTACTACCGGGTCGTGCGCCGGATCCCGCGCGGCCGGGTGATGACCTATGGCGACGTGGCGATCGTCGCCGGGCGGCCCGGCCAGGCGCGCCGCGTCGGCTACGCGCTCCACGCGCTCAAGGACGAGCGCGTGCCGTGGTGGCGCGTGATCAACGCCCAGGGCGGCATCAGCCTCGCCGGCGGTCGCGGACCCAACGCGGAGCGCCAGCGCGACCTGCTCGAAGCCGAGGGCATCGAACTGGTGCTCGAGGGGCGCGTGCCGCTGGCGCGTTACCGCTGGCTGCCCGGTCGCCTGACGAAACGAAGAGGGGGCCCGAAGGCCCCCTCCCGTCGCGTGATGCGAACGAAGCCCTAGGCCTCGAGCGCGTACTCTTCCCAGAAGTAATAGTCGGTCGGGTGCTTCTCCAGACCCAGCACCTTCTTGTCGGCCGGGATGTACACGGCGCGCCAGACCGGCTGGATGATCGGGCCCTCTTCCTGCATCAGGGTCTCGATCTCGCACATGACCTCGCGCCGCTCCTCGACGTCGAGGAGGCCCTCGGCCTTGGTCAGCAACTCGTCGAACTTGGGGTTGTTGTAGTTCGACTCGTTCCACGGCACGCCGGACCGGTACGCCAGTCCGAGCACCATGACGCCGAGCGGCCGGTGGGTCCACGACGTGAAGCCGAACGGCGTCTTGGCCCAGATATCCCAGAACTGGGCGCTGGGCATGACGTTGATGGCGACGCGGATGTTGGCGTCCTTCCACTGCTCGACCATGGCCTGGATCGCCGCGAGCTCCCAGGCCGGGTCGGGCTTGCAGTCGATCGACAGATCGATGCCGTCCGGATGGCCGGCCTCGGCCAGCAGCGCCTTGGCCCCTTCGACGTCGCGCACCCAGTCCGCGAGCTTGCAGTACTCGGGATGGATCGGCGCCACGTGGTGGTGCTCGGCGGGCGCGCCGAGGTTGGCATGGGCGACCGCCAGCACCGACGCCGAATCGATCGCCATGCGCATGGCCTTGCGCACGCGCGGGTCGTCCGCCAGGGGGTCCGTGCCCTGGCGCAGGCGGGCGACCGCCGTCTGGGCGGTGTTCGCCGTCAGGATCTGCAAGTGCGGCATGTTCTGGAACGCCGGCAACTGCAGGATGTCGGCGTCGTCGGCCACGTGCACCTGCTTGGACGCCACCGCGCCGATCATCGCCGCGGAATCGTCACCGGTGTCGATGATCTCGATCGCATCCAGATACGGCCCCTTGCCCGACCAGTGGTCGCGCACCCTCGTGAGCAGGCCGCGGTTGCCGATCTCGTACGCCGTGATTTCGAACGGCCCGGTGCCGTTCATGCCGACACCGCCGACGCCCCCTTCGTTCGGGTCCAGAATCGGGAACGGGTAGTGGAAGAAGTGCTCGGGCACTGCGAGCTGCGGCGCCTGGCAGTTCAGCCGGAACGTGAAGTCGTCGACCTTCTCGATCGCGTTGTCGGCCCACAAGCGCGTCGCCGTCTTGGGGTTGCCCGACTCGTCCATCTCGCCGGTCTCGTAGACCTCGAGCATGTAACCCTTCATCAGGCCCTGCACCGAGGAACCGGTGGCGTCGTCGAGCACGTGGCGGATGTTCCAGATGATGTCGTCCGCGGTCAGGTCCCGGCCTTCCTTGCGCCAGGTGATGCCGCGGCGGACCTTGAACGTCCAGGTCTTCAGGTCGTCGCTCGCTTCCCAGCTTTCCGCCAGCGACGGCCGCGTGACGTTGTCGGTGCCGGTGCGGGTGACGTAGTCGACCGTGCCGCGCAGCGCGTTGCTGTCGATCACCCAGCTGAAGGTGTGGGGGTTGGTCAGGGCGATCGTGCGCATGGCGATGCGCAGCGTGCCGCCCATCGGCATGTCCGCGCGCGCCGGGCGCACGAAGCTCTCGCCCGTGACCTTGCCGACGAAGGCGTATGCCGCCGTGGCCGACAGGCCCAGGAGCGTCGATGTGCGCAGGAACTCGCGCTTGCTGACCTTGCCTTCGGCGAACTGTTGCCGAAGGGTCTTCTGGTACGAATGTTCGCGTCTCTCGCCCATTCGGGGCCTCCCTAACATGATGTTTTGCGCAAGCGCACGCCGGGCCACGGCACACATAACCCCGGTGTCGCGGCGGCTTGGCCGCGATTCAAGCCCACCGGGGGCTTGTGTCAAGCACAATCCTGAAGGTCGGCCGGTTTCCGCCGGCCTCAGCCGGCGAAGAACGCCTTGGTGCCGTGCGCCTCGAGCGCCTTGGCGATGCGATCGAGCGCGTGCACGTAGGCCGCGGTGCGCATGTCGAGCCCCTTGTCGCGGGCGAGCGAATGTATGCGCCTCGCCTCGGGCACCATGATGTCCTTGAGGCGCGACTGCACCTCGTCGAGGGTCCAGTAGTAGCCGGCCTTGTTCTGCACCCATTCGAAGTACGACACCGTGACGCCGCCGGCGTTGGCGAGGATGTCCGGGATCACCGTGACGCCCTTTTTGCCCAGGATCTTGTCGGCGGCCGGCGTGACCGGGCCGTTGGCGAGCTCGAGCACCACCTTGGCCTTCACCTCGCCGGCGTTCTCGTCGACGATCTGGTTCTCCATGGCGGCGGGCACCAGCAGGTCGCACGCCGAGGCCAGCAGTTCGGCGTTGCTGATCGCGCGGGCCTTGCCCTTGGTCGGCGCGCCGTTGAGCCCGCCGGTCTTGCGCTTGTGCTCGGCCACGGCGTCCGGGTCCATGCCGTCCGGGTCGTAGATCGCGCCGCGCGAATCCGACAGGCCGCAGATGCGGTAGCCGTCGGCGGCCAGCAGCTTGGCGAACCAATAGGCGACGTTGCCGATGCCCTGCACGACCACCCGGCTCTTCTCCGGGCTCAGGCCGAGCTCCTTCTCGAGATGGCGCAGCACGAAGTACCCGCCGCGCCCGGTCGCGTCCTCGCGCCCCAGGCTGCCGCCGAGCGGAATCGGCTTGCCGGTGATCACGGCGGGCGAGGGATGGCCGACGATCGAGGAATACTCGTCGACCATCCAGCCCATGACCATGCCGTTGGTGTACATGTCCGGCGCCGGGATGTCCCGGTCCGGGCCGATGAAGCTGGCGAACGCCTTGACGTAGGCCCGGCTCAGCCGTTCGAGCTCGGCGCGGCTCAACTGGTGCACGTCGACCTTGACCCCGCCCTTGGCGCCGCCGTAGGGCAGGTTGGCCACGGCGCACTTGAACGTCATCCAGAAGGCGAGCGTCATGACCTCGTCCATGGACACGTCCGGGTGGTAGCGAATCCCGCCCTTGGTCGGCCCGCGCGTGTCGTCGTAGCGGCAGCGGAACGCCTTGAACACCCGGCGCGAGCCATCGTCCATGCGCACCAGCAGCGACGACGCCAGCGTTTCCTTGGGGTAGCTCAGCTTCGCGACGATCTCGGGCGCGACGTCGAGGTGCCTGGCCGCTTCCTTGAGCCGCTTGCGCGCCTTCGTGAACATGCCCGCCATGACTATCTCCCCGCTCGAAGTTCTCCGGGTCGATCCTAGCCGTCGCCCCGGCGCCCTAGCAACGATCCGGGCGATGGACGCTGGCGCCCGGGGATGCCAAGCTCGCCGCCATGGCGCCTCGGACAATCGGGCTCGCGGGCCCGCTCTACGATTACCTGCTCGAGGTCGGCTGCCGCGAGCCGCCACTGCTCGCGCGCCTGCGCGCCGAAACCGCCGGGCTCGAGTGGGCGATCATGCAGATCGGCCCCGACCAGGGCCAGTTCATGCGCCTGCTGGTCGAGCTGATCGGCGCGCGGAATACGCTCGAGGTCGGCGTGTTCACCGGCTATTCCAGCCTGGCGGTCGCGCTCGGCCTGCCGGCGGACGGGCGGATCGTCGCCTGCGACGTGAGCGAGGAATGGACCGCGATCGCCCGGCGCTACTGGGCCGAGGCCGGCGTCGCCCACAAGATCGACTTGAGGCTGGCGCCCGCGATCCAGACCCTCGACGGGCTGATCGCGTCGGGTCGCGCCGGCACGTTCGACTTCGCCTTCATCGACGCCGACAAGGGGAACTACGGCGGCTATTTCGAGCGCTGCCTCGCGCTTCTGCGTCCGGGCGGGCTGATCGCCATCGACAACGTGCTGTGGGACGGCGCGGTGATCGACCCGGCCAAGACCGACGCCGACACCGAGGCGATCCGCGCGCTCAACGCCAAACTCGCGACCGACGAACGCGTCACCGTCGCCATGGTGCCGGTCGGCGATGGCCTGACGCTGGCGCGCAAGCGCTGAGGCGCGACCGTCAGGAATGAGCCAGGATCGGCAGGGTACTACCCAATCCCGTCATGGCCGGGCTTGTCCCGGCCATCCACGAGTGTCGTACGTGCCGGGCCTAGGGCGAAGTCCAGTCATATGGAATCGTCATGCCCGGCCTTGTGCCGGGCATCCACGACTGTTCATCGAAGCCTTCACCACTTGGCGCGAACCACGATTTCTCGTTCTCGATGCGCCCTCACCCCAACACCGCCAACTCGCCCTTCTCGGCCATTTGGCGCAGGGCGACCTTGCGCACCTTGCCGCTGGCGGTCAGCGGGAAGGCCTCGACGCGGTACATCTGCGCCGGCACCTTGAAGCGCGCGATGCGCTCGGAGCAGAACTCGCGCAGTTCCGCCGCCGCCACGGGCCCGCGCAGGCGGAACGCGCCGGCCACCGCCTCGCCGTAGTAGCCGTCCTTGACCGCGAACACGGCGACGTCCTCGACGGCGGGGTGGCGCAATAGCACGCGCTCGACCTCGACCGGATAGACGTTCTCGCCGCCCCTTATGATCATGTCGCCGAGCCGCCCGCCGGCGAGCTCGAGCCGCCCGCTCGGCGTCAGACGCCCCAGGTCGCCGGTCCGCAACCAGCCGTCGGCATCCAGCACTTCCGCGGTCGCCTCGGGCTCCTGGTCATAACCCACCATGATCGGCGCCCCCCGCGCCTCGACCAGGCCAACGTCGCCGGCCGGCAACGCCGCGCGGGTCGCCGGATCGGTGATGCGCACCTCGATGCAATCCAGCGGCGGGCCCGTGCTCGACCAGCGCTCCGGGTCGTCCGGGGCGGCGCAACTGATCAAGGTGCAGGTCTCGGTCATGCCGTAGACCTGGACCAGCCCGGGGCAGGGGAACTCGCGCGCGCACGCTTCCAGCACCGCCGGGTCCGCGTCGGCGCCGCCGCAGGTGCCGGCGCGCAGGGTGGCCAGGTCGTACCGGGGGCGCGCCGGATGGTTGAGCATGGCCAGGTACGACGTCGGCACCCCGGTCAGGATGGTGCAGCGTTCGGCCTCGATGACGCGGAACATGACGTCCGGGTCGAACGCCGGCACGCCGACGTAGGCCGCGCGCCGCTGCACGCAGCCGAGCAGGTTCATGATGCACCCGGCGCAGTGGAACAGCGGGATGATCGAGGTCCAGCGGTCGCGTGCGCGCACGCCGACGCGCATCGCCCCGCCCCAGGAATCCGCGATCATCCCGGCGTGGCTCAGGAGCGCGCCCTTGGGTTGCCCGGTGGTGCCCGAGGTATAGAGCAGCCCGGCCACGTCGTTCGCCGCCACCGCCGGCAAGGCCGCCGTCGAACGCCGGCCTTCGTCGATCAGCGCGGCGAACGACGGATCGCCGTCGAACGGCACCACGAGTTCCAGGTCGGGCGTTTCGCCCGCCAGCGCGCGCACCATGTCGAGATAGCGGTTGGAGCGGAACGCGGGCGACAGGAACAGCGCCCGGCTCCGCGAGCGGGCGAGCGCGAAACCCAGGTCCTCGCGCCGGTAGTGGGTGTTGAGCGGCACGAGCACGAAGCCGCCGAGCGCCGCCGCCATCTGCACGATCGGCCATTCCAGCCGGTTCTCGGCCAGCAGCGCCACGCGATCGCCGGGCACCAGCCCGCGCAAGCCGAGCCCGCGCGCGAGCGCGGCCGACATCGCATGCCACGCGGCGAAGCCGAGCCGTTGGCCCTGGTGCGGAAAGACCAGGGCCTCGGCTTCCGGCGCTTCGCGGGCGGCGGCGGCGAGTGCCTCGCCGACCGTCGCGTAGGGGCTTGTCACGCCGCCGCCCGGAGGCCGACTTTCGCCCGGCGCCCGGTCAGGAACAGCGACAACAGTTGCGGCACGACGCCCAGCGTCAGCACCGCCGACAGCGCCAGTCCGCCGACCACGACCGAACCGAGCCCGCGGTAAAGTTCGGACCCGGCGCCGGGGAACAGCACCAGCGGCAGCATCCCGAACACGTTGCCCAGCGTCGACATGAAGATCGGGCGCAGCCGGTTGTACGTGGCCGCCAGGATCGCCGCCTCGGGCGCCGCGCCCTCCTCGCGCATTTCGACCAGGGTCTGGTGGACGATCAGCACGGCGTTGTTGACGACCGTGCCGATCAGAATGACGAACCCCAGCATGGTCAGCATGTCGAGCGGCTGGACCACGAACTGGTTGAGCACGGCCAGCCCGAGCACGCCGCCGAAGGTGGCCAGCGGCACGGACAGCATGATGATGAAGGGATAGAGGAAGCTCTCGAACAGGATGACCATGACCAGGTAGACCACGGCCAGCGCGATCACCAGGTTCGCTTGCATCAGGCTCCAGGCGCGCTCGAGCTTGTCGGCCGTGCCCGACAGGCCGAGGTGGACGCCCGGCGGCAGGCCTTCGGCCTCGAGCGGCGCCAGAACCTCGGCTTCGAGCCGCTCGATCGCGGTCTCGAGCGCGATCTCGGGCGCCGGGCGGATCTGCAACGTCACCGTGCGCTCGCGCTCCTCGCGCCGGATCACCAGGGGCCCGGCGGTCATGGTGACGGTTCCCAGCGCGCCCGCCGGCAGCACGTCGCCGCCGGGCGTGACGATCGGAATCTGCGCCACGTCCTGGGTGCGGCTCGGCCGCCACTCCGGCCCGCCGAGCAACAGGTCGACCCGCTCGCCCTGGAATTCGATCTCCTTGATCCTGAGGCCCGAGGCCAGGGCGTCCAGACCGGCGCCGAACTCGGCGGCGCTCAGCCCGGCGTCGGCCAGCCGGAGCGGATCCGGCTCGACCCTGACCTCGGGCGCGCCGAGCTCGAGCCCCGGGTTGGGCCGCATCTGGTTGCCGTCCTCAAGCGGCAGCGCCGTCTCGACCAGCACGGCGGCCCGCCGCGCCACCGCCAGCAGGTCCTCGAGCGCGCCGCCCGAGATGTCCAGATCGATGCCGCGCGCGCCGCCGATGCCGCGGGCGAACAAGGACGCCTGGCCGACGAAGGCGAACGTGCCCGGCTCGTCCTCGATGGTCGCCGTCAGCACCGGCACCAGCTCCGCCGCGCGCTCCGGATCGGCGCCGACCATACCGATCCAGCTATAGTCCGGCCGGGTGAACACGAAGAAATGCTCGATCTTGGGCGGGGCTTTGGGGCCCGTCTCGGGGTCAGTCTCGGGGCCCGTCTCGGAGACCCAGAGCGGCCGGAGCTTCTCCTGGATGCGCTCGCCGATCGCCGCCGCGGTGTCCAGGTTGTAGCCGGGCGGCGTCTGGACCGAGCCGACCACGAGATTGCGGTTGCCCTCCGGCAGGTATTCGAGCGGCGGCAGGAAAAGCCAGGTCCCGAGCCCGGTCAGCCCGGTCAGCCCGAGCACCAGGGCCAGGGCCAGCGGCCGGCTCCGCGCGCCGGCGCGAGCGAGCCCGAGCACGGCGGCGGCGAGGCGGTCGGCGGCGGCGTCGATCACCGGCAGTCGAACCGGGTTCACCGCGGCGCCGCCCAGCAGACGGGTCGCCAGAGCCGGGATGACGGTGACGGCGACCACGAGGCTGAGCAGGACCGAGACCGAGATGGCCACGGCGATGTCGCGGAACAACTGGCCGACCTCGTCGGTCATGACCAGGATCGGCGCGAACGCGGCGACTGCGGTCAGCGCCGAACCGAGCACCGCGCCCCACACGAGCCGCGTGCCCCGGTACGCCGCGGCCTCGGGCGCTTGCCCCCGCTCGCGCTGGCGGAAGATGCTTTCGAGCACGACGATGCCCGCGTCGACCACCAGACCGACGGCGAAGGCGATGCCGGCCAGCGAGATGACGTTGATCGAGCGGCCGAGGGCGGTCATGACGATGAACGTGCCGATGATCGAGATCGGTATCACCAGGCCGACCACCAGGGTCGCCCGGAACGAGCGCAGGAACACCATGAGCACGGCGACGGCCAGCGCGCCGCCGAGCCAGATGTTGCTCCGCACCAGCCCGATCGCCGAATCGATGTAGGTCGTCTCGTCGTAGGTGAGCGTTATCTCCAGCCCGGCGCGCTCGAACGGGCCGTCGTTGAGCTCGGCCAGCACCCGGCGCACCTCGGCCATCACGCCCAGGACGTTGGCCCCGGCCTCGCGCACGATGTTGACCGACATCGCCGGCTGGCCCTGGGCGCGGCCGCGCCACTCGGGTTCGTCGTAGTCGTGGACGACGTGCCCGATGTCGCCGACGAGGACGTGGGCGATGCGGCGGCTGGCCGGGTCCCGTTGCGCGCGCAGCACCACGTTGGCCACGTCGTCGGTGGTGTCGAAGTCGCTCTCGACGCGCACCAGATACCGCCGCTTGCCCTCGTCGACCCAGCCGGCGGAGACCGAGGCGTCCGCGCCGCGCAGCGCGGCAGCCACCTCGGCGATGGTCAGGCCGTAGGCGGCCATCCGGTACGGATCGACCACGATCCGCACCTCGCGCTGGCGTCCGCCAAAGACGTTGACGCGGGCGACGCCGGCGATGCGTTCGAGTCGGTCCTTGACCACGTCGTCGACGAAGTCGCCGTAGGTGTCGACGGCGCGGTCGTTGCCGGGCCGGGTGACAATGCGCATCCAGGCGATCGGACTGTCTTCGTTGCCGGCGGTGCTGAGCGTCGGCGCTTCCGCCTCGTCGGGCGGATCGGACGCCTCGTCGAGCCGGTTGGCCACCAGCAGCAGCGCCCGGTCCAGGTTGGTGCCGAGATCGAATTCGAGCGTGATGTCGGCCCGGCCGAGCCGGGCCCGGCTCGAAATTTCGCGTAGCCCCTCGAGACCCTTGAGCACGTCCTCCTGGGGCAACAGGATCTCGCGCTCGACCTCGGCCGGCGAGGCTCCGGGCCATAACGTGTCGATCGTGATGATCGGCTGGCGCACGTCGGGGGCAAGCTGGATCGGAATCCGGGCCAGCGCGATCAGGCCGAACAGCACGACCAGCAGCACGA
>CAZGYG010000090.1:0-10936 GCA_964530335.1 uncultured Rhodospirillaceae bacterium | reverse complement strand
CGCCCGCGCCGCGGGCGCGCTGGGCGACTTCGCGCGGGCCGCCACCTTGGCCGAGGCCGTAGGCGACAACCGGCTGAGGGCCCAGGCGATGGCCGCGCTCGCCGCCCTGGCGCACGACGCCGCCACGGCCGAGCCGTTCGCGCGCGCCGCCTTCGCGGCCGCCGGCAAGGTCATCGATCCGGTCGAGCGGGCTTCGGCGCGGGCCGAACTCATGGGTCTCGGCTACGGCTTCGAGCCCTGGCGCGCCATCGTCGAGGATGCGCGGGACGAGACCAACCCGTGGCCGCGCCTTCGCGCGCTGGCCGCCCTGGCGGCCATCGCCGCCCGCGCGATCCCGCCGGTCGAATAGCGGGCGCGGGACTCAGCGCGACTCAGAAGTACGGGTCGACGCTGCGCTCCATGAAGCCCATGGTGATGTGGCGCATCGCCCCGCCGCTCCAATAGACCGGAATCGGCTGGCCGCTGCTCAAGGCCGCCATGCGCTCGGTCGCGAGCTCGTCGCCGCCCTGGGCGCCGAGCGCCCAGTATGTCTCGGCCATGGCGCGATCGGGCTCGACCTTGTCGCCCCAATAGTACATGTCGCCGAGCAGCCGCGCCGCCGCGGGATCGCCGCCGTCGGCGGCCTCCTGGATCGCGGCGACCGAGGTATGGTTGTAGCTCGGGAAAAGGGTTTGCGCGTCGAATCGGCCCGTTTCCTGGGATAGGCACCCGCCGGTCAAGGTCGCGACGGCGGCCAGAAGCATCACGGAGCGGCGCATGCCTGTTCCCCCTTGGTTGCGGCTCCTGGGCCACGGCCCCCTCGGCCACGGCCCGGCGTTGCACGCACGATAGCGCAAAGCGACGCCGGGTTGAAGCCTTTGCCGTCGCGGTTGCACGGCGCCCCCGGATACGGCTAAGACGGCGGGCCGTGACCAGGCCGTGCCGGATCGCCCCGTGACCGCTCGCATCTATCGGCCGACCAAGACCGCCATGCAATCCGGGCGCGCCAAGACCCGGGCATGGGTGCTCGAGTTCGAGCGGCGCACGGCCAGCACGATCGATCCGCTCATGGGCTGGACCGGCTCGGCCGACATGCTGGCGGACCAGGTGCGCCTGACGTTCGACACGCGCGAGCAGGCCGAGGACTATGCCCGGCGCCAGGGCATCGACTACGTGGTCGATGAGCCCAAGGCCGGAACGACCCGGCCGAAGTCCTACGCCAGCAACTTCCGCTGGGACCGCCCGGATTGAGCGAACCTTCGCCCGGCCCGGCGCCCGGCCCGGCGCCGGGAACGCCGGCGCCGGCCATGGCGGCCGTGCTGGGGCCGGTCGTCGCGGTGCTCCTGTGCTGTGCCATCTTCCAATTCGCGCAAGGGGTGCTCTACCCGCTGATCACGGTGCAGCTTGTCGGGCACCGGGTGTCGACCGGGCTGATCGGCGCGATCGGTGCGATCTACTTCGTCGGCTTCGTCGTCGGCACCCTGAGCTGTGGCCGGATCATCGACCGGGTCGGCCACATCCGCGCGTTGTCGGTGTTCGCCGTGCTCGCGGCCGATTCGACGCTGCTGTTCGCCGTAACTCCACCGCCGTGGCCATGGCTGGCCTCGCGCCTGGCCCTGGGTTACGCCATGGCCGGCGTCTACGTCGTGGTCGAGAGCTGGCTCAACGACAAGGCGAACCAGGCCACGCGCGGCAGCATTTTCGGCGTCTATCAGGTCATCGGCTGGAGCTCGGCCGGTCTGGCCCCGTTCGTGCTCAACCTGACCGATCCCATGGGGCCGGACCTGGTGATCCTTGCCGCCGCCGGGCTCGCGGCGGCGCTGATCCCGGTGGCGCTGACCCGGGTCGGCAATCCCGAGATCGGCCAGCGCAATCACTTCGGCGTGCGCCGCCTGATCGCCATCTCGCCGACGGGCGTCGCGGCGTGCTTCGTCTCGGGCCTGGTCAACAGCGCCTACTTCGGCCTGTTGCCCGTCTACACCGATGCCCGGGGGTTCAGCACCGGCGATCTCACGGTGGTGCTGTTCGCCGCGACCGCCGGCGGCACCCTGACGGCCTTGCCGGCGGGCATCCTGGCCGACCGGCTCGGGCGCCGGCCCGTGATGCTGGCGTTCACCGCCGTGGCCGCCGGCGCCGGAGCGCTCATGGTCGCGCTCGATGTCGGCTCGTTGCCGGTCATGGTCGCGCTCGCGCTGGTGTTCACCGCCGGCGCCGGACCGCTTTACGCATTCGGCGTCGGGCAGACCAACGACTACGTCCTGCCGCGCGATTTCGTCGCTGCCAGCGGCGGACTGCTCTGTGCCTGGGCGATCGGCGCCAGCGCCGGTTCGCTGGCCGCTTCCCAGGCGATCGCCGTGCTCGGCGCCGACGGGCTGTTCGTCTACATCCTCGCCGTGTACGCCGCGCTCGCCCTGTTCACCGCCTTCCGCATGGCGCGCCGCCCTGGCCGGCCGCGCCCGACGCCCCCGGGGAGAGTATGAGCGCCGTGTTGCCGCGCGCTGGCGGCGCGATCGTCACCGCGCGCGCCCGGCTGCCGGCGCCGCTGGGCGCGGTGCTCGAGTTCTGGTTCGGCGCGCCCGACGCCCCCGATTACGGAACCCAACGCGAAGCCTGGTTCACCAAGGACCTGGCGTTCGACCAGGTCATTCGCGACCGGTTCGGGCAATTGCACGACGAGGTGCTCGCCGGGGCCTTCGACCGTTGGCTGGGGGATGCCGACGGGGCGCTGGCCATGATCGTCGCCCTCGACCAGTTCGCGCGCAACATGCACCGGGATTCGCCCCGCATGTACGCGGCGGATCCGCGCGCCCTGGCCCTGGCGCGCGCGGCGGTGGGGCAGGACCACGACGCCTGGCTGACGCCGATCGAGCGCTGGTTCGCCTACCTGCCGTTCGAGCACAGCGAGGACATCGCGGACCAGCACCGCTCGCTCGATTTGTTCGGCGGGCTCGCCGGGCACGAGCCGAGCCGGAAGGCGATCGAATCGGCCCAACGACACCACGACATCGTGGCGCGTTTCGGCCGCTTCCCCCACCGCAACGTCATCCTGGGCCGGATCTCGACGCCCGAGGAAATCGCCTTCCTGCTCGAGCCGCATTCGTCATTCTGAAACCATGTCCGGGTCATAGTTCGGTTGCCGGCGTGCCTGGCGAGGGCTAGGATGCACCTTGCGTGGCGGCATGTCGGGGATGCCTGACGGGGTGAAGCGCATGGGGGGTGCGAAGAGGCGGACGGCGCGACGCCTGAGGCCGTTGGCCGGGGCACTGACGCTGGTCGCGATGGCCATGGGATCGCCGGCGTGGGCGCAGACGTGCGCCCTGCCGGAAGACGCCGTCGCCCTGCAAATCCGCGTGCTGCAGACCAACCTGATGGTCGGGGCCCTGTCGTGCCAGCAGCACGATTTCTACAATGCCTTCGTCACGCGCTTTCAGCCGACCCTCGCGGTCCACGGCAAGGGGCTGAAGGCGTATTTCAAGCGGGCGCACGGCGGCGGCTGGAACGGCATCCTCGACGAGTTCGTGACCCGTCTCGCCAACGAGTCATCGCTACGCGGGATGCAGAACCTGCGCACGTTCTGCACCGAATCGAAGCACCTGTTCCGCGACGTCATGACGGTGGAGAGCACGGGCCTCGAGGCCTTCGTCGCCACATGGGTCCGCCGCGACGAGCACGGCGTCCTGCCCTGCGTGCAGCAAGCCGCGGTCCCCTAGTACCGACTTTCGCGAGTTCCGGAGGCGCCGTAGGCGACACCGGAGCCGCGAAATCGGTACAACATCATAATCTTGTACCCGATCACGGGCTTCGCGCCCGTGGCGCGAAACTCCGAGATCGGGTACTAGGGCTTTCGCGGTCAGGCGCGGGTGCGCGCGAGGTAAAGCGTCGTCGCGACGACCACGCCGGCGCCTAGCCAGACCGACGGCGCTGGAAAATCGCCCCACAGCACGAACCCGAACAGCGTGGCCCACGCCAGCGCCGTGTAGTCGAGCGGCGCGACGGTCGCGGCGCGTGCCAGGCGATACGCTTGCATCACGCAATAATGCGCGACGCCATTGACCAGGCCGAGCACCATCAACGCCAGCGCGGCGGGCCATGGCGGCGTCGTCCAAAACCACGGCAGCGCCAGGCTGGTCGCGGCGATGACGGTGGCGTGGCTCCAGAACATCGTCGCCGCGGCGGTTTCGTCGCTGCGCAGCCGGCGGGTCACCAGCATGGCGACGGCATAGAACGCGGCGCTCGCGACGGGCAGCGCGGCGGCCCACTGGACGATCCCGGCTCCGGGCCGGGCGATGAGCACGACGCCGGCGAACCCGGCGATCAGGGCCACGACCTGAGGCGCGGTCAGGCGCTCGCCGAGCATCGGCACGGCCAGCGCCGCGACGAACAGCGGCGTCGAATAGGCGATCGCCGTCACGTCGGCGAGCGGCATGAAGGCCAGCGCGAGGAACGCGGTCAGCATCGAACCCAGGATCAGGAGCCCGCGCGCGATCTGGGTGCCGGGATGGCGCGTGCCGAGCGCGCGCCAGCCGAGCCCGCGCGCGCCCAGAACCGTCGAGCTGAGCCCGCCGAACACGCCGCTGAACCAGGCAATGGCCACGGCGTGGTAGTCCGCGCTGAGCCACTTGATGACGGCGTCGGCGCAGACGAACAGGAAGATGCCCGCCGCGCCGAACGCGATCCCGGCGCCGCGCCGCTCCTCGGGCCCCAGCGCGGCGGTCACGGCGCGCGGTTCAGGTCAGGTGGCGCAGGTACTGCTGGACGAAATCGATTCCGACCAGCCGCGCGTAGGCCTCGGTCAGGCGTTTGGTGACCGGGCCGGGCACGGGATACGTCTTGGCCGCGATGGCGTTGACCGGGCACATGCACAGGCTGGTCGAGGTGATGAACGCCTCGTCCGCGGTCTGCACGTCGAAGAGGTCGAGGTCGCACTCGCGCGCCGGCACGCCGATCTCCGCCGCGATCTCGAGCACCGTGGCGCGGCTCACCCCCGGCAGGACGTAGCGCACCTGGGGCGTCAGGATCGTTCCGCCGTGCACCAGGAAGATGTTCGACCCGATGCCCTCGGCCAGGTTGCCGTTGGTGTCGAGCAGCACGGCCCAGGCGTCGGGATCGTAGGCCTTGGCCTCGCGGTCGCCGACGATCAGGTTCAGATAGTTGTGCGTCTTGGCGCGTGGGCTCAAGGATTGCGGCGGGACGCGGCGCGTCGAGGGGATGATGACCCGGATGCCGTCGCGGTAAAGCGGCGCGCGCGCCTGCAAGGGCAGCGGCGTGCACTCGATGATGACCGTCGGCGTAAGCCCGCCGCTCTTGTCGCCCCATTTGGCGTCGACTCCGCGGCTGACGCGCTGGGACAGCCAGTAGTCGTCGTCCTTGTCGATGAGGTGCAAGTTGCGCTCGCACACTTCTTCGCTCAGCCGGGTCATCTCGGCCGGCGCGAGCCCGGGATCGATGCCGACGTAATCGAGCGATTGGTAGAAGCGTTCGATGTGTTCCTTGAGGCGGAACGTCCGGTGGCGGAACGTGCGCGCCGTGTCGAACACCGCGTCGCCGGCGATGAAGCCACGATCGCGGAACGGGATCAGGACCTGGCTTTCCGGCACGATGTCGCCGTTGAAGTAGGCAACGCGTTCGTTGGCGCGCGGGTGCATGACGGTTCGCTCCTGTCAGAAGCGGTCGACCCGGAATGGCGCCAGGTCGACCGCGGGTGGCCGGCCGGCCACCAGGTCCCCGATCAGGCGACCGGTGATGGCGGCGCCGGTCAGGCCCAGGTGGCCGTGGCCGAAAGCATAGAACACGTTGGCGTGGACCGGCGAGCGGCTTATCACCGGCTTGCTGTCGGGCAGCGAAGGCCGGTGCCCCATCCAGCGGGTCGTGCCGTCGGCGCGCAGTCCGGGTAACAGGGCGCGCGCCTTGGCCAGCAGGACTTCGGCGCGGCGCCAGTCCGGCGGCGCATCGAGCGAGGCCAGCTCGACCGTGCCGGCGACGCGCAGCCCCATGGCCATGGGCGTGGCGATGAAGCCTTCGCCATAAGGCATGACCATGCGCCGGGGCATGACGCCCGGATCGGGGATGGTGACGTGGTAGCCGCGCTCGGTCTCGAGCGGCACCCGGTTGCCGAGCCGTCGGGCGAGCCGGTGCGACCACGCCCCGGCGGCGACCACGATCGCGTCGGCCGGGATGGCACCGGCGTCGGTCAGCACGGCGCGCGGGCCGTCGGGCCCGAAGTCGAAGCCGCGCGCCTCGGCCCGCGCGATGCGGGCGCCGCGCCCGAGCGCGTGCCGGGCCAGGCCGACGACAAGGCCGCCGGGATCGAGCACCCGGGCGCTGTCGGGCACCAGGGCGCCGCCCAGGAAGCCCGGGCCGAGCGCCGGCTCGACCTGGCGCAGCTCGGCCGCCGGTATGTCCTGGACGACGGCGCCGTAACGGCGCCGCAGATCGAGGCTGGCGCGTCCATGGGCCAGCGCCCGTTCGGAACCGAACACCCACAGCAGGCCGTCCTGGCGCATCAGGCCCTCGAGCCCGGCCTCGGCCAGCAGAGGCCGCCACGCCTCGAGCGCGTGGGGCAGGTAGGTCGCGAGCTCGGCGGCGATGCGGGCGAAGCGGGCCGGCGTCGAGGCGCGCATGAGCCCGAGGAGCCACGGCGCCAGGCGCGGCAGGTGGCGCCAGCGGATCGTCAGGGGCCCACGCGGGTCCATCAGCCAGCCGGGCACCTGCCACAGCATGCCCGGGTGGCCGAGCGGCTCGACCGAGCCGGGGCTGATGGCGCCGGCGTTGCCGAACGAGGTCGCCTCGCCCGGCCCGAGTCGGTCGAGCAGCGTCACGTCGTGGCCGTCGCGCAGCAGCCAGCACGCCGTCGCCGCGCCGACGACGCCGGCGCCGATGACCACGACCTTGCGCCGCTGTTCCGCCGTCTGAGCCATGGTTCCGCTTGTAGCCCAAGCGGCGCGTCGGCGCACCCGGTGCCGGCGACGAAAAATCTTCGTCGGCGACGCACATGATTCTTGAATCGAGCGAGGCCGGCGCTAATGTCGTTGCCCATCGAACAACCCGAGGGTGGGCTACGCCGTGAGCATGACCATGTGGGACGTCGTCGAGGTCCATCCGAATGGGAACCATGAGCATGGCTTGTTCGCCCGCAAGAGCATCCCCCGGGGCACGGTGATCGGCTGCTTCGATGGCCGCGCCAAGCTGTTCGCGATCGGGGCCGACGGGCGCTTGCAGTCCGAGCCGCACGGCTTCAAGGACCTGTTTCAGCTTCGCCGCGTCGGCGACGCGGTGCTCGCGCTGGCGCCGGTCGACGGCTTCGACGGCGTCGACTTCGCCAACCACAGTTGCTCGCCCAACTCGAGCCTCAAGAAAGGCGTCGTCATGGTCGCCAGCCGGCACATCCGCGCGGGCGAGCAGGTCACGCTGGACTACCGCAAGATAGACGTGGTGAGCGAAGGCATCGAGTGCTGGTGCGACGTGGAGAACCGCTGCCGCATCTGAGCGGGCGGCCGGCGACGGGCGTTTCCGCCCGCCACAACGGAGGCAAGCCATGGAGGTCGTCGTCGCCCTGGTGACGTCGTTCACGGTGTGGGGGCTCAGCGCCTACGTCACGCCGATGCCGTCGCTCGCCGTGTGCGAGCGCATGGTCCCGGCCATCGAGGCCTCGCTCGCCGAGAATACGGACAACCTGAGCTACCAGGTGACCTGCGTCACGGTCGTCATGCCGGAGCCGAAGCCCAAGCCGTGAACGGCGGGTTCAGCCGATGACGTCGAGCGGCACGTCGCCGCCGCCGACCAGCATGGTGAGCCCACCGTCGGTCAGGGCGTAGGTGCCGCCCTGGACCACGCCAAGGCCATCCTCGGGAAGCTCGAGGCAGGCGTGCAGCACGAACACCATGCCGGGCGCCAACGTGCGCTGGACGCCGCGGGAAATCTGGAGCGTTTCGAGCCAGATCGGCGGATAGGCGATGCCGATGCCGTAGCCGAACCGCATCATGGCGCGCTGCTCGAGCCCAACGGCACGCAAGGGGACGAGCGAGGCTTCCTCGACCGCGTCGACCGGCACGCCGGGCGCCACGGCGGCGATGCCGGCGGCCAGCGAGGCACGCGCCGCTTCGTAAAGCTCGTGCTGGACGGGGCGCGGCGCGCCCGCCGCGACCGTGTGGATGGCTACCGCGTGGTAGCGCCGCTCGACTCCGGCGAACTCGGCGTGGGTCAAGTCGCCGGACGCGATGGCGCGCGCCATCGGCGTGGCGTGGCCGCCGGCGGAGCGCGGCCCGCCGGCGAGCTCGGTCGGGATCGCGCCATAGTCGCCGCCGCTGTCGCGCAGCGCGCGCTCGATCGCTCCGGCCAGCGCGATCTCGGTCGTGCCGACCTTGGCGTTGGCGCGGAAGGCTTCGAGGCCGGCCTGGGCGTGGCGCGCCGCTCGGCCGAGATAAACCATCTCGCGCGCCGACTTGATGACGCGCAGCTCGCCCAGGATCGCGGTGGCGTCGTCGAGCGTCGCCGGTTGAAGCGCTTGGGCGAGGCGCGCGCCGAAGGCGTGGGAAAGCGCGTAGGATTGGGATTCGATGCCGAGCCGCCCCTGGCCCAGCCCGACGGACTTCGTGGTCGCGGCGATGGCCTCGGCTGGGTCCTGGTCGTGAAGCCGGTAGGTGCGAACGTCATCGACCCATGACGTCTCGGCCACCAGCGGGCGATCGACATCGCGCACGATCAGGACCGGCGCGGTGTCGTCCGTGGCGAAGACGAGCGCCTGGGGGCAATTGACGCCGACCCAGGAATCGTACCCGGCCAGGTAGTAGTGGTGCTCCGGCGCGACGCTGACGCAGCCGTCGAAGCCGGCCGCGCGCAGCGCCACGCGGGCTCGCGCCAGGCGCTCGTGGTGCTCGTCGATGGGGAACGCGGCGTACGTCGGGGTCATGGCGCGCCTCGGCTGCGCTCAACCGTCGATCCTAGAGCATGAATCGGCCCTACGCCGTCGCCAGCGCGCGCTCCGCGTCATGGCGGCGGTTGACCCCGGCATAGGCCTGGTCGGGGGCGCGCCGGCGATCCGGGCCGATGTAGGTTCGCACCTCGATCGGTCGGGGCGGGTTGCGCACCAGCGCCTCGAAGCGCTCGATCAAGGTGCGCGTCTCCAGCGGCCTGACGATCAGCAAGTCGATGCCCAGGCGGATCGCCCGTATGACGTCGGCGCGCGCCAACGGTGAGCAAACGGCGACGATGACGATGTGGGGCGACGGCGTCAGACCGGGCGTGCGAAGCCGGCGGACGATGGCCCTGGCGTCATCGCTGCCCGGCTCCATCTCGGCGATCAAGAGGTTGGCGCGGCTCGCGGCGATCGTCGGCACGACGCGGTCCAGGCGGCCGAGTCGCTCGGTCGCGACGGCGCGGAGCGCCTTCGCCCCTTCGACCGCGGCGCGGGCCATCGCGTCGTCGGCGGTAACGATCAGCGCGCGGGGTAACGATCGGGAAAGCCAGGTGCCGGCCATCATGAACCTCGCGGTACAGCGAGTTTGTCGCGTCAAATCAGAGATTTGACCCGGCAGAGTGCACGCGATTGGTTAACAATGCCTTGGTGCGGGCGAGCCGGATGTCGGACTTGAACCGACGACCTACTGCTTACAAGGCAGTTGCTCTACCACTGAGCTAATCCGGCGCGCCGGCGGCAAGCTAGGCGGAGGGCTCGGCCGGGGCAAGGGTAGGGCCGAGGGCGGTGAAGCAGACATAAAGGGCAATCGCGGCGGCAGTGGAGACGTTGAGGCTGACCAGACGCCCGACGGTCGGCAGACGCGCGATGACATCGCAGTGCTCGCGCGTGAGCCGGCGCAGGCCCTCGCCCTCGGCGCCGAGCACCAGGGCGATCGCCGGGCCAGGGAGCGCCGCAGCCGTGAGCTCGGCCTCGCCCGCCGCATCGAGCCCGACGCACCAGTACCCGGCGCGCTTGATCGCCTCCAGGGCGCGTGCCAGGTTGACGACGGGAACCAGCGGAACGATGTCGAGCGCCCCGGACGCCGATTTGGCCATGGTCGCGCCGGCGGGTGCCGTGTGCCGTGTCGTGACGACCACGGCGGTGGCGCCGAATGCGGCCGCCGAGCGGACGACGGCGCCGACGTTGTGCGGGTCGGTGACCTGGTCGAGGACGACGATGGTTCCTCGCCCCGCGCCCAGCGCGTCTTCGAGCTTGTGTTCGGGCAGCGGTTCGACCCGGAGCGCGAGTCCCTGGTGTACCGCGCCGGGCGGCAGCAGCGCGCCAATCTGGGCCCGATCCGTCACGCGGACGGCGAGCCCGGGCCGCGCCAGGGCGAGCTCCGGCGCCCGGTCCAGGACCGCGGCGGTCGCCACGAGCTCGTGGACCGACCGGCGCGGATTGGCCAGGGCGGCCGCCACCGCGTGGTGGCCATAGAGCCAAAGGGCGCGAGAGGGGCCCAATCGGGGGGCGACTGGCCGGTTGGCGGGCGTCCGGGCGCCGCGTCGGAACGTCTTGCGGTTCATGCGCCGCCGTTATAGTTTGAGGCACATTTCAGGACAACCAACGGGCGCCGGGCATTCTCGGGGCGGGAGCGTCGGTGCGCCCCTTCGGCGTTGACATAAGCCGCAAAATCCTCATATTGCGCGGTTTCGCGGCGCCGAGGGTACATCCCGGAGGGGTGGCCGAGCGGTCAAAGGCAGCAGACTGTAAATCTGCCGACGTACGTCTACGAAGGTTCGAATCCTTCCCCCTCCACCAACGAGCGAGCGTCGTCGTCTAACATGCGGATTCTAGGCGGGTGTAGCTCAGTGGTAGAGCACCAGCCTTCCAAGCTGGCTACGCGGGTTCGATTCCCGTCACCCGCTCCACGGTGACCAACTCCTGGCCACCAAGGCCGGGTCGCGCGATCGAGAACCAAGGGGACACGAGGGACCATGTCCAAGGAAAAGTTCGAGCGGACGAAGCCGCACTGCAACATTGGGACGATTGGGCACGTCGATC
>CAZGYG010000089.1:3614-11462 GCA_964530335.1 uncultured Rhodospirillaceae bacterium | reverse complement strand
TCCCCTCACCCGCCCGAGGCGTTGCCTCGGGCGACCTCTCCCCAAGGAGAGGTTTCGTGAGGACCGTGCCCGAGCATCATCGGCGGCGAACCGGACAGCCGTGGGCGTCGTCCCGGCCATCCACGCCTTTGAAGTCATTACGTCTTAAGACGTGGATGCCCGGCACAAGGCCGGGCATGACGACTCCACGCGAATGGATTGCGCTCTGGCCGCGCTGGTCCGACGCCGTCAGGCGCCGATCGCCTGGCGGGCGTCCTGGTACGTGTAGCCGAGCGCGTCGGCCACCGCCTTGTACGTCACCTGGCCGCGATGGACGTTGAGCCCTTCGCGCAGGTGCGGATCGTCGGCGAGCGCCTTCTTGTAGCCCTTGTCGGCGAGCGCCAGCGTGAACGGCAGGGTCGCGTTGTTGAGCGCGAAGGTCGAGGTGCGCGCCACGCCGCCCGGCATGTTGGCGACGCAGTAGTGCACCACGCCGTGGACGACGTAGGTCGGCTTGGAGTGGGTGGTCGGCCGGCTGGTCTCGAAGCAGCCGCCCTGGTCGATCGCCACGTCGACGACGACCGAGCCCTTGCGCATGGCCTTGATCATCTTCTCGGTCACCAGCTTGGGCGCGGCGGCGCCCGGCACCAGCACGGCGCCGATCACCAGGTCGGCGTCGTGCACGTAGCACTCGAGGTTGTCGACGGTCGAATAGACGGTGTCGAGGCGGGCGCCGAACAGCTCGTCGAGCTGGCGCAGGCGGTCGATCGACTTGTCGAGGATGACGACGTCGGCCTCCATGCCGATGGCCATGCGCGCGGCGTTGGTGCCGACCACGCCGCCGCCGATGACCACGACCTTGGCGGGCGGCACCCCGGGCACGCCGCCGATCAGGACGCCCGCGCCCTTCTGCGCCTTCTCGAGGCAATGGGCGCCGGCCTGGATCGACATGCGCCCGGCGACCTCGCTCATGGGCGCCAGGAGCGGCAGGTGGCCGTTGCGGTCGGTCACCGTCTCGTAGGCGATCGCCACCGCGTCGGAGGCGACGAGCAGCTTGGTCTGCTCCGGGTCCGGCGCCAGGTGCAGGTACGTGAACAGGATCTGTCCGGGGCGCAACATGCGGCATTCGACCGGCTGCGGCTCCTTGACCTTGACCACCATCTCGGCCCGCCGGAAGACCTCCTCGGCGGTGTCGACGATCGCGGCGCCGGCCGCGACGTAGGCCTTGTCGGCGAACCCGATATCCTTGCCCGCGCCCTTCTGGACGATGACCTGGTGGCCGTGGTGGACCAGCTCGCGCACCGATGTGGGCGCCAGGCCGACGCGGTACTCGTGGTTCTTGATCTCCTTGGGGACGCCGATCAGCATGGAGCCTCCGAATCGCGGGGTAAGTCGTGGGCCACGGCCGGGTTCAGCATGGGCCGGGGCCTAGGGCCGGTCAATGGGCCACAGTCCGTGGGGTTATTCTCGGGTCAGGGCGGAAATTCCATCGCGAACAGCCGCTCGACTGAGGTGTAGTCGGAGTAGCCGAGCCGGGCGACCGGGCGGAACCGGCGCACGTCGACCCGGCCGTCCACGATCGCGGATTCGTCGATGTGGACGCCGACCACCAGGCCGAACACCACCACGTTGGGCGGCGCCTTGGGCCGCGTCGGCAGGTGGATCACGCGCTCGGTCCGGCATTCCAGGTGCGCCGGGGCGCCGGCCACCCGGAACGGCTTGACCAGCACCGACGGCAGCTTGGGCAATCCCACGGCGTCGAACTCGTCGCATTCGGACGGCAGCGTGGCCGAGCTCGCGTTCATGGCGTCCTTCAGCGCGTAAGGCACGATGTTGGCGACGAATTCGCCGGTGTCCTCGGCGTTGCGGTGGCTGTCCTTGCGCCCGTCCAGGTGCTGCGCGCCACCCGAGGCGAACATGACCATCGGCGGGTCGCTGGCGACGGCGTTGAAGAAGCTGAACGGCGCCAGGTTGGCCACGCCGTCGCGCGAAACCGTCGAGATCCAGCCGATCGGACGGGGGGTGACCAGCGCCTTGAACGGGTCGTGGGGTAAAAGGGCGCGATCGCGCTTGCCCGGTTCGTAGAACATGGCGCTCAACCCCCGAGAAGCGGCCGGGCCAGCCGGGCCAGATCGGCCACGGGCCGGGCGCCCAGGTGGGCGACGACCTCGCCGGCCGCGAGGCTGCCGAGCCTGCCGCAGGTGCCGAGATCGCGCCCGGCGGCCAGACCCGCGAGGAAGCCGCCGGCGTAGAGATCGCCCGCGCCGGTGGTGTCGACGAGGGGCCCGTGGGGGATCGGGTCGATCACGTGCATCTCCTCGCCGGCGACCACGACCGAGCCGAGCTCGCTGCGGGTCAACGCGGCGATGCCGGGCTGACCGCGCACCAGTTGCAGTGCCCGGTCGAAGTCGTCGGCCTGGTAGAGCGCGGTGATCTCGGCCTCGTTGGCGAACAGGATGTCGACTTCGGCGATGAGCCGGCGGAAGTCGTCGCGGTGGCGCGCGACGCAGTAGGGGTCGCTCAAGGTGAAGGCGACGTGCCGGCCGTGGCGGTGCGCGATGGCGATCGCCTTGGCGAAGCCCTTGCGCGCGGCGGGCGCGTCCCACAGGTAGCCTTCCAGGTAGACGATGCGGGCGGCGGCGACGTCCGCCTCGGCCACGTCCTCGGGTCCGAGCGCGACCGAGGCGCCGAGGAACGTGCACATGGTGCGCTGGGCATCGGGCGTGACCAGGATGAACGAGCGCGCCGTCGGCTCGCCGTCGCTGGCCGGGCGGGTGTGGAACGCCACGCCGGCGGCGCGCAGGTCGGCGGCGAAGAAGCGCCCGAGCTCGTCGTCGCGCACCTTGCCGATGTAACCGGCGCGCGCGCCGAGCCGGGCGACCCCGACCACGGTGTTGGCCGCCGAGCCGCCCGAGACTTCGGTCGCGCCGCCAATCGCGCCGTAGAGCCCGAGCGCGCGCTCGGCGTCGATCAGGGTCATCGTGCCCTTCGCAAGACCCCGGTCGGTCAGGAAATCGTCGCCGACCCGGACCAGCACGTCGACGATGGCGTTGCCGATGCCGAGCACGTCGTAGCGGTCAGCCGTCATGGCGCGAGGTTGTAGGGGCTGGCGCCGCCCCGGGCAACCCTCGCAGTTTTCCCTTTCCCTCCATTGTCACCCCTGGGCGCCGCGGAACGCGGCGAACCGGGGGTCCAGGGTTGCTGTGACAATCACGAGGAGGGTGGACGTGCGCGTTGCCCCGCTCGTGTCACGACTCGCGCTCATGCTTCGAGACGCCTGCTCGCGCAGGCTCCTCAGCACGAACGGGATGAGAGTTCACAGAAAAATCCGTTCGCGGTGAGGAGCGCGGCCTTCGCGCTTACGAAGGCCGCGCGTCTCGAACCGCGGGGCAAGCGCGAACCCTCCCTCATTAGGTTCTCGTCATTGCGAGACTTGGCGCGGTAGCGTTGGCCACTGCAGGAAACCCGATAAATCAATCCGTGGTCGACGCACACGTATCGGGGGTCTGGATTGCTTCGCCCTCGGCTCGCAATGACAATGCGTGGCGCACCCCACCTCCCACTTCTTGCCTTGCCATCGCACCGCTGGTTGCCCGGGTCCCGCCGCGCCACGACAACGCTGGAATCGATCCCCTGCCCCGCCCCATACTCCGCGCCGCCATGACCGAACTTTACCGCCTGACCGCCAGCGCCGCCGTCGCCCTGCTGCGCGAGCGCAAGGTTTCTCCGCTGGAGCTGATCGACGCGGCCGAGGCGCGCATCAAGGCGACCGACGGCGAGCTCAACGCGCTCCCCACGCTCTGCTTCGAGCGGGCGCGGGCGCACGCCCGGCGCATGATGGCGGGCAAGGCGTCGCGGGGTCGCGGCGCCGCCGCGCTCCACGGCCTGCCGATCGCGGTCAAGGACCTGAACCCGGTGGCCGGCGTGCGCACGACCCAGGGTTCGCCGATCTACGCCAACGACGTGCCGGCGCGCTCGGACCTGATGGTCGAGCGGCTCGAGGCCAACGGCGCGATCGTCGTCGCCAAGTCGAACACGCCCGAGTTCGGCGCCGGCGCCCAGACCTACAACACGGTGCTCGGCGTGACCGGCAACCCATGGGACCTGACCAAGACCTGCGCCGGGTCGTCGGGCGGCTCGGCCGCCGCGCTGGCCGCCGGGCAGGTCTGGCTCGCCACCGGCTCGGACCTCGGCGGGTCGCTGCGCACCCCGGCGTCGTTCTGCGGCGTCGTCGGATTTCGTCCCGCGCCCGGGCGTGTGGCGACCGGACCCGAGACCTTTCCGTTCAATTTGATGTCGGTCGAAGGACCGATGGCGCGCAATGTCGCGGACACGGCGCTGATGCTCGACGCCATGGTCGGCGATCACGTCGAGGACCCGCGCGCCCTGCCTAGGCCGGCGCGTTCGTTCCAGGCGGCGGTCGCCAACCCGCGCGCGCCCCGGCGCGTGGCGTGGAGCCCGGACCTGGGCATCGTGCCGGTCGAGCGCGAGGTCAAGGCCGTGTGCGCCGCCGCCGCGCGCCGCTTCGAGGCGCTGGGCGCCCGGGTCGAGGAGGCGTGCCTGGATTTCACCGGCGCGGCCGAGACGTTCCAGACGCTCCGCGCCCACGGCTTCGCCGTGTCGATGGCCGAGCACTACGCCCATCACCGCGACAAGCTGAAGCCCGAGATCGTGTGGAACATCGAGAAGGGACGCCGCCAGTCGATCGACGACGTGGCGCGGGCCGAGGTGGCGCGGGGCGTCTTCTATCACCGCGCGGTCGCGTTCTTCCGCGACCACGACCTGCTGGTCACCCCGGCCGCGATGGTCGCGCCGTTCGACAAGACGATACATTGGGTCAGGGAGGTCGAAGGCGTGCGCTTCGACAACTACGTCGATTGGTTGATCCTGCCCGGCGCGATCACGCTGACGACGTGCCCGGCGATCGTGGTGCCGTGCGGCTTCACGGCGTCGGGGCTGCCTGTCGGCCTGCAGATCGTCGGGCCACCGCGCGGCGAGGGCGCGGTCCTGGCCGCCGCCAAGGCGTTCGAGGACGCCATGGGGCTGGCCGGCCGAGTGCCCATAGACCCGCGCTAAATGATCCGCTGTCTCGGCCTCGCGTTCGCCGACCTGCTGGAGCCGCGCGTGCGCGGGGTCGTCGGGCTGACCGCGCTGCTGACCGGCACCGCCTACGTGATCATCGCCGGGCTTCTGTGGTGGGCCTGGGCCAGCCTCGATCCCGCGAGCTGGATTGGCGCCGATATTGGGCTCGGCTGGCTCGGCGCCCCGGCGGAATGGCTGATCGACGGGATCGCCTGGCTGGTGTCGGCGGTCATCGGCGTGCTCGGCATCGTCGTGTTCATCGCCATCCTGTGGCTCGGCTTCGCCGTGGTCGCCCAGAACATCGCCGGGCTGTTCCTCGACCGGGTGGTCGACGCGGTCGAGGCGCTGCATTACCCCGCGCTCGCCCCGCCCGGCCAGTCGTTCCGCCAGGCGCTGGCCGCCGGGTTCAACCTGACCGCCATGATCGTCGGGGTGAACCTGCTCGCCCTGCCGTTCTACATCGCGCTGTCGTTCGTGCCGCCGGCGAACGTCGTGCTGTTCTACCTGATCAACGGCTATCTGTTCGGCCGCGAGTACTTCGAGCTCGTCGTGTTCCGGCGCGAGGTCGGCGCGCCCGCGCTCGCCCGCTGGCGCGAGGCGCGCTGGCGCTGGATCGCCGCCGGCGCGGTCATCGCGGGGCTGATGACGCTGCCGGTGCTCAACTTCGTCGGCCCGATCGTCGGCGCGTCGTTCTTCGCCCACCTGGCCCACCGGCCCAAGGCGGCAACCTGACGGCAATAGCAGGATCTGCTATAATTCGTTATTTCTGGTCCGACCGTGGAGCCGAACATGAACGTATCGCTGACCCCGGAGTTGGAATCCTTGATTCAGGACAAGGTCGCGTCGGGCCGCTACGCCTCGGCCAGCGAGGTGGTGCGCGAGGCCTTGCGCCTGCTCGAGCGGCGGGACAAGACCGACGCGGAGAAACTCGAATGGCTGCGCAAGGCCTGGCGGGAGGGGATCGAAAGCGGTCCCGGCGGAACACTCGACGACATCGAGGCAATCATCGAAGAGGCCCGCCGCGAAAGGGAAGCTTCCGGCGCAGGCAAGCGCAAAGTCGCCCGTCGTTAGACTCGCGCTCTCGGCGCGCCGAGACCTGACGAACGTCTGGAACTATGTCGCCCAAGACGACGACCAGGCCGCGACGAGGTTAGTCAATCGGATTCGGGACCGGCTTGCGACCCTCGCGCGCCATCCCCTCTTGGGTCCCGAGCGATCCGACATCGGCCCGGGAGTGCGCGCGCTGACGATCGGACGCTACCTCGCGCTCTATCGAGTCGTGGGCGAGGACGTTGAGATCGTCCGCGTCGTTCACGGCGCGCGCGACATGCGCGAACTCGACTGAGCGATCACGCCGTCGTCTTGGCCTTGTAGGCGCAGAGGTCGCGGACGACGCAATCCGGGCAATCGGGCTTGCGCGCGGTGCAGGTGTAGCGCCCGTGCAGGATCAGCCAGTGATGGGCGTGGCGCTGCCACTTCGCCGGCACGCGCTTCTCCAGCCCCTGCTCGACCGCCAGCGGCGTCTTGCCGGGCGCGAGCCCGCTGCGGTTGGCGACCCGGAAGACGTGGGTGTCGACCGCGATGGTCGGCTGGCCGAACGCGGCGTTGAGCACCACGCTGGCGGTCTTGCGCCCGACGCCGGGCAGCTTCTCGAGCGCCTCGCGGGTTTCCGGCACCCGACCGCCGTGGCGCTCGAGCAGAGCCTGGCTCAGCGCCACCACGTTCTTGGCCTTGGTGTTGTAGAGGCCGATGGTGGCGATGTAGGGCTTCACGCCCTCGACGCCAAGCCGAACCATCTTGGCCGGCGAGTCCGCCGCCTTGAACAGCGCCGGGGTGGCCGCGTTGACGCTTTTATCCGTCGCCTGGGCCGAGAGCACCACCGCGACCAGGAGCGTGTAGGGATCCTGGTACTCGAGCTCGGTCTCGGGCGCGGGGATGCGCGCGGCCAGCCGGGCGAAGAAGGTGTCGATGTGCTCGCGCTTCACAGCCCGAGCACGTCGGTCATGGCGTAGAGCCCCGGCGCACGGCCCTTGGTCCACAGCGCGGCCCGGACAGCGCCGCGCGCGAAGATGGCGCGAGTCGTCGCCTTGTGCCCGAGCTCGACCCGTTCGCCCTCGGCCGCGAACACGACCGTGTGCTCGCCGGCCACGTCGCCGCCGCGCAGCGCTGCAAACCCGATCGCGCCCATCTTGCGCGCGCCGGTCACGCCGTCGCGGCCCCGTTCGGCCACGGCGTCGAGCTTGACGTCCCGCCCCTTGGCCGCCGCGTGGCCGAGCGCCAGCGCGGTGCCCGACGGCGCGTCGACCTTGTGACGGTGATGCATCTCGACGATCTCGATGTCCCACGCCGGATCGAGAGCGCGCGCCGCCCGCTCGACCAGGCCGAGCAGCAGATTGACGCCGAGGCTGAAGTTGGCCGCGCGCACCACGGCGGCCTTCTTGGCCGCCGCCGCGATCGCCGCTTCTTGCGCGGGCGAAAGCCCCGTCGTGCCGACCACCCAGGCAGTGCCGCGCGCCGCGATCAGCGCCGCCAAGCGCTCGCTCGCCGCCGGGACGGTGAAGTCGAGCACCACGTCGGATCGCTCGACCAGCGCCGATGCATCGGCGGTGACGGCGACGCCGAGTGCGTCGAGCCCGGCGAGGGTTCCGGCGTCCTGGCCAAGCGCCGGGCTGCCGGGCGCCTCGCTCGCGGCCACGACGACGAGCCCCGGGGTGCGCGCGACCTCGGCCACCAGCATTCGCCCCATGCGCCCGGCCGCGCCCACGATGCCGACGCCGAGATCGCCCA
>CAZGYG010000089.1:0-3514 GCA_964530335.1 uncultured Rhodospirillaceae bacterium | reverse complement strand
TACGCGAACTCGCCGAGCGCGCGCAGCACCTTGAGCTGGAAGTCGTGAACCGCGTGCTCGCTAATCTCGCTGCGCGCGTCGTCGACGACGAAGCGGCCCCGGCGATAGCCGAGGCTGTGCAGGCCGTTCTGCACGCTCTCGCAGATCGGGATGTCCTCGCGGCGCACCACGTCGACGAAGTCGATGACCTCGCGTTGCTCCGCCGTCGGCGTGGCGTTGGGGAAGTACCACTCGCAACGCTGCACGGTCGCCTCGGGCCCCAGCGGCACATGATGGAACACGGTCAGGTTGCCGCCGGGATAGGCCTCGAGGCACCAGTTCGGCCACAGGAGCCAGCTCGCGAATTCGCGCGGCCTGGCCGCGCCTTCGGTCTTCGTCGCGTATGCCGCGCCCTCGCCCTTGTCCTTGCTGCGGTGGCTGTGGTGATGGGCGTGCACGACGACCCGATAGGACTCGTAATCGAGCGCGCCCGCGAGCAGGGTCGGGTGCCGGACCGGGCAGTGGAAGCATTCGTCGTAGTTCTCGACCGAGTTCTTCCAGTTGGCCTTCAGGGGGTATTCGCTGCGATCGGCGCACTTGAGCCCCGCCGCGTCGGGCGAGAACGACGCGATCTCGGCGGCCAGATCTCCCGCGACCTCGGCGAACGCCGGCGCCTTGCCGTCCAGGTTGACGAACAGGAAGCCGAGGAACTCATCGATGCGCACCGTGGAGAGGCCGAACGCCGCCTGGTCGAACGAACCCTTGCGCTCGGCGCCACGGGCCGTGCGCAAGGCCCCTTCAAGGTCGTAGGCAAAGGCGTGATACGGGCAGGTGATGACCGCGCCCAGCTTGCCCTTGCCCTCCAGCAGGCGGTGGGCGCGGTGCTGGCAGACGTTGAAGAACGCGCGGACCCTGCCGCCGTGGTCGCGCAACACGACGACGCTCTGATCCAGGATGTCGCGCACGATGTAGCTGCCGGGCTCCGGGATCATCGAGACGTGCCCGACGTACTGCCAGGTCGCGTGGAAGATCGCGCGCGTCTCGCGCGCGAAGATCGCCGGGTCGTGGTAGTAGGCGCCGGGCAGGGTGCGCGATCGAGCCGGATCGGCGTCGAAGCCGGCGAGCGCGGATACCTGGCTCATGGCGGCGGCCTTTCGCTGGGTTGGCTGGCCCCGATCATGGCCCAGGCGCGGCGGCGGCGAAAGCGCGGCGTTCGGGCCGACGCGGACCGAACTATCGGCTATGATCGGTGGGACCAGGGAGGTGCCGGGGTGGAACGGGAGCGACGCAGGCTCGCCGCCATCATGAGCGCGGACGTGGCCGGCTACTCGCGGCTGATGGAGGCCGACGAGTCGGGGACACTCGCCGCGCTCCGGGGTCACCGCGAGGAACTCCTGGAGCCCTTGATCCGGCGGCACGATGGCCGCGTCGTCGGCATGGCGGGCGATGGCCTGATCGCGGAGTTCGGCAGCGTGGTGGACGCGGTGCGCTGTGCGGTCGAGCTGCAGCAGGCGATGGACGAGCGCAACGCGAATCTACCCGCCGACCGTCGCATGGAGTTCCGGATCGGGGTCAACGTCGGCGACGTGATCGTCGAAGGCGACGACATCCACGGCGACGGCGTGAACGTTGCGGCCCGCGTGCAACAATTGGCGACGCCCGGCGGCCTCTGCCTTTCCGGCGCGGCGCGCGAGCAGATCGCCGGCAAGCTGCCCTACGTCTTCGACGACGCCGGCGAACAAGCCGTCAAGAACATCGCGCGCCCGGTCCACCTGTTTCGGCTGCGCCGTGACCGCGGCGCATCGGCGATGCCGCTCCCGCTCGCCAGCAAGCTGTCGATCGCCGTGCTGCCGTTCGCGAATATGTCGGGGGACCCGGAGCAGGAGTATTTCTCCGACGGCATCAGCGAGGACATCATTACCGAGCTCAGCCGCTTCCGCGAGCTGCTGGTCATCGCCCGAAACTCGTCGTTCGTATTCAAGGGTCATTCGGTGGACGTCGTCGAGGTCGGGCGCAAGCTCGGCGTCGCCTACGTCGTCGAAGGAAGCGTGCGCAAGGCCGGCAACCGGGTGCGGGTGAGCGCCCAGCTCGTCGAGACGGCCACGGGCAGCCATCTCTGGGCCGAACGCTACGACCGGGACCTTGCCGACATCTTCGCGGTCCAGGACGAACTTGTCCGTGCCATCGCCGCTGTGGTCCCCGGCGAGCTGCACCGCACTCGCTACGACCGGGCTCGGCAACTCTCGCCCGAACAGCTCACCGCCCACGACTACGTCCTACGGGGACGCTGGGCCCTATGGCGCTCTGGAAGCTACGGCGACACCCTCATCGCCAACTATCTTAAGGCCTTGGAGCTCGATCCGCAGTGCGTCGCGGCGCACGTGGAACTTTCTCAGGTGTATGGCTACGGAATCTTCCGGCTGGGCCTGCCGTGGGACGCCACCTTGCTCAAGGCGAAGCATCACGTCGCGGCGGCGCTTGCCATCGACGACAGCGACGCGAAGACCCAGGCTAGCGCGGCGCTGACCTACATCTACTGTGGCGAGTACGACCTCGCACGCTTCCATTCGGAGCGCGCGATCGCCCTTAACCCCAACGATATCTTCGCGATCGCCGCCACCGGCGTCGTGTTGAGCTACACCGGCCAGGCCGCGGCAGGACTCGAACACTACAAGGTTCTCGAACGCCTTCATCGATTCGATCCCCAGGAGGTCGGCCTCGAGGCATTGTTCGACTGCTACTACATGCTCGGCGACGACGAGAAGGCGATCGAGGCGTTCCGCAGGATGCAAAACCCGGTGCCGCACATGTGGGTGGAATACGGCGCCGCGCTCGCCAACCTCGGTCGCGTCGACGAGGCGCGGGCAGCCGTCGCGGCGGGCCTGAGGGACGCGCCGCCCGGGTGGGACGCCCCCAATTTCGCCCGCAATCATCCTCGCATGTGCCAGCGCCGCGAAGACGCCGAGCGCTGGCTCGACGGCTACCGAAAGGCCGGGGTCGAGGTTTAGCAGGCTGCGGAAAAACCCCGAGGCTGTCATTGCGAGGAGCGCGACCTTCCTTCGCCCGCCGAAGCGGGCTTCGCGAAGGCGGGAGCGCGACGCGGCAATCCAGAATCGCGCGGAATTCCGCCATTGTCCTGGATCGCCACGCCGCCTACGGCGGCTCGCGATGACGATGATGGAGGTTTTTCAGCACCCTGTTAGCGCGCAAGGCGCGGGCTTTCGGCAGCGGCTATAGACACTCACTCGTTACCGATCGCCCTGAGGGCGGCCCGCAGGGCCGCGACTCGAACGGCGAGCGGCTCGTTCGTGCTTCGAGACGGCCGCTTAGCGGCCTGCTCAGCACGAACGGCCTTCAGGTCACCATCAATGACCTCTGAAATCACTCAGTCAGGTCGTTCCACAGCTCGCGGACCTTGGCGAGGAAGCCTTCGGATTCCGGGCTGGTGTGCTTGCCGGCCTTGTCGAATTCCCTGAGCATCTCCTTCTGGCGCGCGCTCAGGTTGACCGGGGTCTCGACCGTGACCTGGACCACC
>CAZGYG010000088.1:0-11699 GCA_964530335.1 uncultured Rhodospirillaceae bacterium | reverse complement strand
GAACGCCGCGATCGCGTCGGGCGCGAAGGGAAAGCGCAGGAAGTGGATCGCCGAGGTCTTGCCCTCGGGAGTGGTGCGCTCCTCCTCCGGGTTCACGGGCAGCGCCGCGACCGTTTTCCCGCCGAACGACAGCGTGACGGTTTCGTCGATGCCGCCGAGGCGGGCGAGCACCGCCCCGCGGTGGTGCGGATCGTCGATCTCGATCATCATCGTGGCGATCAACTCATGGCCCTTGGGGATCAGCGGGTTGTAGGCCGCGAGCTCGCCCGTGATCTGGGCCTCGCCGCCACCTTCGATGCGCAGCATCTCGTGGACCTGCATCCACATGGTGTCGCGGTTCTCGAACTGGAGCGTGACGAACGGACCGACCTGGACGCGGCGCGAAGCCTTGCGCCGGATGTTGGCGGCGCGGAGATCGGACCGGCGGCGCTCGTAGTCGTCGGGCGCCAGGATATCGGCGCGGGTCAGCTCGCGCGTCACGGTTCGAGCCCGTAGGCGCGCGCCATCAGCACGATCGGGTGCACGCCCTTCGCGCCGGGAACCGGGTCGGTCTCGAGCCGGCCCATGCCCTGGGCGATGTGCATGGCGGCCAGCGGACATTCCGAGGCGACGTGGCGTTCGGGTTCCTTCGCCGCCTGGCGCGCGACCGGCTTGCCCACCTTCATGGCGACCTCGAAGAACTCCTTCTTGACCCCCCACGTGCCGCCGTGCCCCGAGCAGCGCTCGATGACCTGGACGTCGGCGCCGGGGATGAACCGCAGCATCTCGGCCGCCTTGGCGCCCATGTTCTGGGCCCGCGCGTGGCAGGCGAGGTGCAGGGTGACGCCGGCGTCGAGCGGCCTCATGCCGGGCACCAGGCCTTCGTTGCGGGCGATGTCGACCACGTACTGGCTCAGGTCCATGGTCGCCGCCGCCAGTGCGCGGATTCCCGGGTCATCGGGCAGGATCAGCGGCCACTCGAACTTGAGCATCAGGGCGCACGACGGCACCAGGGCGACGATCGTGTGGCCCTCGGCGACGAGCGGCATCAGCGCGGCGGCGACCTGGCGCGCGCGCCTGGCCACCTCCGCGATGTCGCCTTGCTCGAGCTGCGGCATGCCGCAGCACGCCGGGTGTTCGACGCGGGTCGCGACGCCGTTGCGCGCCAGCACCGCCAGCGCCGCGCGACCGATCGTTGGCTCGTTGTAGTTGACGAAGCAGGTGGCGTAGAGCACCGCCTTGCGGCCGAACGCGGGCGCCGCGCGGTCGGGCTCGGGCCGGGTAAGCGACTGGAACGTCGGCGCGTGGTAGCGCGGCAGCTCCGCCTCGCGGTGGATGCCGGCCGCGTGCTCGAGCAGCGGGCGCGTCAGCCGGTTATCGCTGGCCGAGGCCCAGTTGGCGAGCGACGGCGCCACGGCGGCGAGCCGACCGTTGCGATCGGTCTTGGCCAATTCGCGGTCGGCCAGGGGTATCCGGCCCTTGCGCCGCTCGACGGCGCGGGCGCGCAGCATGAGGTGGGGAAAGTCGAGGTTGAACTCGTGCGGCGGCACGTAGGGGCACTTGGTCATGAAGCACATGTCGCACAGCGTGCAGGCGTCCACGACCGGCTTGAAACCGGCGCTGGCGACCGCGTCGAGCTCGCCGCTCGCCGAGGCGTCGATCAGGTCGAACAGGCGCGGGAACGAATCGCACAGGTTGAAGCAGCGCCGGCAGCCGTGACAGATGTCGAACACGCGGCGCAGCTCGGCGTCCAGCGCGGCCTCGTCGTAATAGGCCTCGTCCCGCCACGGGATCGCGTGGCGGGTCGGAGCCTGGGTGCTCCCTTCCTTGGTGCCGCCTGGCATGACGTGACTCCCCGATGCCCGACCCGGCGCCGCCGGGCGGACCGGTTCGGACAAGCGACGCCCAGGCAGGGATCGAGCCCTGCCCGGTTGTTGCTTGCGGTTTACTGGCCCCGGCTCACTGGCCCCCGCTTATTGGCCCCCCGCTTACTGGTCCAGCGTGTCGAGCGCCTTCTGGAACCGGCCGGCGTGGCTCTTCTCGGCCTTGGCGAGCGTCTCGAACCAGTCGGCGATTTCCTCGAAGCCTTCCTCGCGCGCCGACTTGGCCATGCCAGGGTACATGTCGGTGTACTCATGGGTCTCGCCGGCGATCGCCGCCTTCAGATTGAGCGACGTGCCGCCGATCGGCTTGCCGGTCGCCGGGTCGCCGACGGCCTCGAGGAACTCGAGGTGGCCGTGGGCATGGCCGGTCTCGCCCTCGGCGGTCGAGCGGAACACCGCGGCCACGTCGTTGTAGCCTTCGACGTCCGCCTTCTGCGCGAAGTAGAGGTAGCGGCGGTTCGCCTGGCTCTCGCCGGCGAACGCGTCCTTGAGGTTCTTCTCGGTCTTGGTACCGTTGAGCTTCGGCATGGTGGGCTCCCTTCGTGCGTTTGTGATCTGTCGTGCCGCGAAACCGAATCGCGCCGGCACGGGCACGGGTCTGAACCTAGAACAATTCTAAGTTATGTCAAGCCCCATCGCCGGCGACCCTAGGCGCCCGGAACTCTAGCAGGTCGCTGAAATAGCCCTCCCAATGGTCATTGCGAGAAGGCCGAAGGCCGACGAAGCAATCCAGAATCCCGCGGAATTCGGCCATTATCCTGGATCGCCACGGACGCTCCGCGTCCTCGCGATGACGGGTGGAGCGGTTTTTCAGCAGCCTGCTAGGTCCGTTCGGGCGCGTCCTTCAGGCGCACGATGACGTCGACCCGCTCGATCACGCGGCCCGCGGGCGGCTTCGGCAAACGCCCGACCTCGACCGCGTCGCCCTGAATGTCGATCAGCCGCTGCTCGGCCTCGACGTAGAAATGGTGGTGATGCCGGGTGTTGGTGTCGAAGTAGAAGCGCCCGGCGTCGACCACGACCTGCTTGAGCAGGCCGGCGCGGGTGAAGCTGTGCAGCGTGTTGTAGATCGTGGCCAGGCTGACCCGCACGCCCTGCCGCGTCGTCTCCTCGTGCAGATGTTCGGCGGTCACGTGGCGGTCGCCGGAGCCGAGCAGCAGCCGGGCCAACGCCAGCCGTTGGCGCGTCGGGCGCAGCCCGGCCCCGCGCAGCCTGGCGGCGATGGCGGTCTCGTCGAGGCGTGGTGTCTTCATGGCCTCAAGGATAAGCTATTCTTGAATCGTTTTAAAGTGATCGCTGCTTCAGTTTCCGGTCTGAAGCCGCTCGACGAGCTCGCCGACGGCGGGGATGAAGCCGTTGGCGTAGAACGGGTCGTCCTTGAAGCGGTAGGCGTTGTGCCCGGCGAACATGAGCTGCAGGTCGATTGGCCCGCCGTGGCCGATCGATTGCAGCGTCTTCTGGATGCAGTAGCTGCGCGGATCGGGCTTCTTGCCGGTCGACCCGGCCTCGTTCTGCGCCCAGTTGCTGAACTGGCACGCGCTGAGGCAGCCCATGCAGTTGATCTGGTCGGTGCGGATTTCCTCGGCCTTCTCGGGGGTGACGAAAACGAGCGTCGACTCCGGCGTCCGCAGCGCGTCGGTGTGGCCCGCCTTGATCCACGCCTGGGCATGCTCGCGGTCGGCCGCCGCCAGAAAGACCGGACGGCCCCGCGCGCCGATGCGCAGCTCGACCATGTGCTCGCCCACCGGCGCGGCGGTGTAGGCGACCTGCCGCTCGTTGCGCTCCCGCAGCTCGTTGAGGTACGCGTTGCGCACGGCGGACGAATAGAACCCGGTCGGGCTGAAGCGATTGAGATAGACCGAGCCGTCCTCGAGCTCCATCAGGCGGCGTTTCCAGGCGTCGGAGATCGGGCTCTCCTGGGTCAGCAGCGGACGGGTGCCGAACTGGAAGGCGATGGGGCCGAGCTCGGGGTTGTCGATGAAGTCCTGCCATTCGCGCAGGAACCACACTCCGCCGGCCATGAAGATGGGCGTGGCGGCCAGGTTGTACTCGGCCATGGCCCGCCTGAGTTCGAGCACGCGCGGGTAGGCGGGCTCGGGCTTGTTCGGATCCTCGGAATTCGACAGGCCGTTGTGCCCGCCGGCCAGCCACGGGTCCTCGTAGACCACGCCGCCCAGCCATTCGGGGAACCTGTGGTAGGCGCGCTTCCACAGCGCCCGGAACGCCCGCGCCGAGGACACGATCGGGTAGTAGTAGACGCCGTAGCTGGCGCAGATCTGGGCGATGCGATACGGCATGCCGGCGCCGCAGGTGACGCCGTGCACCAGGCCGCGCACGCCTTCGAGCACGCCGTGTAGCACCCGTTCGCACGCCGCCATCTCCCACAGCACGTTCATGTGCAGCCGGCCGTGCCCGCCCGAGCATTCGTGGGCGATGCGCGCCTGGGTGATGCCGCCGCGGATGGCGAACGCCACCAATTCCTCATGCCGCTCGCGCCGGGTGCGGCCGTGGTAGACCTGCGGGATGGCGCAGCCTTCGGCATCGTGGCTGTCGGCGTTGACGCCGGAGAACGTGCCGACGCCCCCGGCGGTGGCCCACGCGCCGGAACTTTCGCCATTCGAAATCGAGATGCCCTTGCCGCCCTCGACGAGCGGAAGCACCTCGCGGTTCGAGATCACGATGGGGTTGAGCGCCTTCACCCGTTCACCCCGATCACTCCGGTCACTGGGGCGCGCCGATGGTGGAACGGTCGGCGGCGCTTGCCAAGCCCCAACGTGAGGCTGGACCGGCCATGACCCTACTCACGGCGCGGGATTAGCCGCCGGTTTCGCCGGCCCCCCTCAGCGCTCCTGGCGCGGACGTTCGCCGTCCCCGCCGCCCCGACGGCCGTCGCGTCGGCCTTCGCCCTCGGGCGCCGGCTGGCGCGGCGGCAGGTTGGCGGAGATGTCCTCGCCGGTCGCCTGATCGACCGAGCGCATGCTGAGCTTGACCTTGCCGCGGTCGTCGACGGCCAGCACCTTGACCTTGACCCGGTCGCCTTCCTTGACCACGTCGCCCACGGCCTTGACCCGGCTCGCGGAGAGTTCGCTGATGTGGACCAGGCCGTCGCGCGTGCCGATGAAGTTCACGAACGCGCCGAACTCCATGATCTTGACCACCTTGCCGTCGTAGATCACGCCGATCTCGGGTTCGGCGACGATGCCGCGGATCCAGTCGACCGCGCGCTGCGCGGCCTCGCTGGTGGTGGCGGCGACCTTGACCGTACCGTCGTCCTCGATGTCGATCTTGGTGCCGGTCACCTCGCAGATCTCGCGGATCACCTTGCCGCCCGTGCCGATGATCTCGCGGATCTTGTCCTTGGGCACGTGCAGCGTGGTGATGCGCGGCGCGTGCACCGAGACCGTCTCGCGGCTCGAACTGATCGCCCGGACCATCTCGCCCAGGATGTGCTTCCGCCCGTCGCGCGCCTGGGCCAGCGCCACGTGCATGATCGACTCGGTGATGCCGGTGATCTTGATGTCCATCTGGAGCGAGGTCACGCCTTGTTCGGTGCCGGCGACCTTGAAGTCCATGTCGCCCAGGTGGTCCTCGTCGCCGAGGATGTCCGAGAGCACGGCGATCCGGTCGCCGTCCTTGATCAACCCCATGGCGATTCCGGCCACCGGGCGGCGGAGCGGCACGCCGGCGTCCATCAGCGCGAGGCTGGTGCCGCACACGGTCGCCATCGAGGATGAACCGTTCGATTCGGTGATCTCGGACACGACACGCACGGTGTAGGGGAAGTCCTCCTTCGTCGGCAGCAGCGGGTGCACCGCCCGCCACGCGAGCTTGCCGTGGCCGATCTCGCGCCGGCCGGGCGCGCGCATGAAGCTGGCCTCGCCCACCGAATACGGCGGGAAGTTGTAGTGCAACAGGAAGCTCTCGCGGTATTCGCCCTCGAGCGTGTCCATGATCTGCTCGTCCTGACCGGTGCCGAGCGTGGCCGCGACCAGCGCCTGGGTCTCGCCGCGGGTGAACAGGGCACTGCCGTGGGCGCGCGGCAGCACGCCAACCTCGGCGACGATGGGGCGCACCGTGGCGGTGTCGCGCCCGTCGATGCGACGCTTGGTATCGAGGATGGCGCCGCGCACGATCGACTTCTCGAGCGACTTGAACGCCTCGGCCACGCCGGGCGCCTCGTGCCCTTCGGCCTCGAGGGTGGCCAGCGCGCGAGCGCGCACTTCCGCGACCTTGTCCTGGCGCGCCTGCTTCTGCGCTTCGCCGTAGGCGGCGCGCAGCTCGGAGCCGGCGAGCTCGCCGAGCCGCGCCTTCAGCGCCGCGTTGTCGGTCACCGCCGGCAGTGGCCATGGTTCCTTGGCGCAGGTTTCGGCGAGCGCGATGATCGCGTCGATGACCGGCTGGAACTCCTTGTGCCCGAACATCACGGCGCCGAGCATGACGTCCTCGTCGAGCTCATTGGCCTCGGATTCGACCATCATCACGGCGTCGCGCCGCCCGGACACCACCAGGTCCAGCTTGGATTCCGGCATCTTCGACATCGGCGGGTTCAGCACGTAGGCCCCGTCGATGTAACCGACCCTGGCGCCCGCGATCGGGCCGAGGAACGGCAGGCCCGAAATCGTCAGCGCCGCCGAGGCGCCGACGATCGCCGCCACGTCCGGATCGTTCTCCAGGTCGTGGCTCAGCACCGTGCAGATGATCTGGGTTTCGTTACGGAAGCCGGCGGCGAACAGCGGCCGGAAGCCGCGATCGATCAGGCGCGAGGACAGCACCTCCTTCTCGGTCGGGCGCCCTTCGCGCTTGAAGAAGCCGCCGGGTATCTTGCCCGCGGCGAACGCCTTCTCCTGGTAGTTGACCGTAAGGGGGAAGAAATCGACGCCCGCGCGCGGGGTCCGTTGGGCCACGGCGGTGCACAGCACGGCGGTCTCGCCGTAGGTCACGAGCACGGCGCCATCGGCCTGCCGTGCGATGCGCCCGGTCTCGAGGACGAGCTTACGCCCGCCCCACGTGATCTCCTTGCGTTGGACGTTGAACATGGTTCTTGCCTCTTTCCTTCTCTCTCGTCATGGGAAACGGAACGACACCCGGGCGGCCGGCGCAGCGAAGCGCGCGCCAGGCGGTCGGGGTCGTGGTGATCCGGCGCCGCTGGGCGGCGGAATCGGCGACAGGGTTCAACGACGCAGCCCGAGGCGCTCGATCAACTCGGCGTAGCGCGCGTCTTCGCGGCTCTTGAGGTAATCGAGCAGACGGCGACGCCGGCTGACGAGCAGCAGAAGCCCGCGCCGGGAGTGAACGTCCTTCTTGTGCGTCTTGAAGTGCTCGGTCAGGTTGGCGATGCGCTCGCTGAGGATCGCCACCTGCACCTCGGGCGACCCGGTGTCGGTGTCGCCGCGGCAGTATTCCTTGATGAGCGCGCTCTTGCGCTCGGCCGTTATCGACATCGTCTAGCTCTCCAACCTGAACACGCGCCGCGGCCGGACCTGGCCTTGTTCGACCGTCGCCAAGGCAACCGGTCGGCCGGCCAGGGTGACGAACACGGGGCCATCGGCGATCCCCGGCACCTCGACCGCCTGACCGCGAGCGATCCGGGCGGCGGCCTCGTCCGATACCGGCAGCGCCGGGATGTCGTCCAGCGCCGTCGCGATCGGCAAGAGGTGCGCAACGAGCGCGGGACTATGCACGACCGATTCCAACATATCCAGCGAAATCGCCCGTTCCACGCTGAACGGGCCGGTGGCCAGCCGGCGCAGGCTGGCGACGTGGCCGACGGTGCCGAGCCGGACAGCAAGGTCGCGGGCGAAGGCCCGCACGTAGTAGCCCTGGCCGCACGTGAGTTCGATCACCGCGTGGTCCGGGTCCGTCCGCTCGACGAGCACGGCCGCGTCGAGCCGGACCGGGCGCGGGCGAACGGGAGGATCGCCACCCGCGCGCGCCACGTCGCAGGCGCGCCGGCCGGCGTGCTTGAGCGCCGAGTAGCGGGGCGGCACCTGGTCGAGGACGCCGAGGAACCCGGTGAGCGCGGCCTCGAGGTCCCGGGTCGCCGGCCGCGCCGTGCTGGTCTGGATAACGCCGCCGTCCGCGTCGTCGGTATCGCGGGCCTCGCCGAAGCGGAGCGTGAAGCGGTAGCGTTTGGTCCCGGCCATCGCGTGGGCGATCGTCTTGGTCGCCTCGCCGAGCGCGATCGGCAACACCCCGGTAGCGAGCGGGTCGAGCGTGCCGGCGTGCCCGCCCTTGGCCGCGCCGGTCAGCGCCAGCACCCGCGCCAAGGCCCGCGCCGAGGTCAGCCCCTGGGGCTTGTCAAGCACGAGCCATCCGTCGATGGCGGTGCCGTTACGCCGCCGAGCCACCGTCATCCTCGGGCGCCAGGTCGCGCAGCAGGCGGTCCATGCGCTCGGCGCGGTCGAATGTGGTGTCGGCCTCGAACGTGAGCTCGGGCACGTAGCGCAGCCGGATCCGCCGGCCGATCTCGCGCCTCAAATGCGGGGCGGCGCGAGCAAGCCCTGCCACCGCCTGGTCCGCCGCGCCGCCGGCGAACGGCAGCACGTAGGCGACGGCGCGCCTGAGGTCCGGCGTCATGCGCACCTCGGTCACCGTGATCGACAGCCCGGCGAGCGCCGGATCGCGCAGCTCGCCGCGCGCCAGCAGCTCCCCAAGCAGGTGACGGATCTCCTCGCCGACCTTGAGCGGACGGGACCGGCCTTCGCGCGCCGGCGACCGATCGCGGGCCACGCTCAGCGGGCGCGCGCCGTCTCGAGCGTACGCGCGACTTCTTCGACCTCGTAAACCTCGATGCGGTCGCCTTCGTGGATGTCCTGGAAGTTCTCGAGCGCGATGCCGCACTCCTGGCCGTCCTTGACCTCGCGCACGTCGTCCTTGTGGTGCTTGAGGAAACGGATCGCGCCGTCGAACGTGACCACGTCGTCGCGCACCAGCCGGGCGCGGGCGCTGCGCCGCACCACGCCCGAGGTGATCCGGCAGCCGGCGATGCGCCCGACCTTGGTGATGGTGAACACCTGCAGCACCTGGGCGGCACCCAGCACCCTCTCCTCGCGCCGGGGCGCCAAGAGGCCGCCCAGCAACGCCTGAAGATCCTCGATCAGCTCGTAGATGATGCTGTAGGAGCGGATCTCGACGCCGTCGCGTTCGGCCATGTCGCGGGCCTGGGCGTTGGGCCGGACGTTGAACCCGACGATGATGCCGCCCGAGGCCTTGGCGAGCGTGACGTCGGATTCGTTGATGCCGCCGACCGCGCCGTGCAGCACCCGGACCTTGACTTCGTCGGTGCCGAGCTTGGCGAGGCTCGCCTCGATCGCCTCGACCGAGCCGTGCACGTCCGCCTTGATCACGACCGGCAGTTCCTTGACGCCTTCCTCCCGGATGCTGGCCAGCATCTGCTCGAGCGTGCCGCGCGCGCCGGCGTTGGTGCGGGCGTCGCGGTCGCGTTTCTGGCGGTAGCCGACGACCTCGCGCGCCCGGCGCTCGTTCTCGACCACGGCGAACTCATCGCCCGCGGCCGGCACCCCGGACAGCCCGAGCACCTCGACCGGAACCGCTGGAGAGGCGGACTCGACGGCCCGGCCGCGATCGTCGAACAGCGCGCGGATGCGGCCCCATTCGCTGCCGGCGACGACGATGTCGCCGACCTTGAGCGTGCCGCGCTGAACCAGCAACGTGGCGATGGCGCCGCGGCCGCGGTCGAGCCGGGCCTCGATGACCACGCCCTCGGCGTCGCGCTCGGGGTTGGCGTGGAGATCGAGCACCTCCGCCTGCAGCACGATGGCGTCCTGGAGCTTGTCGAGGTTGGCCTTGGTCTTGGCCGAGACGTCGACCGCCAGCACCTCGCCGCCCATCTCCTCGACGACGATGCCGTGGTTGAGCAGGTCCTGGCGCACGCGCGCCGGGTTGGCCCCCGGCAGGTCGATCTTGTTGACCGCCACGATGATCGGCACGTTGGCCGCCTTGGCGTGGTTCAGGGCCTCGATCGTCTGCGGCTTGATGCCGTCGTCGGCGGCGACGACCAGGACCACGATGTCGGTGACCTTGGCGCCGCGCGCGCGCATGGCGGTGAACGCCTCGTGGCCCGGGGTATCGAGGAAGGTGATCCTGGCGCCGGAAGCGAGCGTCACCTGGTAGGCGCCGATGTGCTGGGTGATGCCGCCGGCTTCGCTCGCCGCCACGTCGGTCGCGCGCAGCGCGTCCAGAAGCGACGTCTTGCCGTGGTCGACGTGACCCATGATGGTCACCACGGGCGGGCGCGGGCGCAGGAGTTCGTCCTGATCCTGTTCGCCCTTCAGCCCGACCTCGACGTCGGCCTCGGTGACGCGACGCGGGCGATGGCCGAACTCGACGACCAGGAGCTCAGCCGTGTCGGCGTCGATCGACTGGTTGATGGTGGCCATCTGGCCCATGCCCATCAGCGACTTGATCAGCTCGGCGCCGCGCACCGCCATGCGGTTGGCGAGCTCGCCGACGGTGATCGCCTCGGGGATCACGACCTCGCGCACGATCTTGTGCTGCTCGGCGCCTTCGCCGCCCGCCTGGCGCTTGCCGCGCTCGGCCCGGCGGCGCATGGCCGCGATCGAGCGCATGCGCTCGTCGTCGGTCAGCGCCTGGGTCACGGTCATGCGGCTTCGCCGGCGCCCGCCCTCGTTGCGCCGGGGCGCCAGCGCCGAACGGCGGATGACGCCGCGCCCGGGGCGGCGCGCGGCTTCGCCTTCCTCCTCGAGCGGCCGGCGGGCGGCGGCGCCCGGCCGGGCGTCGTCCGCCTTGGCTGCGGCGCCTTCCGGCTTGGCCTCGCCTTCGAGGCGACGGGCGGCCTGCTGCTCGGAGCGGCGGCGCAGCTCGTCGTCGGAGTGGCGGCGCGCTTCTTCCTCGGCCTGGCGCTTCGTGGCGGCCTCGCGCTCGCGTTCGCGCTGCGCTTCCTCCTGGGCGTCGCGCTTGGCGCGCTCCCCGGCCTCGACGCGCGCCTGGGCGTCGGCCTTGCGCGCCTGCTCGAGCGCGTGGGCGCGCACCTCCTTTTCCTCCTCGGTCAGCGAGCGCAGCACCAGCGCCGGGCGTCCGGACGCCGCGCCATCGGCCGCGCGGGCTTCGGTCCGGGCTTCGGCCGACCGTTCCCCCGCTTCGGCGCGCGCCGGAACGGCACGGGTCCGGGGCGAAGGCTTTGGCGCGGCGGCCTCGATCGCGGGCTTGACCTCCGCCATGCCCCCGCCGGCGGTCGGCTTGAAAGTGCGCCGCTTCTTGACTTCGACGGTCACCGACTTGGTGCGGCCGTGGCTGAAGCTCTGGCGGACCTGCCCGGTCTCGACCGTCTTCTTGAGCTCGACACGGCCGGGGACCGAGAGCGCCACTTTCGTGTGCTCCTCGGCCTCCGCCTGCTCCTCGGTCTGACCCGCGTTCTTGATCATGCGCTACTCTTTCGGCAAGCGGACATCATCCCCGACGGCGCGGAATCCCGCAAGTCGGGCGACCTCGGCGGCGAGCCGTTCGGCCGGGCCGCCGGGCCGGACCGCCACCTGGACCACGGCGCCGTAACCGACGGCGTGGCCGAGTTCCACCGCGCTGAACCAAGGCACCAGCGGCGCCGGGCCGACGAGCGCGGCGAGCTTGGCCAGGCTTCCCGGGGCCCCGTCGCTGGCCGCGAACACAAGCGCGGCCTTGCCCGCCTTGGCGAATGCGCGCACCGCCTCGAAGCCGACGCCGACGGCGCCGGCGCGGCGCGCGAGACCCAGGAGATCGAGCACCCGGCGGCCGAGCAGCGCGTCGACCCGGTCCTCGAAGTCGTCGCCGGCCGTGGCGCCGGCGCCGAGCGCGCGCGCGAACCCGCCGCGAAGGCGGGCG
>CAZGYG010000087.1:0-11883 GCA_964530335.1 uncultured Rhodospirillaceae bacterium | reverse complement strand
CTACGGCGACAGCCCCGAGGAGGGCTACGTTCGCGGCCGGAGCTTCGCCCACCCCTTGCTCGGGTTTCGCTTCGACGCTCCGCCCGGGTTCCGGCTCGCCAACGGCCCCGACGCCGTGATCGCCGTCAGCCGCGACGGCTCGGCGTTCCAGTTCGACGGCGTCAAGGTGAAGGCCGCGCGGCCGATGGTGGACTACCTGGTCAGCGGCTGGCTGGACGGGGTCGATCTCACCGAAGTCGAGGCGATCCAGGTCAACGGCATGGCGGCAGCGACCGGCACCGCCCGGGGCCGCACCCGCGCCGGTCCGGTCGATGCGCGCGCCGTCGCCATCCGCTTCGACGGCCGCCAAGTCTACCGGTTCCTGTTCGTCGCGCCGCCCGCGCGGACCGCCGCGCTCAACGAGGAGTTCAGGCGCACGACCCATTCGTTCCGGCCGCTGACCGAGGCCGAAAAGGCCGCGCTTCGGCCCCAGCGCCTGCGCCTGGCGCGGGTCCGGGCGGGCGATACCGCCGAGACCTTCGCCAAGCTGATGGCGCCCGACGATCTGCCGCTCGAACGCTTCCGGGCGCTCAATGGCCTGGCCCCCGGCCAGCCGCTCGAGGTCGGCAGTCGCGTCAAGATCGTGGTCGAGTAACGACTGGCGGCGCGCCTTCGCCTTCGACCACGAGGTTGTGCTGCGGATACTTCTGGTAGGTCGTGGCGACCTGGACCCCGATCTTCTTGCCGTTTCGGACGCGACCTTGCCGCGAATCTGCGCGGCCACGAGCGGGTCACGCTCCGGCGTTGGCGCGGTCGAGCACGGCGTGCAGCAGCACGTTGCACCCGGCCGCCAGGTCGTCCCTGGTCGCGTTCTCGATCTCGTTGTGGCTGATGCCCCCTTCGCACGGCACGAAGATCATCGCGGTCGGCGCGACCCGGGCCACGTAGCAGGAATCGTGGCCGGCGCCGCTGACCATGTCCCTGTTCTTCAGGCCGAGCGCGTCCGTCGCGGCCCTGACCGCGCCGACGCACGCCGGGTCGAAGGCGACCGGCGGCGAGGTCCAGATTTCGGTCACCGCGATCGTGACGCCGAGTTCGCGCTCGGCGGCCTGGGCCGCGCCGCGCAGCTCGCCGTCCATGGCGTCGAGCACGGTTTGCTCGGGATGGCGCATGTCGATGGTCATATCGACCTGGCCCGCGATGGTGTTGCGGGATCCTCGCGGCTTGACCTCGATCACCTTGCAGGTCGCCCGGCCGTGGGGCGCGTGCGCCTTGGCCGAGGCGTCCGCCGCGGCGATCACGCGCGCCGCCGCGACCATGGCGTCCTTGCGCATGGCCATGGGGGTCGGCCCGGCGTGGGCCTCCATGCCGGCGATTGCCACGTCGTACCAGCGGATGCCTTGGACACCGGTGACCACGCCGATGGTCTTGCCCTCGGCTTCCAGGATCGGGCCCTGCTCGATGTGAGCCTCGAAGGCCGCGCCGATCGGCCGGCCGCCGACCGGAGCATCGCCGGCGTAGCCGATGCGTCGGAGCTCGTCGCCGAACACCATGCCGTCGGCGTCCTTGGCGGCCAGCGCCGCATCCACGTCGAACACGCCGGCGAAGGCGCCCGAAGCCACCATCGCCGGGGCGAAGCGCGCGCCTTCCTCGTTGGTCCACACCACGACCTCGATCGGCGCCTCGGTTTCGATGCCGGCGTCGTTGAGCACGCGCACGACCTCGAGCCCGGCGAGCACGCCGTAGACCCCGTCGAACTTGCCGCCGGTGGGCTGGGTGTCGAGATGGCTGCCGGTGACGATCGGCGGCAGGCCATCGTTGCGGCCCCGCCGCCGGGCGAAGATGTTGCCGATGCGGTCGACCGTGACGGTCAGCCCCGCGGTCTTGCACCAGGCGACGAACAGATCGCGCCCCTGGCCGTCCTCGGTCGAGGCCGCGAGGCGGCGCGAGCCGCCCTTGGCCGTGGCGCCGATCTTGGCCATTTCCATCAGGCTCCGCCACAGGCGGTCGCCGTCCACCCTGAGGTTGCGCATCGCCCTCGCCCCCGAAGCTCGCCTCGATGCTCTGGTCTAGCATCGGGCCGGCGGCGTGTCAGCGGCGCGTCACGCCTCGAGGCGATCGACGATGGCGCCCCGAGGGTCGAGGCAGACCGCCGCGAGCGGCCCGCCGAAGCCGGCGCCGCCGTCGACCGTGACCGTGTATTCGGTCTCGGCACTGCCGCCGCGGCGCGGGTCAAAGCCGCGCACCACGCGGCGGAACCCGGCGTAGGGTTCGGCGATCGCGGCGAAGCCGCTGGAGCCCCACCACAAGGCGTCGCCCTGGGCCGTCAGCGGCCGGTTGGGGTCGAGCCCGCAGTGCACGAACAGGATGCCGCCCTCAGCGGTGAACGCGGCCTGCCTTAAGGCGTGCAGCAGCTCGTAATGCCCCGGATGTCGGCGCATAGCCTCGCGCAGGGTTCCGGTCCAGCGGGTCAGGGCCACCACGCCGCCCCGCGCGCAGCCGAGGCCGGCCCGCGGATCGGCGCCATAGGCGCGGATCGTGGCCTCGACGCCGTGATCGATCATCCAGGCCAGGACCTGACCGGGTTCGAGCGCGAGCTGGAGCTGCAGCAGCTTGTGCCACATCTCTTCCTGCGCCCCGCGCACGTACGCCACGTCGCAGGCGAAGGCGTTGCGCCGCGACAGGAGCGCCCGGCGGTAGCGCACGAGCTCGTCGAGCGTGCCGAGGATGTCCGGGCCCCAGCCCAGGTAATTGCCCAGGTAGACGACCCGGTCGCCGGGCTCCAGGCGCTGGGCGAGCATGACGTGGAGCCGCCTCAGCCGCTCGGCCTCGCCATGAATGGCGGCAACGGCCCAGACGCGCTGGCCGCCGCCGAGGCAGGCGAATCTGGACCGGTCGGAAACGGCCGCCGGCCCGTTGCTGACGCGCAGCGGGCCGGCCAGGCTCGTCACGACCCGGGACTCCGGGTCAGGCGATTTTCAATTGACGGTTGACGTGTTCGACCGCCTTGACCGGTTCGATGCGTTCGACCGCCGCGAGTTCGCGCACCAGCCGGTCGAGCGCCGCCTCGTAGAGTTGGCGTTCGCTGTACGACTGGTCGGGCTGGCCGACTCGCCCGTGCAGGTCGCGCACCACCTCGGCGATCGATTCCGGATCGCCCGAGTTGATCTTGGCCTCGTATTCCTGGGCCCGGCGGCTCCACATGGTGCGCTTGACGCGGGCGCGGCCCTTGAGCACCGTCATGGCGGAACGCATCTTCTCGCGGCTCGAAAGCCGGCGCATGCCCGAGGTGTCGACCTTGTTGACCGGCACGCGAAGCGTCATGCGGTCCTTCTCGAAATCGACCACGAGCAGGCTGAGCTCGGCGCCGCCGAGCGCGCGCCGTTCGATGCCGGTGACCCGGCCCACGCCATGGGTCGGGTAGACCACGTAGTCCCCGGTCGAGAACGACGCCGGGCCCGTGGGCCTGAACACCGGCTTGAGCACCGGCCTGGCCATGGCGGCGGCGATCCTAGCGGCGGCCGACTTCATTTCCGGCACCCTGCCGAACTCGGCAATGACCCTGGCGGCGGAGGGCCTGGCCGCGGCGACCTTGGGGCCGGCAAGCTTGGTGTCGGCGACCTTGATGTCGGCGACCTTGATGTCGGCGACCTTGGGGGCGACGACCGCCTTGCCGCCGGCAATCTTGTGCGTGGCGGTGTGGGTGGCGGTGTGGGCGGGGGCGTGAATGTCGGCCTTGACCGCGCCAGGCTTAATCGGCGCCGGCTTGCGCACCGCCGCCTTGGCGAGGGGCAACTTGGCCCCCAATTTGGTCCTGTTTCCCGAGGCCCCAGTCTTGGCGTGAGGCCGCCCGTTCGCCTTACCGCGAGGCGCCTTGCCGTTAAGCGGTTTACTGCGCGACGGTTTGCCGCGAGGCGAAGTCTTGATTTTGGAGATCATGGTCATGGAGCGCGCGCTATCCCTCTCGCCGCGGCGCATAGGCCTCGGCGTTATGTTTCTCTTTCGCTAGCGATTAACCGATACGGAACCGTGTCCCCGCCACGAATCCCGCCTCGTCGGCCATTTCCTTACGAGCACAACAACATCGCCCTTCTACCACGGATGACGCGAAAAGGGAAGCCCAGAGCGGCCCTGTTCTTGCCCCTCAGCCTTCCTTGGTGGGGCTAGACGGGTCGAAATATTGCATTTTCTCCTTCGTGTCCTTGAAGGCGTCGGCGTCGGCGGGCGCGGGCTTCTTCCGGGTTATGTTCGGCCACTGTTCGGAATAGGTTCTGTTGAAATCGACCCATTTGGCCATCTCGGCGTCGGTGTCGGGCTTGATGGCATCGACCGGGCATTCGGGTTCGCACACCCCGCAGTCGATGCATTCGTCGGGATGGATGACCAGCATGTTAGCGCCTTCGTAGAAGCAGTCGACCGGGCACACCTCGACGCAATCGGTGTACTTGCAGCGGATGCAGCCCTCGATGACGACGTAAGTCATGACGCCTCCACGGTAATGCCCAGCCTCGGCGCTCAGGCGCGCCCGCCACCAAGCCGATCCGCCGCCAGGCGCCGCGCCCGAGCGCGCTCGCCGTCGGTCACGTAGAGCAGCCCGGCCACCCGGCGCACCAGGGTCTCCTCGAAGCCATCAAGCGCGCCATCGGCCAGCACCACTTGCCACAGCGCCACCAGGATCTCGACCCGGTCCTCGGCGTCCAGCACCTGCTTGAGCGCCCGGGTTTGCCGCACCAGATCGACCGCGTCGTGGGCCGCGGCACGGCCCCGGGCGACCAGTGCCTCGGCGTCCGCATGGGAAAGTCCGAACCGCTCGCGCACCAGGCGCTCGATCACGGCGGTCTCGACCGCCTGCTCGGCGCCATCCGCGAGGCTGGCCTCGATCAGCAGGGCGGCGGCGGCGAGCCGGGCGTCGTCCCGCTCCGTGGCCTCGGGCCCTGGGTCCAGACCCAGCAACGCGCCGACACGCCTCAACATGCGCCGGTCATATGTCATTTCGGGCCGGCCTGTGCAACCCCCGGCGGCTTAGGGGTTTTTTGGGTCAGGCCGACTCGGACCCGGGGGATGTGGCCGGCACCAGATCGACGTAGAGCGCGCGTGCCTCGGGCGAGGAACCTCGCCGCTCGGCCAGCGCAAGCACGCGCACGACCCGCACGCCCGTGCCCAGGCGGAGCGTCAGCACGTCGTCGGGGCGCACCAGGGTCGCCGCGCGCTCCACCACCCGCCGGTTGAGCCGGACCCGGCGCGCCTGGACTAGGCGGGTCGCGAGCGTCCGCGTCCTGGCGAAGCGGGCGTGCCACAGCCACTTGTCGAGGCGCACGCCGGGCAGGGTCACGGTCCGAAGTCCACTCCGGCCAGCTTCGCGAACGGCGAATCGGCACGGGCGGCCGGGCGCCCGCCCTGGGCCGGCCTGGCCTTGTCGCCGCGCCGCAGCCCGAGCCGCGCCAGCAGCGCGTCGAGCTCGGCCTCGTCGCCGGTCAAGGCCAGGACGGAACCGGGCGCGCTGAAACCCTGACCGGCCTCGCGCAGCGCCCGCCTGAGCTCGCGGCCGGCCCGCTCGACGAGATCGACCCGGAGCGCGCGCCGGGCCAGCGGGATGTAGCCGATCGCCTCGTAAAATCCATCCGGCGCCTGGCCGTCCATGTCGACCCAACGTTCGCCCGCCATCGGCACCGGCGCATGCCCGCCGTGGCCCTTGGCGACCGACCACAGCAGCGCCCGCGCCGCCACCGCCTTCGGCCTCAGCGCGCCCTGCACATAGATGGTGTTGCGGCCCAGCCGCACGCCGTAGCGGGCGAGTTCGGCGCGGTCCCGCGCGTCGAGCGCACACACCTGGTCCGCGACGGCCGCGGCCGGCACGCTGCCGAGCGCCTCGCCGAGCGAGAACGCGAGCCCGCGCGCGGCGCCGGTCAGCCGCGCCCGGCCGAGCGTCGTGAGCGGCCCGAGCGCGCGCTCGATCCAGCGCCGCACGAAAGCCTCGAGTCGCTGCCCGATCGCCCGGCGCGCCGCCTCGTCGAGCAGGTCGCCGGCCAACACCTCGACCCGGGGCTCGAGCGGGGCATCGGTCGGCTTAAGCCGGGCCACCCGGGCCCCCGCCCACACGATCGAGCCGTCCTCGGCCATCAGCAAGGCGTCGTCGCCGGCGGCAGCCAAGGCGGTGACGCGCGCCGCGAGCTCGACGGCGAGCGCGCGCCGGGCCATGGCCCACACCGCCCGGCTTTCCTGGCGCGTCGCCGCCGGCCGGACCCGGAAGCGGAAGCCGTCGAGGTGGCCGAGCACCTGGCCGTCGACGGCGACGACTCCCGCCGCGTCGACCTCGGCCAGCGCGTCGTCGGCGCGCAACCGGCGCACCAGCATCGAGGTACGCTGGTCGACGAAGCGCTGGGTCAGGCCCCGATGCAGGGCGTCGGACAGCCGATCCTCGATCGCGCGCGTGCGCTCCTGCCACGGTTGGGGATCGGCGAGCCAGTCCGGCCGGTGGGCGACGTAGGTCCAGGTCCGGATGTGGGCGATGCGCGCCATCAAGGTGTCGATGTCGCCGTCGACCCGGTCGAGGCGGTCGATCGCGCGCCTCGCCCACTCGGCCGGCAGCTTGCCGTCGGGGCCGCGCAGGTGACGGAACACCTGGCCGAGGAAGCGCACGTGCGCCTCGGCCAGGGTCTTGCGGTAGTCGGGGATCTGGCACACGTCCCACAGCAGGCGCACGCTCGCGGGATCGGCGGCGAGACGCGCGATGTCGGCGTCGCGCGCCAGCGTGGCCGCCGCCAGGTGATCGACCGCGCGGCGCTGCCGCACCAGGAAGGGCTTGGGCGCCGGCGCCTCGAGCGAGGCCAGCAGCGCGCCGAGCGAGCCGAACGCGAGCCGGTCGTTGCGCCAGCCGAGCCGGATCAGCACCGGGAACCTGTGCGCCTCGACCTGGGCGACCACCGCCGGGTCGAGCTCGCCCACGTCGCCGGTGGTGCCGAACGTGCCGTCGTTCATGTAACGGCCGGCGCGGCCGGCGATCTGCGCGATCTCGGGCGCCTCGAGGCCGCGCGGCCTGCTGCCGTCGAACTTCCGGAGCCCGGCGAAGGCGACGTGATCGACGTCCATGTTCAGCCCCATGCCAATGGCGTCGGTGGCGACCAGGTAGTCGACCTCGCCGGCCTGGAACAGCGCCACCTGGGCGTTGCGCGCGCGGGGCGACAGGGCGCCGAGCACGACCGCGGCGCCGCCGCGCTGGCTGCGCAGCAGCTCCGCCGCGCGGTAAACCTCCGCCGCCGAGAACGCGACCACCGCCGAGCGCCGCGGCAGGCGCGTGATCTTGCGGTAGCCGGTGTGACCGAGCCGCGAAAACCTGGGCCGGGCCACGTACTCGGCCTCGGGCACCAGCTTGCGCAGCAGCGGCCGGATCGTGTCGGCGCCGAGGAACAGGGTCTCGGCGCGGCCGCGCGCGTTGAGAATCCGGTCGGTGAAGACGTGACCGCGCTCGCCGTCGGCGGCGAGCTGGACCTCGTCCACGGCGACGAAATCCACCGCGCGGTCGATCGGCATGGCCTCGGTGGTGCAAACGAACCAGCGCGGCCGGGGCGGCACGATCTTCTCTTCGCCGGTGACCAGCGCGACCGTCGCCGCCCCCTTGGCCGCGACCACGCGGTCGTAGATCTCGCGGGCGAGCAGGCGCAGCGGCAGGCCGATGATGCCCGATTCGTGGCCGAGCATCCGCTCGAGCGCCAGATGGGTCTTGCCGGTGTTGGTCGGGCCGAGGATCGCGACCACACGGCTTTGTGGCGAACCAGCCATCCCGTCCAACATCGGGTTCCGCCCGCCCGTTGGCAAGGGAAACGCTTGAACCACGGCGCGCTTGGGCACATATCAGCCCCGGCGCATCGGACCGCGCGGCGGATTCGCCGTGGAAATCAATGGCCTAAGGGAAGCTGGGCCGAGCGATGGCTGGGACAGTCGGGGGACCGGACATGAACGAAAGCGCAGGCAAGGCCGAGCAACACGTCTTCAAGACCGAGGTCGCCAGGCTGCTCGACCTGGTGGTCAACGCGCTCTACTCGAAGAAGGAAATTTTCCTGCGCGAGCTAGTCTCGAACGCCTCCGACGCCTGCGACCGCCTGCGCTACGCCGCGCTGACCGAACCCGCGCTCCTGGCTGAGGACCCGGAGCTCGGCATCCGAATTCGCCCCGACGCCAAGGCCCGCACCCTGACGGTCACGGACAACGGCGTCGGCATGAGCCGTGACGAGCTGATCGAGCACCTGGGCACCATCGCCGGGTCCGGCACGGCGGCGTTCATGGCCCAGCTTACCGGCGACAAGGCCAAGGACGTGGCGCTGATCGGCCAGTTCGGCGTCGGCTTCTACGCCGCGTTCATGGTCGCGGCCGAGGTCGCGGTGACCAGCCGGCGCGCCGGCGCCGACGAGTCCTGGACCTGGCGCTCGGACGGCAAGGGCGCGTTCCGAGTCGAACCCGCCGCCGCCCATGCGCGCGGCACCAGCGTCGTGCTGCACCTGAAACGGGGCGAGGACGAGTATCTGGAACCCGCGCGCCTCGAGCACATCGTGCGCACGTACTCCGACCACATCGGCCTGCCGATCCTGCTGGAAGGCGAGGGCGCGCCCCTGCGCATTAACGACGCCGGCGCCTTGTGGACCCGGCCGAAGGACCAGATCACGCCCGAGCAGTACCGCGAGTTCTACCGTCACGTCGCCCACGCCGGCGACGACCCGTGGCTGAACCTGCACAACCGCAACGAGGGCACGATCGAGTACACGAACCTGCTGTTCGTGCCCAATCGGCGGCCCTACGACCTGTTCATGCCCGACCGCCGGCACCGGGTGAAGCTCTACGTCAAGCGCGTGTTCATCACCGACGATTGCCAGGACCTGCTGCCTCCGTGGCTGCGCTTCCTGGCCGGGGTCGTCGATTGCCAGGACCTGCCGCTCAACATCAGCCGCGAGACGCTCCAGGCGAACCCGGTGATCGCGCGCATCCGCCAGCGCCTGGTCAAACGCGTGCTGGGCGAGCTCAAGCGCAAGGCCAAGGACGACGCCCCCGCCTACGCGACGTTCTGGGACGCCTTCGGCGCGGTGCTCAAGGAAGGCGTCTACGAGGACCACGCCCGGCGCGAGGAGTTGCTCGGCCTCGTCCGCTTCCACACCACCGCGGGCGACGGGCTCGTGGGCCTCGCCGACTACGTCGGGCGCATGAAGCCAGGGCAGAACGCGATCTACACTATCTCCGGCGACGACCCCAAGGCCCTGGCGGCGAGCCCGCAGCTCGAGGCGTTCAAGGCCAAGGGCGTCGAGGTGCTGCTGCTGACCGATGCGGTCGACGAGTTCTGGGTGCCCGCGGTCGGCAAGTTCCAGGACAAGCCATTCGAGTCCGTGACCCGGGGCGATCTCGACCTCGGCGCGATCCAGGGCGCGGGCGATGCGCCGGCCGCCGAGACCGCGACCAAGCCCAAGGTCAAGAGCCTGATCGCCGTGTTCAAGCTCGCCCTCGGCGACAAGGTCAAGGACGTGCGCGCCAGCCAACGTCTGACCGACAGCCCGGTCTGCCTGGTCGCCGATCGCGACGACCTGGACCTGCACGTCGAGCGCCTGTTGCGCCAGCACCAGCGGCTCGGACAGGCGGCTCGGCGCATCCTCGAGGTCAACCCCGCCCATCCGTTGATCGCCGCGCTGGCCGAACGCGTCCACAAGGGCGACGCCATCGACGCGGTCGAGGACGTGGCGCACGTCCTCCTGGACCAGGCGCTGATCGTCGAAGGCGAGCCCCCGGCCGACGGCGCGGCGTTCGCCAGGCGCCTGGCCGGCGCGCTGGCGCGCGGCTTCGCGTCGTAACCCGCGGCGGGCTCAGTCGTTGCCGTCGATGCGGCGCGCGGCGAGGATGGGGCCGAGCCCTTCGGGCTGGACGATGATGGCGCAGCCGTACTCGCCTTCGCTGCCCGGCTCGGGCCGCACGGCCTCGGCGGGCAGGGTCACGGTCATCGCCGTGCCGTCCCAGACAGCCACGGCCTCGAGCTCGCGCACGATGTTGACGTGGTTGAGCGTGCGCCCCGCGTTCTCGCCGGCGGTCACGTCCGAGGTGCCGCGCTGGTCGTAGCGCACGAACCACACGGTCGCCGCACCGTGGTAGGGGGCCGCGGGCAGGGTCACCTCGAGGCTGCCGTTCGCGGCCCAGGCCAGGCCGATGTCCAGGCTCGCGCTCGCGGCCTGCTCGATCAGGCGGTCGAGCGCGGCGCGATCGCTGCCGACCACGTCGCTGGCGCCGCCGACGACGGCCTGGGGCGTGTAGACCATGGCCGTGCCGAGCGTCGTGGCGTAGGCCCGCTGGCGGCGGGTGAACTCGGGGCTGGCGAAGCGGTCGGTCCAACCCAGGTGGTCCCAATAGTCGACGTGGAAGGCGAGCGCGAGCACGTCGGGGCGCCGGGCGAGCTCGGCCAGGTAGTCGTCCGCCGGCGGGCACGAGTTGCACCCTTCCGAGGTGAACAACTCGACGACCACGGGCGAGGCACCGTCCGCGCGAGCGAGGCCAGCGCCGACCAGGGCCAGCGCCACCGCGATCAAGAGGATCGGAGCGATACGGATCATTCGGCCAACCTAGGCCCAGGCGCCGGACACGCGCGAATCACAACGGAGTGACGGGCGGCCCGCCACTCCCGGGTCTCAGGCCGCCTTGGCGGCGCCCCGAAGCACGTAGGGCAGGATGCCGCCGTGGCGGAAGTAGTCGAGCTCATCGGCCGTGTCGATACGGCACAGCAGCGCCACCGTCTCGCGTCGCCCGTCGGCCCGCTCGATCGTGCCGGTAAGCTCGGCGCGCGGCCTGAGTCCGGCGTCGACGCCCGCGATCGAGATGCGCTCGCTGCCGTCCAGCCCCAGGGTCTTGCGGGTCACGCCGTCCTTGAACTGCAGCGCCAGGACGCCCATGCCCACCAGGTTCGAGCGGTGGATGCGCTCGAAGCTCTCGGCGATCACGGCGCGCACGCCGAGCAGCAGAGTGCCCTTCGCCGCCCAGTCGCGCGACGAGCCGGTGCCGTACTCCTTGCCGGCGACGACCACCAGCGACACGCCCTCGCCCTGGTAGCGCATCGCGGCATCGTAGATCGGCATGGTCTCGCCCGACGGCAGGTGCCGGGTGACGCCACCTTCGGTCCCGGGCGCCATTTCGTTGCGCAGCCGGATGTTGGCGAAGGTGCCGCGCATCATGATCTCGTGGTTGCCGCGCCGCGCGCCGTACGAGTTGAAGTCGGCGGGGCCGACCCCGTGATCGACCAGGTAGCGCCCGGCCGGGCTGTCCTTCTTGATCGCGCCGGCGGGCGAAATGTGGTCGGTCGTGATGCTGTCGCCGAGCACGGCGAGCAGGCGCGCCCCGGTCACGTCGCCGGGCGCCTCGGGCACCGGGCGCATTGCCGCGAAATACGGCGGGTTCTTCACATAGGTCGAACTGTCGTCCCAGCGGTAGGTCAGGCCCTTGACGGCCTTGATGCGCCGCCACGCCGCATCACCGGCGAACACGTCGGCGTAGCGGGCGCGGAACATGGTGGGCTTCAATGACTTGCGCAGGATGGCGTCGATCTCCTTGCCGGTCGGCCAGATGTCGCGCAGGTAGACCGGGTTGCCCTTGCGGTCGGCGCCGAGCGGATCGTTGGCGAGATCGATGCGCAACGATCCGGCCAACGCATAGGCGACGACGAGCGGCGGCGAGGCCAGGTAGTTCGCCTTGACGTGCGGGTTGATCCGGCCCTCGAAGTTGCGGTTGCCCGAAAGAACCGAGCAGACCACCAGGTTGCCGTCCGCGACCGCCTTGTCGATCAGTCCGGCGAGCGGTCCCGAGTTGCCGATGCACGTGGTGCAGCCGTAGCCGACCAGGTTGAAGCCGAGCTTGTCGAGCGCGCCCTGCACGCCGGCGCGGGCC
>CAZGYG010000086.1:0-12016 GCA_964530335.1 uncultured Rhodospirillaceae bacterium | reverse complement strand
GAGACGACCAGCCGGGCGCGCACCGACGCCGCGCGTCACGGCGCCGAGGCGGAAGCCCTGGCGACCCGGCGGGCGGCGCTCGACGAGCATCGGGCGCGCGTCGATGCGGAACTGGCGACGGCGCGCGCGCGGCAAGCCCGGGCGGCCGAGCTGGCGTTGCCGGCCCCCGACCACGGCGAGGAAAGCCTGGTCGAAGCGCGCGCGGCGCGCGACGAGGCACGCGGCGTCCTGGCCCGCCGCATGGCGGCGCTCGAAGTCGTGATCGAGGCCCAGCGGGCGCGCGCGGCCAGGCTGGCCCAGCTCGGCGCGGACGAGGCGTCATGGACGCGCAGGGCCGAGGGCGCCCGGACGCGCGCCGCCGAGCTCGACGAACGCCAAACGACGACCGAAACCGAGATCGCCAATCTGGCCGAACAGCCGGCGGCGATCGAAGCGCGGCGCCGGAAGCTGCTCGAGGCGGTGGGCGCGGCGAGCGCGCGACGCGGCGCGACCGGCGATGTCCGGGCCGAGGCCGAGACCCGCGTGCGCGAAGCGGACCAGGCCGCGCGCGGCGCGGAACGGGCGCTGGGCGAGGCGCGCGAGGAGCGCGTGCGCGCCGAAGGCCTGGTCGAGCAGGCCCGGCTTGTCCGCGACGACTTGAGCCAGACCATCGCCGACCGCCTGGGGGTCGCCCCCGACCGGCTCGGCGAACTCGTCGCCCAGGCCGAAGACGCGGGCTCGGCCGCGGCGGCCGAAGCCTCGGCCCAGGATCTGGCCACCACGCTGCAACGGCTGGGGCGCGAGCGCGACGCCATCGGCCCGGTCAACCTGCGCGCCGAAATCGAGGCCGAGGAGGTCGAGCGGCAGCTCGGCGCCATGACCACCGAACGCGCCGATCTGGAGAGCGCGATTGGCCGGCTCAGGCGCGGCATCACCGAGCTCAACCACGAGGGCCGCGAGCGGCTGCTCGCCGCGTTCGCGATCATCGACGGCCACTTCCAAAGGTTATTCCTGCGCCTGTTCGGCGGCGGCCAGGCGCACCTGGAATTGATCGACGCGGACGACCCGCTCGATGCCGGGCTCGAGATCGTCGCCAGCCCGCCCGGCAAGAAGCTGCAGACCTTGTCGCTGCTGTCCGGCGGCGAGCAGGCGCTGACCGCGCTCGCGCTGATCTTCGCCCAGTTCGAGACCAACCCGTCGCCGGTGTGCGTGCTCGACGAGGTCGACGCGCCGCTCGACGACGCCAACGTCGACCGCTTCTGCACGCTGATGACCCACATGGCGCGCCAGAGCGAGACCCGGTTCCTGATCATCACCCACCACCCCATGACCATGGCGCGGATGGATCGCCTGTTCGGGGTCACGATGGCGGAGCGCGGGGTCAGCCAACTGGTCTCGGTCGACCTCGCCGAAGCGTCCCGGCTGCGCGCCACCGCGTAGGGCTAAACATCTTTAATATCAAGGGCTTGGAGATATCCTGGCGGCACGCCGGGGAGCTTGACAGTGGTGGGACCGGCCCCTAAGGTTGCGCGCGTTTTTCGCCCCGGGGGGCTGGTGCGGGCGCGGCGGTTGCGTAAGATGGGCGCGTGAGGCGCGCGGAGCAGGTCGCAGGTTTGGGGGCCATGGCCACGGGCGAGCAACCCCCGCCGCTCGACGGGCTCGGCAAGCGGATCGCCGCAGCGCACGAGGCCCGGGCGAGGCGCGAGGGCGAAGGGTCGTCCGGCCTGGGGCTCGAAGCCAAGGGCTATGGCTTCGCCATCCGGCTGTCGATCGAGTTGGTGTCGACGCTCGCGGTCGGCGTGTTTCTCGGTTGGGTGCTGGACCGCTGGCTCGGCACCGCGCCCTGGTTCCTGGTCGTGATGTTCTTCCTGGGCGCGGCGGCGGGAGTGTTCAACGTCTACCGGCTGACCAAGTCCTGGGGCGGTGCGGACGACGACAAGGCGAAGTGACGGCCCCAGGCGCGTGCCATCGGGGCGGGGCGTCGAACGAGGTGGGGTCACGTGGCGGCCGAGCAACATCACAGCCCGCTGGCGCAGTTCGAGGTGCATACTTGGCTGCCGATCGAGATCGGCGGCGTCGATGCCTCGTTCACCAACGCGTCCGCGTACATGATCGTCGTCGTGGCCGCGGTCTGCCTGTTCCTGTCGTTGGGGATGCGGCGCCGCGCCCTGGTGCCGGGACGTTGGCAGTCGCTGGTCGAGCTGAGCTACGAGTTCATCTCCGGCATGGTGCGCGACAACATCGGCAACGAAGGGCGCCGGTTCTTCCCGTTCGTGTTCGCGCTGTTCATGTTCATCCTGTTCGCCAACGCGATCGCGCTGATCCCGTACACCTTCACGGTGACGAGCCACATCGTCGTCACCTTCGCCTTCGCCACCGTCGTGATCGTCATGGTCACTGTGGTCGGCCTGGTCAAGCACGGGCTGCACTTCTTCAGCCTGTTCCTGCCCAAGGGCGTGCCGATCGCGCTGGCCCCGCTGCTGATCCCGATTGAGATCATTTCGTATCTGGCGCGGCCCGTGAGCCTGGCGCTCCGACTGTTCGCCAACCTCACCGCGGGGCACACCATGCTCAAGGTGTTCGGCAGCTTCGTCGTGATGCTGGGCCTTGCCGGCATCGCGCCGCTCCTGGTGATCGTCCTGCTCTACGGCCTGGAGACGCTGATCGCGTTCCTCCAGGCGTACGTGTTCACGATCCTGACCTGCATCTACCTCAACGACGCGCTGCACCTGCACTAGGCTTTCCTGTCCACCAACGAACCAGCAAGGGTAACGACATCATGGACATCGATGCGGCAAAGATGATTGGCGCCGGCCTGGCGGTCATCGGCCTTTCGGGCGTCGGCGTGGGCATCGGCAATATTTTCGCGTCGTTCATTTCCTCGGTCGCCCGCAACCCGGCGGCGCGCGCGACGGTGTTTCCGTTCACGATGTTGGGCTTCGCGCTGGTCGAGGCGGTGGCGCTCTATGCGCTGCTGATCGCGTTCCTGATCCTGTTCGGCTAGGCGAAGCCGCCCGGCGAACGCGGTCCCGATGCCCCAGCTCGACACGACGACATTCGTCCCCCAGCTCGTCTGGCTGGCGATCACGTTCGTCGTGCTCTACGCGATCCTCGCCCGCCGGCTGCTGCCGCGCATCGGCGAAATCCTGGAATCGCGCCAGGACAAGATCGCTCACGACCTGGCCGGAGCCGACACCGCCAGGTCCGAGGCCGAGGCCGCGATGGCCGCCTACGAGGCCAGCCTGGCCAAGGTCCGCGCTGAGGCCCAGGCGCTGCACGCCCGGGCGCTCGAGGACGCGGCGGGGGCGACGGCCCGCGCGTTCGACGACCAGGCGGCGGTGCTCGCGCGCGAAGTCGCCGCCGCCGAGGCCGCGATCGGCGAGGCCAAGGGCCGGGCGGTCGCGGACATCGAGCGCGTGGCCGCCGAGGTCGCCCAGGCGGCGGTGGCCCGGTTGATCGGCGTCGAGCCCGACGCGGCGGCGGCGCTCGCCGCGGTCAAGCGGGAGCGGTCGTGATGTTCGAGAGCCCCGAGTTCTGGGTCGCCATCGCCTTCGTCATCTTCGTGGCCGCGCTCGCGCGCAAGCTGCTGGCGACGGTCAGGGCCGCGCTCGACGCCCGTTCGGCGCGCATCGAGGGCGAGCTCGACGAGGCGCGCCGGCTGCGCGAGGAAGCGCAGGACCTGCTGGCCTCGTACCAGCGCCGCCAGCGCGAGGCGGTCAAGGAGGCCGAGGGCATCCTGGCCCAGGCGCGCGAGGACGCCGAGACCATCCGGACGAACGCCGGCGCCGAGCTCCAGGCGGCGCTCGCGCGCCGGCGCGAGCAGGCCCTGGACAAGATCGCGCGCGCCGAGGCGATGGCCGTGCAGGAGGTACGCGCCGCCGCCGCCGACCTGGCCTTCCGCGCCACCCGCCGGCTCATCGGCGAAGCCATGGATGCGGGCCGCGACGCCAAGCTGGTCGCGGAAACTCTCGACACCATCGCCAAGAAGCTGCACTGAGCGCCCGCGCGCGCCCTTATAGGGGCGGGCCTGAGACCCGCCCCTACCGCTCGGGCCGTTCGCTCTGTGGCGTCTCGAACGTCGTGCGGCGGACGGTTCTACCTGAGCGCTTCCCGCCCTACTCGGCGGCGGTGGCGGGCGCCGGCGGCTGCCAGCGCAAGACCGGCTTGCGCGCCGCGGTCGTCTCGTCGAGCCGGCGCCGGGGCGCCAAGCGCGGGGCGTCGTGGAACCACTCCTTCTGGTCGCCCTGCTGGGCGCGGCGGACCAGCGCGGTCATGGCCGCGATGAACTCGTCGAGCGTCGCCTTGCTCTCGGTCTCGGTCGGCTCGATCAGCATGGCGCCGTGGACGACCAGGGGGAAGTAGACCGTCATGGGGTGGAAACCCTCGTCGATCAGCGCCTTGGCCAGGTCGAGCGTGGTCACGCCGGTGTCCTTGAGCGCGCGGTCGTCGAACAGGCACTCGTGCATGCACGGGGGGGCGAACGCCGGCTCGAGCACGCCCGTGAGCCGGGCCTGCACGTAGTTGGCGGCGAGCACCGCGTCCTCGGCCACCTGGCGCAGGCCGTCGGCGCCGTGGCTCATCATGTAGGCGAGCGCCCGGATGAACATGCCCATCTGGCCGTGAAACGCCCGGATGCGGCCGAACGCGCGGGCGTCGTGCTCGACCAGGTGGAACCCGCTCGGGCCATGGACGATCCAGGGCAGCGGCGCGAACGGCGCGAGCGCCTGGGACAGCACGACCGGGCCCGAGCCCGGCCCGCCGCCGCCATGGGGCGTCGAAAACGTCTTGTGCAGGTTGATGTGCATGGCGTCGATGCCGAGATCGCCCGGCCGGACGCGCCCGACGATGGCGTTGAAGTTGGCGCCGTCGGCGTAGAAGAAACCGCCGGCGTCGTGGATCAGCCGCGCCGCCTCGAGCACCTCGTCCTCGAACAGACCGCAGGTGTTCGGGTTGGTCAGCATGAGCGCGGCGACCGTGCCGTCGAGCCGGGTCTTGAGCGCCGCCAGATCGACGCGCCCGCGCGCGTTCGCCGGGATCGCCTCGACGGCGTAGCCGCACAGCGCCGCGGTCGCCGGGTTCGTGCCGTGCGCCGATTCGGGCACCAGGACTAGCTGGCGCGCGTCGCCCCGGGCCAGATGCGCGGCGCGGATGGTCATCAACCCGCACAGCTCGCCGTGCGCGCCCGCGGCCGGCGACATCGCCACCGCCGGCATGGCGCACAGCGTCTTGAGCCAATGGGCGAGGGTATCGATCAGGGCGAGCGCGCCCTGCACGGTGCGCTCGGGCTGCAACGGGTGCAGGTCGCCGAGGCCGGCCAGACGCGCGACCTTCTCGTTGAGCCGGGGATTGTGCTTCATGGTGCACGACCCCAGCGGGTACATGGCCGCGTCGATCGCGGCGTTGCGCTGCGAAAGCCGCGTGAAATGGCGCACGACCTGGGGCTCGGAAAGCCCGGGCAGCCCGAGCGGCCGGGCGCGGCCGAGCCCGCCCAGCCGGTCGGCGCCGCCGGCGGGCGGCGGCAGGTCGACACCGGCGCGGCCCGGCGCCGACTGCTCGAAGATCAGCGGCTCATCGTGGTCGAGGCCGCGATGGCCGGTCGTCGTCATGCCAGTACCCCCGCGAGCGCCGTGACGAGCGCGTTCACGTCGTCGTCGGTGGTCAGCTCGGTCGCCGCGACGAGCATGAGGTTCGCGAGCGCCGGTTCGTCCGGATAGAACCGGGCGACGGGAACGCCGCCGAGAATCCCGATGTCCGCCAGGGCGTCGACCACGGCGCCCGCGGGTTTCGGTAGGCGAACCGCGAACTCGTTGAAGAAGCTGTCGGTCGCGACCGCTACGCCGGGAACCGCCGCCAGACGGTCCGCGAGCCGGCACGCGGCCTCGTGGTTGAGCCGGGCGAGGCGGTTGAACCCGGCCTCGCCGAGCAGGGCCAGGTGGATCGTGAAGGCGAGCGCGCACAGCCCGGAGTTGGTGCAGATGTTGCTGGTCGCCTTCTCGCGCCGGATGTGCTGCTCGCGGGTCGACAGCGTCAGCACGTAGCCGGGCCGGCCGTCGGCGTCCACGGTCGCGCCGGCCAGCCGTCCGGGCATCTGGCGCACCAGGCGTTCGCGCGTGGCGAGAAGCCCGACGTAGGGGCCGCCGAACGACAACGGCACGCCGATCGACTGGCCCTCGGCGGCGACGATGTCGGCGCCCATCGCGCCCGGCGTCTCGACCAGGCCGAGCGCGGCGACTTCGGTGACGACGACGACGAGCAGCGCGCCCAGGGCGTGCACCCGCTCCGCCAGCCCCCTGAGATCGCGCAGGTGGCCGAAGAACCCCGGGTACTGCACGACCACGCACGCGGTCGACTCGTCGATCGCCAGGTCCTCGGTCGCGCTCGCGTCGGGCGGCCGGGCGTCCAGGGTGAAGCCGCCGTAGCGGCCGTAGGTCGCGATCGTCGCGCGGTAATGCGGGTGCAGGCCGCCCGACAGCACGGCGCGGCTGCGCCGGGTGACGCGGTTGGCCATGAGCACCGCCTCGGCCGCCGCCGAGGCGCCGTCGTACATCGAGGCATTGGCGACCTCCATGCCGGTGATCATGGCGACGAGGGTCTGGAATTCGAACAGCGCCTGAAGCGTGCCCTGGCTGACTTCGGGCTGGTACGGCGTGTACGAGGTCAGGAATTCGCCGCGCTGGATCAGGGCATCGACCGCGGCCGGAATGTGGTGGCGGTACGCGCCGGCGCCCAGGAAGAAGGGCGCCGCGCCGGGGCTCAGGTTGGCGTCGGCGAAGGCGCGGAACGCCCGTTCGACCTCGATCTCGCCCTGGTGCAGGGGCAGGTCGATGTGGCCGGTCCGGCGCGCGGCCTCGGGCACGTCGACGAACAGATCGTCGATCGAGCCGGCACCGATCGCGGCCAGCATGGCGGCGCGATCGTCGGACGTCAGCGGCAGATAGCGCATCACGAGGACTCCGCCACGAACGAACGGTACGCCGCCTCGTCCATCAACTCGTCGAACGCGGAAGGATCGGCAAGGCGCAACTTCATGAACCAGCCGGCGCCGAACGGATCGGCGTTGACCTTGCCTGGCTCGGCGACGAGCGAGTCGTTGACCGCGACGACGGTGCCGGCGAGCGGAGCGTAGATCTCGCTCGCCGCCTTGACCGATTCGACCACCGCGGCCTCGCCGCCCTTGGTGACTTGGCGGCCGACCTCGGGCAGCTCGACGAACACCACGTCGCCCAACTGCTCCTGGGCGTGATCGGTGATGCCCACGGTCGCGGTGTCGCCGTCCAGTTCGATCCATTCGTGGTCCCGTGTGTACCTTCGATCGCCCATGGGCAAACCTCCTCGCAAGATACGGTCAACGGCGGACGTAACGGTGCGGCGTGAACGGCAGCGCGACGACGGTGGCCGGCCTGGCGGTGCCGCGCACGACCAGGCGCACGGCGGTGCCCGGGTGCGCCGCGGCGGCGGCGACGTAGCCCATGGCGATCGGCCGGCCGAGCGAGGGCGCGAAGCCGCCGCTGGTGACCCGGCCCATGGGCCGGTCGGCGACGTCGAGAATCTCGGCGCCTTCGCGCGCCGGCGGGCCACCCTGGGGGCCGATCCCGACGCGACGGCGCGCCGGGCCCTCGGCGAGCTCGCGCCGGATGCGGTCGGAGCCCGGAAATCCGCCTTCCGCGCGCCGCCGTTTGGCGATGGTCCAGCCGAGCCCGGCCTCGATCGGGCTGGTCGTCTCGTCGATGTCGTGACCGTAGAGGCAAAGCCCCGCCTCGAGCCGGAGGCTGTCGCGCGCGCCGAGCCCGATGGGCGCGACCTCGGGCTCGGCCAGCAGGTGACGGGCGAGCTCGACGGCGCGCGCGGCGGGACACGCGATCTCGAACCCGTCCTCGCCGGTGTAGCCCGAGCGCGCGACGAGGCACGGGATGCCCGCGACGGCGAGCGGGCGGAACGCCATGAAGCCCAGGCTCGTCGCGCCGGGCGCCAGCCGGGCCATGACGGTCGCCGCGGCCGGCCCTTGCAGGGCGAGCAGCGCGCGGTCGTCCGCGAGAGCCACGGTGAACGCCGCGCCCAGGCGATCGCGCATGTGGGCGACGTCGGCCTCCTTGCGGCTAGCGTTGACGACCAACGCCAGATGATCGCCGGCGCGGCCGACCATGAGATCGTCGAGGATGCCGCCGGCCTGGTTGGTCAGCATCGTGTAGCGCAGCGCGCCCACGCCCAGCCCCTGGACGTCAGCCGGCACCAGGGCCTCGAAGGCGCGCCCCGGGTCGGGGCCGCGCACCGTGACCTGGCCCATGTGCGAGACGTCGAACAGGCCGGCCGCGGCGCGCGTGTGCTGGTGCTCGGTCAGCACGCCCGCCGGGTACTGGACGGGCATCGCGTAGCCGGCGAACTCGACCATGCGCGCGCCGAGTTCGACGTGAAGATCGTAAAGTGGCGTCCGGCGCGGTTGGGAATCCGACGGCAGCGTCACGGGACCTCGATCACGCCAGAGCACCGGAGCGTCAAACCACGCCCCAAGGTGCCCCCTCTGTCCTCGGACCTGAGAGATTGACCGCCCGGCGAGCGGCTTTCCCCGTCGGTGGGGCGCGCGTGCGCGCCCGCTTTCCAGAGTCCTTGTCGCCTGCGGTCCTTTTGCCTGAGAGTTTCCGGGGCGGTTGCTCCTTCGGCGCCGATCCGGCATTCACCGGACGGTCTCTCCCGCGTGGCGCCGTGAAGTTGGCACGGTGGCGAGACGAGCGCAAGCACGCCCAGCCGCCGCTCAGCCGCCGCCGAGCGACCGGCGGTTGTCCTCGAGCTGATCCGGGCTGACCTGGAAGCCGATGTAGATGCGGTGCCGCGAGCCCGTGGTGTCGTCGCCGACATGGAACGCGGCGCCGACGACGCGCCGGAGCTCGACCGCATCGAAGTTGCCCTCGAAGGCGATCTCGAGCGGGAACACCTGCTTGGCCAGAATGCGCTGGCGCGTGTCGGCGAGCGCCACGAAGTACTCGAAGCGCGCGGTACGCGAATCGGCGGCGGGGCCGCGCGCCGCCATCAGGGCGATCGTGATCTCGATGTCGATCATGCCTTCGTCGTCATAGGCGCAGACCCACGCCGTATCGATGAGTTGGGCGGAAAACTGGACGTCGGTCAGGTCGCGCCCCGAACCTTCGCGGTAGCTGTTGACGGTCGCGGCGTCGGCGACGAGCAGCACCTCGGGGCACGCCACCGGCCCGGTGTCCTCGGCGAACATGCCGCACGCCCCGGCGAGGGCCGCCAGGGCGACCAGCCCGGCTCTGGCTCGAGTAGCCGTCACAGCCGCTTGTGCGTGCCGTCGCAGGTCGGCTTCTTCCCGCTCTGCTTGCAGCCGCAGAACCACACCGGGCCCGTCGCCTCGGGGGTATGGGCGATCGGCTGGAAGGTCGCCGTCTGCTTGTGCGAGCCGTCGCAGAACGGTTGGTTCTTGCTGCGGCCACAGGCGCACCACCAGTAGGTCTTGCCCGCCTCCACTTCGACCTTGAACGGCCCTTTTTGGGCGATCACGGCTTCTTCGGTCACGGGCGCTCACCTCCGGCACGCGGCTTCGCGCACTCTAGCCAGGGCCCGGACAGCGAACAAGGCCCGCACTCGCCCCGGCGGTAGACTTCGATTAGGATGGCTCATGGCCAAGCAGCGCCTCAAGGTGCTTCTCGCGAGCCCGCGCGGGTTCTGTGCCGGGGTCGACCGGGCGATCCAGATCGTCGAGCTGGCGCTCGAGCGCTACGGCGCGCCGGTCTACGTGCGCCACGAGATCGTGCACAACCGCTACGTGGTGCGCCAGCTCGAGGCCCAGGGCGCTGTGTTCGTCGACGAGCTCGACGAGGTGCCCGACGGGCCGCAGCCGGTCGTGTTCTCGGCCCACGGCGTGCCCAAGGTCGTCCCCGCCGAGGCGCTGCGCCGCCGGCTGGACTTCCTCGACGCCACCTGCCCGCTGGTCAGCAAGGTGCACCACGAGGCGGAGCGTCACCACCGGGCCGGGCGCCAGATCATCCTGGTCGGCCACGCCGGCCATCCCGAGGTGGTCGGCACCATGGGCCAGTTGCCCCAGGGCGCGATCCTCCTGGTCGAGGACACCGAGCAGGCCGAACGGGTCAGCCCGCGCCCGGACGTGCCGCTGGCCTACCTGACCCAGACCACGCTTTCGGTCGATGACGCGGCCGGCATCGTCGCCGTGCTGCGCCGGCGCTTCCCGGACATCGCGGGTCCGCACCGCCAGGATATCTGCTACGCGACGACGAACCGCCAGGAGGCCATCAAGGCGATCGCGGCGCGCTGCGACCTGATCCTCGTGATCGGCTCGCCGAATTCGTCGAACTCGCTCCGGCTGGTCGAGGTCGCCCGGGCGGCGGGCTGCGCGCGGGCCGTCCTGGTGCAGCGCGCGGCCGAGCTCGACTGGTCGCTGCTCGACGGGGTCGGCACGGTCGGGCTGACGGCCGGAGCCTCGGCGCCGGAATCGTTGGTGCGCGAAACGTTGGACGCGCTCGGCGATGCCTACGACCTGGACATGGAAGAGGTCGTGGTGACGCGCGAATCCGTGCGCTTCAACGTGCCCCACGCGCTGTCGGCCTGAACGTCCGATCCTTCGCGCCGATCCCGGGACCGATGGCCGTCTACACCGATGTCGGCAGCGAGGAGCTGGCCGACTTCCTCGAGGCCTACGACGCCGGCCGCCTGGTGTCGTGCAAGGGCATCGCCGAAGGCGTCGAGAACAGCAATTTCCTCGTCATCACCGACGCCGGCAACTTCATCCTGACGCTCTACGAAAAGCGCGTCGCGCCGGCCGACCTGCCGTTCTTCCTGGGCCTGATGCGCCACCTGGCCGACCGCGGCGTGCCGTGCCCGACGCCGGTGCGCGGACGCGACGGCGAGGCCCTGCGCACGCTGTGCGGCCGCCCCGCCGCCATGGTCTCGTTCCTGCCGGGGGTGTGGCCCAGGCGCATCGAAGCCCACCATGTCCAGGGCCTGGGCGACGCCCTGGCGCACATGCACGTGGTCGGGCAGGACTTCGCCCAGCGACGGCCCAACGATCTGTCCGTCGACGGCTGGCGGCGGATCGCCCGCGCGTGCGGCGCGCGCGCCGACGAGGTCGAGCCCGGGCTGGCCGATCTGATCGCCCGCGAGCTCGACCATCTCGGCGCGGCCTGGCCGACGGACCTGCCGGCCGGGGTGATCCACGCCGACCTGTTCCCCGACAACGTGTTCTTCGAGAGCGGCCGGCTGACCGGACTGATCGACTTCTACTTCGCGTGTACCGACTTCCTGGCCTACGACCTGGCCGTGTGCCTGAACGCCTGGTGCTTCGAGCGCGACCTGGCGTTCAACGCGACCAAGGCGCGGCAGCTCCTGGCCGCCTATGCCCGGCGGCGTCCGCTCGCGCCCGCCGAGGCGGCGGCGCTGCCGACGCTGGCGCGCGGCGCGGCGCTGCGTTTCCTGCTGACCCGGCTGTTCGACTGGCTCAACCAGGTTCCCGGCGCGCTGGTCACGCCCAAGGACCCGCGCGAGTACCTGCACAAGCTGCGCTTCCACCTGGGCGTCCGCGACGTCGGCGCCTACGGGCTGGCATGACGGGGCCGGCGACGCGCGTCGTCGGCGCCTACACCGACGGCGCGTGCTCGGGCAATCCCGGGCCGGGCGGCTGGGGCGCGCTACTGGTTTGGGGCGGCCACGAGCGCAGCCTCAAGGGCGGGGCGGAGCACACGACCAACAACCGCATGGAGCTGACCGCGGCGATCGAGGCGTTGACGGCGCTCAAGTGGGCGGCGACCGTCCGCGTGCACACCGACAGCACGTACCTGAAGGACGGGGTCACGCTCTGGCTCGGGCGCTGGAAGGCCAACGGCTGGCGCACCGCCGACCGCAAGCCGGTCAAGAACGACGACCTGTGGCGCCGGCTCGACGAGGCGCTCGCCCGGCACCGGGTGACGTGGCACTGGGTCCGGGGCCACGCCGGGCACGCGGAGAACGAACGCGCCGACGCGCTCGCCCGCGCCGGGATGAAGCCCTATCGGGCCGAGCGCCCTGGCTAGAG
>CAZGYG010000085.1:0-12250 GCA_964530335.1 uncultured Rhodospirillaceae bacterium | reverse complement strand
CCCCGCCATCCTTGGAGACATGCAGCTTCGGCCCGAAATGGCCGTGGAACAGCGCGGCGTACAGGGCCCCGTCGCGCGGGTCCGCCAGCACGGCGCTGGAAGCCGAGGCAGGCCAGGCTCCAGCCCCGGCCCTTCGGCCGGGCGGCGAACAGCCCCTTTCGGGTGGCGATCAGGAACGTCGGCATCGTCAACCTCCCGACAGCGCCTGCATGACGTAGACCCTGGCGTCCGCCGGCACCGGATCGCCCAGCCGCTCGCGGTCGGCCGCCCGCGCGCCGTCGATGAACACGACCATGTGACGGCGCAAGCGTCCCTGCTCATCCACCACGTAGCCGCGCAGGCGGGGATTGGCCTGGAAAGCGGCGTCGAGCACGGCACGGAGCGTCGCGCCCTCGGCCACCAGGTCGGGGCAGTCCAGGTGCCGGCGCAGATTCGCCGTGAAGCTCACGACCGCCATAGCCGGCTACGGGGTCATTCGACGGTGTAGGGCACCGGCGCTGGAGCGCCGCCGGCGGTCGCGCCGAAGCGGTAGACCGTAAGCGGGCCTTCCGGCGCTCCGCCCATGCCGGGCGAGCCCATGGGCATGCCGGGCAGGCTGAGGCCGACGATCGCCGGCCGTTCCGCCAGCAGCTTCTCGATCGCAGCCATCGGCACATGGCCCTCGACGGCGTAGCCCTCGATCATGGACAGATGGCAGCTCTCGAAGCCTTCGGGCGTGCCGGCGGCGGCGTGGCGGGCGTCCATGTCCTCGGTCTCGATCACGGTCACGTCGAACCCCTGCGCGCGCAAGTAGTCGGCGTAGGCCGAGCAGCACCCGCACAACGGGTCCTTGTAGACGGTGACCGCCGTGCCCGCGCGTGTCGTCGGCGCGACGACAACGGCGACGACAACGGCGACGACAAGGGCGACGACAAGGGCAACGACAGGGGCGACGACACGCATGGGTTCCTCCGGTTTCTCCGGGCTCTGCACTTGCGTTGGGCATTATCCCCGGCGATATCAGAGCGTCGCAACGACTGAATCGTCGGGAACATCCATGTTCGACACGCTGGCCGAGCGGCTCGCCGGCATCTTCGATCGGCTGAAGCGCAAGGGCGCGCTTGGCGAGGGGGACGTCGACGCCGCGCTGCGCGAAGTCCGCCTCGCGCTGCTCGAGGCCGACGTGGCGCTCGCCGTGGTCAAGGACTTCGTCGCCGCCGTCAAGGTCAAGGCGCTCGGTCACGAGGTGCTGCGCTCGGTCACGCCCGCCCAGATGGTGGTCAAGATCGTCTACGACCATCTGGTCCAGGTGCTGGGCAGCGAGGCGAGCCAGCTCGACCTGGCCGCCGCGCCGCCGGTGCCCATCCTTCTGGTCGGCCTGCAGGGCTCGGGCAAGACGACCACCGCGGCCAAGATCGCGCGGCTGATCACGACGCGCGAGAAGAAGCGGGTGCTGATGGCCTCGCTCGACGTTTATCGCCCGGCGGCGCAGGCGCAGCTCGCCGTGCTCGGCGAAGCGGCGGGAATCGCCACGCTCCCCGTGGTGGCAGGCGAGGGGCCGGTCGCCATCGCCCGGCGCGCGCTCGATTCCGCGCGGCGCGAGGGCTTCGACGTGGTCGTGCTCGACACCGCCGGCCGGCTCGGCATCGATCAGGCGATGATGGACGAGGCCGCGGCCGTGGTCGAGGCGACGCGGCCCAAGGAGACGCTGCTGGTCGTCGACGCGCTGACCGGCCAGGACGCGGTCAACGTCGCCGCCGCGTTCAAGGGGCGGTTGCCGCTGACCGGCATCGTGCTGACCCGGGTGGACGGCGACGCGCGCGGCGGCGCCGCGCTCAGCATGCGCGCGGTGACCGGCTGCCCGATCAAGCTGATCGGGGTGGGCGAACGCACCGAGGCGCTGGAGCCGTTCCACCCCGACCGCGTCGCCCAGCGCATCCTGGGCATGGGCGACGTGGTCGGCCTGGTCGAGAAGGCGGCCGAGGCGATCGAGCGCGAGGAGGCCGAGAAGCTGGCCGCCAAGCTCCAGAAGGGCGGGTTCGATTTCGACGACATGGCCGCGCAGTTCCGCCAGCTCAGGAAGATGGGCGGGGTCGAGGGCGTGATGGGGCTGCTGCCCGGCGTCGCCAAGGTCAAGCGCCAGCTCGCCGAGGCCCGCGTCGACACCCGGATGCTCGCGCGCCAGGAGGCGATCATCGCCAGCATGACCCGGGCCGAGCGCAAGGACGCGCGGTTGCTCAACGCCTCGCGCAAGCGCCGCATCGCCACCGGCTCGGGCACCACGGTCGCCGAGGTCAACCGGGTCGTGAAGCAGTACCTGCAGATGGCCGACATGATGAAGAAGATGCGCAAGCTCGGCCAGAAGGGGTTTCTGCGCAACCTGCCGTTCGCCGCGCCGCCCGGCTTCCCGCGTTAGTCCGCCGGCGCGGGCCCTTGACGGCGGCCCCCGGATGGGGGAGAAGGTGCCCCTTTCGCGCCCGCGGGGGCTGGCTCCGCGGGCCGTTCGCCTTCGCCGAAGGATTGACGCATGGCCGTGAGGATCCGCCTGATGCGGATGGGCTCCAGGAAGCAGCCCAGCTATCGCATCGTCGTCGCCGATTCGCGTGGCCCCCGCGATGGCCGCTTCATCGAGCGGATCGGGCTCTATAACCCGCTCCAGCCGAGGGACAGCGACCGGCGCGTCACCTTGAACGAGGAACGGGCGCGCTTCTGGCTGGCGCGCGGGGCGAAGCCGTCCGACCGGGTGGCGCGCATCCTGGGGCGCGCGGCGATCATACCCGCGCCCAAGTTCACCATGGGCGTCGGCAAGGCCAAGAAGAAGGCCGAGGAGGCTGCTAAGGCCGCCGCCGAACCCCAGGAGAAACCCGCTGCAGAGGTCAAGCCCGAGGGCGCGGCCTAGGTCAACCCGCCCACCCCGCGCCCAGGGGCGACCCGGCGAGGAACGGGGCTGGGTCGAGCTGGGCGTGGTGCGCGCGCCCATGGGCGTGCGCGGCCTGGTTCGGATCGGCGCCTACACCGAGAAACCCGAGGATCTGGTGGCCTACGGACCGCTCCACGCCGGCCCCGGCGGGGCGGTTGTCCCGCTCACCATCGTGCGCGTCGATGCTGGCGTGCCGATCGGCCGTGTCACCGGCATCGACGACCGGACGGCGGCCGAGGCCCTGCGCGGCACGATATTGTGCGTGCCGCGCGCGGCGCTGCCCGCGGCGCCGGCCGAGACCTTCTACCACCACGACCTGATCGGGCTGGCCGCCCGGACGGCGGCTGGGGCGAGCCTCGGCCGGGTCGCCGCGGTGCACGACCACGGCGCGGGCGCCGTGCTCGAAATCGCCGGCGAGGATGGCACAGCGCGTTTCGTCGCCTTCACCCGGGAATTCGTCCCCGTGATCGACCTCGAGGGCGGGCACCTGGTCGTCGATCCGGCGGCACTGGACGAGGGTGAAGGGCCGTGACGGCGCCGGCACCGTGGCGCGCGGTCGTGCTGACCCTGCACCCCGACGCCTTCCCGGGTCCGCTCGGGGTCAGCCTGGCGGGCAAGGCGCTGGCGGCCGCGCTGTGGCGCCTGGAAATAGTGGACATCCGGGCGTTCGCGCGCGATAAACACGGCACCGTCGACGACAGTCCCTTCGGCGGGGGGCCGGGCATGGTCATGCGGCCGGACGTGCTGGCTGCGGCGCTCGACGCGACGTGCCCGCCCCCGGGCACCGACGAGGCCCGGATCCTGCTCACGCCGCGCGGCCGGCCGCTCACCCAGGAACGGGTGCGGGAACTGACGCGGGTGTCGGTGGTCCGCCTCGTGTGCGGCCGCTACGAGGGCGTGGACGAACGGATCGTCGAGGCGCGCGGGCTCGAGGAGATCGGCGTGGGAGACTTCGTCATGTCGGGCGGCGAACCAGCCGCGATCGCCGTGATCGACGCCTGCGTGCGGCTGTTGCCCGGCGTGGTCGGCGCGACGGCCAGCCTGGCCGAGGAAAGCTTCGAGCACGGCCGGCTCGAGTACCCGCACTACACCCGGCCCCAGGTCTGGGAAGGGCGGGCGGTGCCCGAGGTCTTGCTTTCGGGGCACCACGACAGGATACGCGCCTGGCGTTCGGCCGAGGCGGAGCGGGTAACGCGCGAACGTCGTCCCGAACTGTTGGGGACGCGCGCGCCGGCGAAAGACGGAAGGACGGAAGGGTGACGGCCATGACCAGTAAATTGCTGCACGACATCGAGCGGGAACAGATCGCCGCGCTGACCGCGGGTAAGGAATTGCCGCGCTTCGGACCCGGCGACACGCTCAAGGTCAATATCCGGGTCGTCGAAGGCACGCGCGAGCGCATCCAGGCCTACGAGGGCGTGTGCATCGGCCGGCGCAACCGCGGGCTGAATTCTTCGTTCACCGTGCGCAAGATCAGCTACGGCGAAGGGGTCGAGCAGGTGTTCCCGCTCTACAGCCCGCGCATCGAAAGCATCACCGTGGTGCGGCGCGGCGACGTGCGCCGGGCCAAGCTCTATTACCTGCGCGGACGCAGCGGCAAGAAGGCGCGCATCACCGAGCGGCGCGACGAACGCCCGACCGACGCCGAGACGGGCGCGCCCGACGCCGAAGGCTGATCGCGAGCCGGCACATTCCATGACTCGCCCCCGAACTCTGTTCGACAAGATCTGGGACACCCACCTCGTGGACGCGCAGCCCGACGGGACGTGCGTCCTTTACATCGACCGGCACCTGGTCCACGAGGTGACCAGCCCCCAGGCGTTCGAGGGCCTGCGCGCGGCTGGGCGACGCGTGCGCCGGCCCGACGCCACGCTCGCGGTCGCCGACCACAACGTGCCGACGACCGACCGCGCCCTCGGCATCGCCGACGAGGAATCCCGCGTCCAGGTCGATACGCTCGAGCGCAACTGCGCCGAATTCGGCATCACGTATTTCGGCATGAACGACGTGCGCCAGGGCATTGTCCACATCATCGGGCCCGAGCAGGGCATGACCCAGCCCGGCATGACGATCGTGTGCGGCGACAGCCATACCGCGACCCACGGCGCGTTCGGCGCGTTCGCGATCGGCATCGGCACCTCCGAGGTCGAGCACGTGCTGGCGACCCAGACCCTGTTGCAGAAGCGGCCCAGGAACATGCGCGTCACGGTGGCCGGCACGCCCGGCTTCGGCGTCGGCCCCAAGGACATGATTCTCGCGGTGATCGGGCGCATCGGCACCGCCGGCGGCACCGGGCACGTCATCGAGTACGCCGGCGATGCGGTCCGCGCGCTCTCGATGGAGGGCCGCATGACCATGTGCAACATGACCATCGAGGCGGGCGCGCGGGCCGGCCTGATCGCGCCCGACGCCACGACCTTCGCGTACCTGAAGGGCCGGCCGCTGGCGCCGGGCGATGGCGCGTTCGAGGCGGCGGTCGGGCGATGGCGCGAGCTGCCCTCGGACCCGGGCGCCGCCTACGACAAGGAGGTCGTGCTGGACGCCGCCGCCATCGAGCCCCAGGTGACGTGGGGCACCAGCCCCGAGGACGTGCTGCCGATCTCGGGCCGGGTGCCCGATCCCGGCCAAGTCGCCGACGCGGGCAAGCGCCAGGCGATGGAACGCTCGCTCGCCTACATGGCGCTCGAGCCCGGCACGCCGCTGGTCGAGGTCGCCATCGACCGGGTGTTCATCGGCAGTTGCACCAACGGGCGCATCGAGGACCTGCGCGCCGCCGCGGCGGTGGCGCGCGGCCGCATGGTCGCCAAGGGCGTCGGCGCCATGGTGGTGCCGGGTTCGGGCCTGGTGAAGCGCCAGGCGGAGCAAGAAGGTCTCGACCGCGTGTTCCGCGACGCCGGCTTCGACTGGCGCGAGCCCGGGTGCTCGATGTGCCTGGCCATGAACGCCGACCGGCTGGAACCCGGCGAACGTTGCGCCTCGACATCGAACCGCAACTTCGAGGGCCGCCAGGGGCGTGGCGGGCGCACCCACCTGATGAGCCCGGCCATGGCCGCCGCCGCCGCCATCGCCGGTCGCCTGACCGATGTCCGCGAACTAAGGTGAGGGGTCACGACGCCAAAGGTCCTTGAGTCGCTCGCATCGACCCGTTACATGGTCGCCGACAGCTTCGGCGGGGCGGCGCGGGCCGGGGTCCGTGGAGCGGCGATGGTCAACCCAGATTTCAATCCACAGGAGGGAGAAACATGCAGGAATTTCTGAGTTTTCGGAAAATGCTGACGCCGATGCTCGTGCAGGTCTTGTTTTGGGTCGGCGTTGGTTTGTCGGTGATCGCCGGGATCGCCTCGCTGTTCTCGGGCAGTGCCGAAGGCGCTGTCGTCGGCTTGGTCACGATCATCGTCGGCCCGATCGCGGTCAGGGTGTGGTGCGAGGTGGTCATCGTGTTGTTCCGCATCAACGACCGGCTCGGGGCGATCGAGGGCAACACCAAGAAAGCATGAGAGCCTGCTCGCACACGACGAGGGCTGGGCCAACTCGCAACGGAGTGGTTGCCGTGGAGAAGTTCACGACGCTTCGCGGTGCCGCCGCGCCGCTGCCGATGATCAACGTCGATACCGACATGATCATCCCCAAGCAGTTCCTCAAGACGATCAAGCGCACCGGGCTCGGCCGAAACCTGTTCAACGACATGCGTTTCGATCGGGACGGCAAGGAGATCGCGGGCTTCGTGCTGAACCAGCCGGGCTTTCGCAAGGCCGCCATCCTGATCGCCGGCGACAACTTCGGCTGTGGCTCGAGCCGCGAGCACGCGCCGTGGGCGCTCCTGGACTTCGGCATCCGCTGCGTGATCGCGCCCTCGTTCGCCGACATCTTCTTCACCAACTGCCTGAAGAACGGCATCCTGCCCGTCGTCCTGCCCAAGGCGGCGGTCGATGGCCTGATGGCCCAGACTCACGGCGCGAACGCGATGTTCACGGTGGACCTGCCGGCGCAGACGGTGAGCGGCCCCGATGGCGTCGTTCATCGCTTCGAGATCGACCCGTCCCACAAGCGCTGCCTGATCGAAGGGCTCGACGACATCTCCCTCACGCTCGAGAAGCGGGCGGCGATCGACGGGTTCGAGGCGCGCCAGCGCGGCGATCAGCCCTGGCTTTACGGCCGCGGCGCCTGACGTGGCGGCGAACCGCACGGTCCTGCTGCTGCCGGGCGACGGCATCGGCCCCGAGGTGGTGGGCCAGGCGCGGCGGGTGATCGAATGGGTCGGCGCCAAGCGCCGCTTCGCTGTCGTCCTCGACGAGGGGTTGGTCGGCGGCGCCGCGATCGACGCGCACGGCGCGCCGCTGAGCGACGCGACGCTGGCGAGCGCGAAGCGGGCCGACGCGGTGCTGCTGGGCGCCGTCGGCGGCCCGAAGTGGGACGGCCTGCCGTTCGACAAGAAGCCCGAGCGCGGGCTGCTCGCCCTGCGCAAGGAGCTCGAGCTGTTCGCCAACCTGCGCCCGGCGATCTGCCCCAAGGCGCTGGCCTCTGCCTCGACGCTCCGCGAGGAGGTCGTGGCCGGGCTCGACATCATGATCGTGCGCGAGCTGACCGGCGGCATTTACTTCGGCACGCCGCGCGGCATCGAGACCCTGCCCGACGGCAGCCGGCGCGGCGTCAACACCCAGGTCTACACGAGCTCCGAGATCCGGCGCGTGGCCGCCGTCGCCTTCGAGCTCGCGCGCCAGCGCTCGGGCCGCGTGTGCTCGGTCGAGAAGGCCAACGTCATGGAAACCGGGGTGCTGTGGCGCGAGGAGGTGCAGAAGCTGCGCGACGAGGCCTACACCGACGTGACGCTCAGCCACATGTACGCCGACAACTGCGCCATGCAGCTCGTGCGCGCCCCCAAGCAGTTCGACGTCATCGTCACCGACAACCTGTTCGGCGACATGCTGTCGGACGAAGCGGCGATGCTGACCGGCTCGCTCGGCATGTTGCCGTCGGCCTCGCTCGGCGCCGCCGACGCCGAGGGCCGGCGCGCCGCGCTCTACGAGCCGGTGCACGGCTCGGCCCCCGATATCGCCGGCCAGGGGGTGGCGAACCCGCTGGCGGCGATCCTGAGCGTCGCCATGATGCTGCGCTATTCGTTCGGCCGCGCCGATGACGCCGACCTGGTCGAGCGGGCGGTTAACCAAGCGCTCGACCGTGGCCTGCGCACCGCCGACATCATGCAGCCGGGCATGACCAAAGTGTCGACCGCGGCGATGGGTGACGCTATCTTGCACGGGCTCGAGGTGCTCGCCGCCTGAAGGGACGACGGAGAGGATGATGGGTTACAAGGTTGCCATCGCCGGGGCGACCGGCGCGGTCGGTCGCGAGATGCTCAAGACCCTGGCGGAACGGGAATTTCCGGCCGACAAGGTGGTCGCGCTGGCGTCGTCGCGCTCGGTCGGGCGCGAGGTCTCGTTCGGCGAGAACAAGACCCTCGTCGTCGAAGACCTGGCGACGTTCGACTTCGCCGGCACCGACATCGGGCTTTTCTCGCCGGGCGGCAAGGTCTCGGCCGTGCACGCGCCGCGCGCCGCCGCGGCCGGCTGCATCGTGATCGACAACTCGTCCTACTTCCGCATGGACCCGGACGTGCCGCTCGTGGTGCCCGAGGTGAACCCGGGCGCGCTCGCGGGCTACGCCAGGCGCAACATCATCGCCAATCCCAACTGCTCGACGATCCAGATGGTGGTGGCGTTGAAGCCGCTGCACGATCTCGCCCGCGTCAAGCGCATCGTGGTGGCGACCTACCAGGCGGTCGGCGGCGCGGGCCAGGCGGGCATGGACGAGCTGTTCAGTCAGACCCGCAAGCTGTTCGTCAACGAGCACCAGAAGCCCAGGAAGTTCACCAAGCAGATCGCCTTCAATGCCATCCCGCATATCGGCGACTTCATGGCCGACGGCCAGACCCAGGAAGAATGGAAGATGGTGGTCGAGACCAAGAAGATCCTCGACCCGGCGATCGCCGTGGTGGCGACCTGCGTGCGCGTGCCCGTGTTCGTCGGCCACTCGGAATCGGTGACCGTGGAGTTCGAGCGGCCCATCTCGGTCCGCGAGGCGCGCGATGCGCTGATGGCCGCGCCGGGCGTCGTCGTGCTCGACCGGCGCGAGAGCGGCGGTTACTCGACCCCGGTCGAGGCCGCCGGCGAGGACGCGGTCTATGTCTCGCGGCTGCGCGAGGACCGCACCGTGCGCCACGGCCTGACGATGTGGGTCGTGGCCGACAACCTGCGCAAGGGCGCGGCGCTCAACGCCGTGCAGATCGCCGAGGAGCTCGACCGGCGTTTCCTCAAGGGCGCCCGCAAGCTCGCGAGCTGAACCCGATCGCTAGACCGGCTCGGCCGTGAAGGTCCGGCTCGGGCGCACGAGTTCGTCCTGGGCCGCGATCAACGCCATCTCGGTCAGGCCGTTGCCCGGAGTCGCGCGCAGCACGCCGTGAATCGCGGCGCACGCGAGTTCGAGCGCCCGGCGCGGCTCGCGTTGTTCCATCCAGCGCGCGAGGAACAGCGCGGCGAAGGCGTCGCCGGTGCCGTGCACGGTCACGGCGAGCCGCGGCACGCGCACGACGAAGGCCGCGTCCGCCGTCACGGTCACCGCCTCGATCACGTCGGGCGCGTCCGCGGGATAGAACGAGGTCACGGTGACCACGCGGGGACCGCGGCGGATGAGCTCGCGCGCGGCGCCGATGGCGTCCTCGCGCGTGCGCACCGACCGCCCGACCAGGGCGTCGATCTCGAACTGGTTGGGGAACAGGAGGTCGGCCATCGGCACGGCGCGATCGCGGAAGAACTCGGCGATGCCGGGGCCCACATAGGCGCCGATGCCGACGTCGCCGATGACGGGGTCGCAGGCGTAGATCGCTTGCGGGTTGGCCGCGCGCACGCTGGCCACCGCGTCGAGCACGACCTTGCCGAGCGCGACATCGCCGAGATAACCGGACAGCACGGCCTGGCACCGGCCGAGCACGCCGCGATCGGCGATGCCCGCCACGACGTCGGTCACCAGCTCGGGCGGCAGGACCCGGCCGCGGAAGCCGTCGTAGCCGACGTGGTTCGAGAACTCGACCGTGTTGACCGGCCAGACCTCGAGGCCCAGTCGCTGGAGCGGGAACACGGCCGCCGAGTTGCCGACGTGGCCGTAGGCGACGTGGGACTGGATCGACAGAATCGCCACCGGTTCCCCACTCTGGACCGCCCGGCTTGAGGCCGGGCCGGCGAACCGTATAGTACGGCGCGCCCGACCACCAACAAGGGAGTGCGATCATGGCGCGTGGCATTCGACCGCGTCGCAGCCTGCTCTACATGCCGGGGTCCAACGACCGCGCGCTCGAGAAGGCGCGCACGCTCCCCGCCGACGTCGTGATCATGGACCTCGAGGACGCGGTCGCCCCCGACGCCAAGGAGGAGGCGCGCCGCCTGGTGTGCGCGGCGGTCAAGGCCGGGGGCTACGGCCGACGCGAGGTCATCATCCGGGTCAACGGGCTGGCCACGCCGTGGGGGCTGAACGACATCGTGGCCGTGGCCGCCAGCGGCGCCGACGGCATCCTGCTGCCCAAGGTCGAGGGCCCCGGCATCGTGCGCCAGGTCGCCTCGCTGTTCGAGGTCCACGACACGCCATCCGCGATGTCCATCTGGTGCATGGTCGAGACCCCGCTCGGCGTGTTGCACGCCGAGCGCATCGCCGGGGCGGGGCCGCGGCTCGCGGGGCTGGTCATGGGCACCTCGGACCTGGCCAAGGACCTGCGCGCGAGCCACACGCTCGACCGGGTGCCGATGCTGACCAGTCTCGGTCTGTGCCTGCTGGCCGCGCGCGCCTTCGGCGTCGCCATCGTCGACGGCGTGCACCTGGACCTCGCCGACGCCGAGGGCTTCGCCCGCGCCTGCCGCCAGGGCGCCGAACTCGGCTTCGACGGCAAGACCCTGATCCATCCCAGCCAGGTCGGGCCGGCGAACGAGGCCTTCACGCCGAGCCCGGACTCGATCGAGATGGCGCGCCGCATCGTCGCCGCGCACCAGCAGGCGGCGACCGCCGGGCGTGGCGTCATCGTCGTCGATGGCCGGCTGGTCGAGAACCTGCACGTCGAGCAGGCACGGCGCACGCTGGCGCTCGCCGCGGCGATCGAAGCCATGGCCGCGTGAGCCGGCCCGTGGACAAGGCAAGGATCGGCAACTTCTTCGAGGACTTCCGGCTCGGCCAGCGTCTGGTCCACCCGGTGCCGCGCACCGTGACGGCGGGTGACGCCGCGCTGTACCTCGCGCTGACGGGATCGCGGTTCCCCGTGCCGTGCGCCGAACCCGTGGCGCGCGCGCTCGGCTTCCGCGCCCAGCCGGTCGATGACCTGCTCGTATTTCACGTCGTGTTCGGGCGCACGGTCGCCGATATCTCGCTCAACGCGCTGGCCAACCTGGGCTACGCCGAGTGCCGGTTCGGCGCGCCGGTCTACCCGGGCGACACGCTCAGCGCCGAAAGCGAGGTGATCGGCGTGCGCGAGGCCTCGAACCGGCGCTCGGGCGTGGTGTGGGTACGCAGCGTCGGGCGCAACCAGGCGGGGGACGTGGTGCTCGACTACGCGCGCTGGGTGCTGGTGGCGAAGCGCGACGAAGCCGCGCCCGCGCCCGACCCGGTCGTTCCCGAGCTCGCCGATGCGGTCGCGCCGTCGGAGGTGATCGTGCCCGATGGCCTCGATGGCCGTGGCTACGACTGGGCCGCCACAGGATCGGCCGCCGTGTGGGACGATTACACCGTGGGCGAGCGCATCGACCACGTCGATGGTCTGACCATCGAGGAAGCCGAGCACATGATGGCGACCCGGCTCTACCAGAACCCGGCCCGGGTCCACTTCGACCAGCACCGTCAGCGGGAAACGAAGCTCGGGCGGCGGCTCGTCTACGGCGGCCACATCATCAGCCTGGCCCGTGCGCTGTCGTTCAACGGTCTGGCCAATGCGTTCGCGATCCTCGCCATCAACGGCGGGCGGCACGTGGCGCCGTGCCTGGCCGGCGACACGATCCATGCCTGGTCGGAGGTGCTCGAAAGGGCGGAGCTTCCGAATCGCACCGACCTGGGGCTGCTGCGCGTGCGCACGGTCGCCGCCAAGGACCATCCTTGCGCCGATTTCCCGCTCAAGGGCGCGGACGGCAAGGACCACCCGGCGGTCGTCCTCGACCTGGACGCCTGGCTCCTGATGCCACGGCGGGCGGCATGAAGAAGAAGGCCAAACGCGCGCGGGCCAGGCGCCGCAACCCGGTCGCCAAGGCGGTGCGGAAGATCGCGCCGAAGGTCAAGCCCGCCAAACGCCGCCGGCCGCCCGAGACGAAGGAGTGGGACGAC
>CAZGYG010000084.1:0-12338 GCA_964530335.1 uncultured Rhodospirillaceae bacterium | reverse complement strand
ACCGAACAGAAGCTGATCGTCGAGACGGTCCGCAAGTTCGTCACCGCCGAGCTCGTGCCCCACGAGGACGAGGTCGATCGCGCCGGCGAGGTCCCCGCGGCGCTCAAGGACCGCATCCGCCGGCGGGCCATGGACGAGGGGCTCTACGCCATGAACATGCCGGCCGAGGTCGGCGGCGGCGGGCTCGACAACGTGACCATGATGCTGGTCGAGAAGGAGCTCGGCCGTACCGGTTACGCGCTGCAATACCTGGTCGCGCGCCCGTCGATGATCCTGATGGCGTGCCGTGGCGACCAGCGCGACCGCTACCTGGTGCCCACGGTCAAGGGCGAGCGCATCGAATGCTTCGCCATCACCGAGCCCGGCGCCGGGTCCGACGCCTTCGGCATCACGACCTGCGCGGTGGCAAACGGCGACGACTTCGTCATCAACGGCACCAAGCACTTCATCAGCCACGCCGACCTCGCCGACTTCGCCATCGTATTCGCGGTCACCGGCACGACGGAAACGCCCAAGGGCCCGCGCAAGCTGGTGACGGCGTTCCTCGTCGACAAGGGCACGGCCGGTTTCGCCTGCACGCGCCAGCCAGACGCCGTGAGCCATCGCGGCTTCCACCAGTGCGTGCTCGCGTTCGACGACTGCCGGGTTCCCAGGCGGCAGATCCTGGGCGATCTGCACAAGGGCTTCGAGGTGGCGAACGAATGGCTCTACGCCCAGCGTCTCGTGCTGGCGGCCAACTGCCTCGGCCGCGCCGAGCGCATCCTGGCGATAGCCGCGGAGTGGGCCGGCCGGCGCCGGCAGTTCGATCAGACGATCAGCCGATTCCAGGGTGTCGCGTTCAAGTTCGCCGACATGGCGACCGAGTTGGCCAGCGCCGAGCTACTGACCCTGCACGCGGCGTGGAAGGCCGATCAAGGCACCATGACCGCCGAGGACGCGGCGATGGCCAAGCTCAAGGCGAGTGAAATGCTGGCGCTGGTCGCCGACGAAGGCGTGCAGGTGCTGGGCGGCATGGGCGTGATGAGCGACGTCGCCATGTCGCGCCTGTGGCGCGATGCCCGGGTCGAGCGTATCTGGGACGGCACCAGCGAAATCCAGCGCCACATCATCAGCCGGGCCGTGCTCAGGCCCTACGAGGCGTGATGGCTTGCGCCGTCGGCGCGAGCCCGGTTACGCGACCGGCCCGTCGGGGCTGACGGCAACGTTCATCCAGGCGTCGCCCGTGGAAACGATGCAGCTCAAGCCGGTCGGCCAACTCAAGACGATCGTCCATGTACCGGACTTCGAGGCGTAGACCTCGAGCAGCGTGCCATTGGCCTGAAGACCCCGGCCGATCGTGGCCTCCTGAAAGTTTTCAGCGAGGACCCGAAGCACTTCGTCACGCGACGTGCACGCGGAGCCGGCCGGCGGGCCCTGCGCGGCGGCGGGGTTCGCGGCGAACGCAGCCACGAGGGTCACGGCCGCGAGGGCCAAAGCGGGAAAGCGTTTCATGGCACAAGGTCTCCTTAACTTGAAGCCCCAGGCCCGGCGGGCTCGACGCTGGCGCCGAGCAGGGGCATTAACTTGACAAAGGTTAGCATATAATATAGAGGTTGGTCAAGATAATCGCAAGGGAGGACCCGCGATGACCGAGAAGGTCAAACGGCGCGTCTGCCGGGCGGCGCGCGCGCTCGCCGGCTGGAACCAGGCGGACCTGGCGCGAGCGGCCAACGTCTCGAAGCAGACCATCGTCGATTTCGAGCGTGGCGCGCGTACCCCGTTCGGCAACAATCTGCGCGCCATCGAGGCCGCGCTGGCCTCGGCCGGCGTCGAGTTCACGCTCGACGGCGATGGTCAGCCGGGCGTACGGATCGCTGCGCCGCACGGCGCCGGCGTGGCGCCGCCGGGAAGCCAAGGAGCATCGGTGTCGCTCGAGACGATGTATCGCCGGATTGACGACCGAGCCCCGAGCGGGACCGGCTCGCGCAAGGTCCGGGGCCGGTCCTAGGGCCCGCGCCGTATCGCGCGGTCGGGGGAGGCCCGTACGCGATCTCGGAGTTTCGCGCTACGGGCGCGAAGCCCGTGATCGGGTACATGATTATGATGGTGTACCGATTTCGCGGCTCCGGCGTTGCCTGCGACAACTCCGGAACTCGCGAAAGTCGGAACCAGGGGACGTCGCATGACCAAGGAGAAGAAGCCCGTGCCCGACGAGGCGGCGTACGGCGCCGCGAAGGGAGGGACGACCCCGCTCGGGGAACCGGACCCGGCATCGGCCGCCGCGCCGGTCAGCCGCTACCGCGCGGTCAAGGCCTACCGCAACAAGCCTTTCCTCAACAGCCGGGACGGGCGCGCGCTGCGCATCCTGGCCGAGTATCTCGAGCCGGCCAGCCGGTTCGAGCGGTTCGATATCCGCGACACGATCGTGTTCTTCGGCTCGGCGCGCACGCCCGACCCGGACGAGGCGCAAGCCGCGCTCGACGATGCCCGGGCGTCCGGCGGCGACGTGGCCTCGGCCGAGCGCCAGGTCGTGATGTCGGGCTACTACCGGGCCGCGCGCGAGCTCGCCGGCCGGCTGACGGTATGGTCGAAGGCGATCGAGGGCCACGAGCGCCGGTTCGTCGTCTGCACCGGCGGCGGCCCGGGGATCATGGAGGCGGCCAACCGCGGCGCCTCGGAGGCCAAGGGGGTGAACATCGGGCTCGGCATCTCGCTGCCCGGCATCGAACCGCCCAACCAGTACGTCACGCGCAGCCTGGCGTTCGAGTTCCACTACTTCTTCATGCGCAAGTTCTGGTTCATCTACCTGGCCAAGGCGATCGTGGTGATGCCGGGCGGCTTCGGCACCATGGACGAGTTTTTCGAGGTCATCACCCTGATCCAGACCTTCAAGGTGAAGAAGAAGATGCCGATCGTCCTGTTCGGCACGGCGTTCTGGGACGAGGTGCTGAACTTCGACGCCCTGGTGCGCTGGGGCACGATCGACGCGGCCGACCTCAAGCTGTTCCTGCGCACCGACTCGGTCGACGAGGCCTACGAGTTCCTGACCCGCGACCTCACCGCTCACGGCCTCAACGCGCCCGGACCGTCGCTGTGACGTCGGTGCCGGGCCTCACGGCGCCGTGCCGGAGGTGCCCGTCGTCGTCGGGCTGGACGGCTGGCCGCCGCCGGCCGTGACGGCAATCACAACGCCGATGACGGCCAGGGCCCCGGCTGCGGGGACCAGCGGCGTGATTTCGCCAAAGGCACCGCCGCCCTCGCCGGCGGCGACGCCGGTGCCAAGGCCAGTGCCAAGGACGTTGTCCATGCCCGTGACGGCGGCCAAGGCGGCGGGGGGCGGCGACGAAGGCGGCGAGGGCGGCGCGCCGGGCGCCACCGTGGTCGAAAGCCCGGCCGCGACCGACTGGGACCCGCCCGAGGCGCTGGAAACGTCCGCCGCGCCCTGCTCGACGCTGACCGTGGTCGTGCCGTCGGCGGCCACGCTCACGGTGACGATCGTGCCGCGGATGCCGATCGTCGCGACCGGCGTCGTGATGACGACGCCCTCCTCGTTCATGTCGCCCGAAGCGAGGCGAATGACGCCGACGGTGACGGCGATGGCCAGGCTGCCCGCGTGGCTGTTCGGGTCGTAAATGAACTCGTCCAGGGTCACCTGGCTTTCGGGCCCGATGCTGAGCTGGGTCTGGTCGTCGAAGGTGATCTCGGTCGCGCTCTCGGTGGCGGTCGCGATCAATTCGTCCCGGTGGACCGGATCGGCGCTGGCCAGGGTGCGCGCCGCGCCACCAGCGGTTGCGCTGACCTCGCGCACGACGACGTTGGCCGTACCGACCGCGACTTGCGCCGACGCCGACCCGGCCGCTAACGCCACCGCGCCCGCCCAGAGCAACGCCAGAACCTGACGGCGCGCGAACCTCTTGACGACAAACATGTCCGAACACCTCAAAGCGGGCCCTCGCCCGTGATCGGCTACAGCCACGGGCGCATCATACCTTGCCCATCCGGACAGTCGCCACACTTGAACGCGCGTCTCCGGGGGGCGGGGGGGCCACGGGTCCCGCCAAACAAGCCTCGAGCCCCGTCCCACTAGGGGATCGGGGCTCTCAGGCTTTTCGCCTCATCTGTTCCAAGAACAGTGATGATCCGGCGGATCATCTCGACGTCTGGCCAAGACATCGAACATCCGCCCGCCTTACGGCTCTGGTGATGTCGAACGGTCCGGTCTTGGCTGGCCAGTTTAAGCGATCGCCCGCCGGAACCGCGGCGCCACTCTGTTAGTGGCGCCCTCTTTGCTGGTCAGGTGGTGTTTCCATGCGGTCGCATCCTCCCTGCCGGTTGCGCGATGTCTCGTCCGGGTCGCGCGGTCCGCGGGTCGATCCGCCTCGGCGGAGTCCATCGCCGACGGCGCAGGCGCGGACGACAACGAGGAAAGCGTGCGCTTCGGCGTCGGGCGAGTCAAGCGCGACATCGGCGAGCGCGGCGTGGGCGATATCCCGGGTCAGTTTTTCCGTTGCCCTCGGGTCATATTGGTCACGCGCTTGACCTCGCCGAACGGAATGAAATGCACGTTTCCCGGCGCGTCGCGCAGCGTGATGCTACGCACGGTCATGGCCTCGATCACGCCCGACGTACCGCCGAGGTCGACCTCGTCACCCACCGCCACTTGGTCCTCGAGCAGGATGAAAGCGCCGGTGATGACGTCCTTGACGAGCGTTTGCGCGCCGAAACCGATCGCCAGGCCGACGACCCCGGCGCCGGCCAGCAACGGGCCGATGTCGACCCCGAGCTCCGACAAGATCGTGAACAGCGCGACCGCGAAGATGAAGATCATCACCGTGTTGCGCGCGAGGGGCAGCAGCGTGCGCAGGCGCGCGCTGCGAACGATCGCCGTGCCCGAGGCATCCTTGGCCTCGAGGAAACGGCTGATCAGCCCGTTCGTGGCCTCGACGACCAGCAGGGCGAGCAACGCGATGACGGCGATGACGATGACGTGGCCCAGCAGTTCGCGGACCCAGGGGCCGGTCAGCCAGGCGACGCCGCTGACGCCCCACGCCTCGGCGATCGCGACCGCGGCGGCCACCGCGACCGTCACGGCGACCAGGTAGCGCAGCACGGGGATGTAGCGGTTGGCGCGCATCTCGATGCCGGGCACACGCTCGGCGATGTCGGCGCCGACGGCGAGCACGCGGTCCAACCCTCGGGCCGCGACCACCAGGACGATCTTGGCCGCGACGATGACGACGACCGTGCCGACGACGCCCTGGACCAGGGTGCCGAGCGCGTTCTCGGCCTCGAGGGACCAGGCGACGAAAGCGCCGGCGACCGCGACCACGGCCAGCAGGTGCCAGACGTCGGCCAGCCGGCCCAGCGCGAAGCGGAACGCCTGGGTCGTCGCCGCGCCCTCGCCGCGCAGGTAGTCGGCGACCGTGCGGCGGTTCTGCATGATGACCACGACGATCAGGGCAGCGACGATGAGCCCGGTGGCGCGCAGGACCAGGCCGGCGCCGACCGCCGGCACGCCGAGCAGTGCCAGGGCCTGGGCCGCGAACCCGCCGTAGGCGGCGACCCGGGCCAGGCGACGCACCCAGACGTGGACGTAGGCCGCGGTCTCGTCGCTCAGGGGCAGCGGGCGGGCGCCGTTGCCGAGCGGCGCGAACACCGCGCTCAACGCGGCGGTCACGATCTGCACGACGATGGTGGCGTTGACGAGCGCGAGCGCGATGACCCGGGTTTCCGGACCGGGGCCGACCACGGCGAGCGTGCCGTAGGCGAACACCGCGAACACGATGGTCGGCAGGAAGCCGACCACGATGCGCCCCAGGATGACGAGCAGCCGGGTGAGCGCGCCGTCGCCCCAGCGCCCGAACACCGCGCGCGACCAGCGGCCGAGGACGCTCCGTGTCATGCGGCCCGCCGCGAACGCCACGAGCAAGACCAACACCACCTTGCTCATGGCTATGATCCATGCGGTGCGCCGCTCGGAATCGCCGGCTTGGCGTTCGAGCCAGTCGGCGATGTCGCCCCAGCCACCGATGCCGGCCACGAGCGCCGAGAATTCCGCGCCGATGCGCCCCATGGCGGCCGAGGCGCTGCCCAGGACCCCGGCCGGTTCGGCCGCCTCGGCGGCGCGCTGCGCCGCGATCAGGGTCTCGAGGTCGGCGATCAGCGCCGCGCGCGCCGCATCGTCCTTGAGCGTGGCGAGCAGCGCCTCGATCTCGCCTGGCGTCGGCTCGGCGCTTGTCATCGCGTCGGCCCGCGCGATGGCCGTGGCCCCGGCGATGGTCACCGCCAAAGCGACCACGACGAGGCGGCATGCGACAAGCATCCGGGCTACGGGTGACGAGGCGTCCATGGGCTATCCTGGCGGCAGACCCTAGCGGATGGTCACGCGACGACCAAGGCCGCACTGGCATGGGCGATATTTCCGCTTGGCGCTTTGATGGCGTAGGCCGGCGGCCTAAGCTGCTGGGCCATGGGTCGGAATTCCGTCGTCTTCAATTCGGGCCGTTCACGGTGAAGCAGGCCGAAGCCCCGCCCCGGACCGCGAACGGCGGGCGTCCGTCCGGATCGCGCACGCTCTCGATCATCGGTTCGGGCACGCGCGGCGGAGGATTGTCGGGCGATGTCTGGGGCGGCATCACGGCCATGCTGGTGGCGGTGCCGTCGGCGATCGCCTTCGGCGTAACGGTCTTTGCCCCCCTGGGCGCCAGCTACGCGGCCTATGGAGCGATCGCGGGCATGCTCGGCGCCGTGGCGCTCGGGCTGGTGACGCCGGCGATCGGCGGCACCGGCAGGCTGATCACGGCGCCGTGCGCGCCCGCGGCGGCGGTGCTTGCGGCCCTGGCCATTCAGTTGGTCCAGCAGGGAACCGCGCCGCGGGCCGCGCTCGTGCTGCTCATGCTGACCGGTCTCATGGCCGGGCTGCTGCAGGTGGTGTTCGGCGTCATCAGGATCGGCAAGTTGATCTCGTTCATGCCCTATCCGGTGGTCAGCGGGTACCTGAGCGGCGTCGGGCTCATCATCATCCTGAGCCAGCTTCCGCTTTGGCTGGGTGGGTCCAAGGGCACGCACCTTCTCGAGTTTCTTGCGCGGCCCGCGGACTGGGGCTGGCACAGCATCGCGGTCGGCGCCGCGACGATGATCGTCATGGCGACGGCCCCCAGGGTCGTCACTGCCGTCCCCGGCGCGATTCTCGGTCTCGCCGCCGGGGTGCTGGCCTATTTCGGCTTGGCGCTGGTCGAGCCCTCGCTCCTGCGGCTCGAAGGCAATCCCATGATCGTCGGTCCTCTCGGCGGCGCCGACGGCGGCTTCGTCGCGGGCTTTCTCGAACGTTGGACGAGCCTCGACGAGATCGGGCTGCACGAGGTGGCGCGGCTGGCCATGCCGGCGGCCACGTTGGCGGTCCTGCTGTCGATCGACACGCTCAAGACCTGTGTCGTGCTCGATGCCGTGACCCGGTCGCGCCACAACTCGAACCGCGAGCTGATCGGGCAGGGGCTCGGCAATCTTGCCTCCGCCTCGGTCGGCGGCATGTCGGGCGCGGGTCAGATGGGCGCCACCCTGGTCAACATGTCGAGCGGTGGCCGCACCTGGCGGTCGGGCTCGATCGAGGGCGTGCTGGCCTTGGCCGTGTTCCTGCTGCTCGGCGATCTGGTGGCGTGGGTGCCGGTCGCCGCGCTCTCGGGCATCCTGATCGTCGTCGGCGTGCGCATGATCGACTGGAAGAGCCTGCATTACCTGAAGTCGCGTTCCACGGTCCTCGATTTCCTGGTCATCGTCGCGGTCGTCGTGACCGCCAAGGCGGTCAGCCTGATCGCCGCGTCGGGCGCGGGCATCGCCCTGGCCATCTTCCTGTACGTCCGCGAGCAGACCTCCAGTTCGATCGTGTATCGCCGGAACCTGGGCCATCAGAGGTTCTCGAAGCAGGTGCGGCTGCCCGACGAAATGAAGCTCCTGAGCGAGCAGGGCGAGCAGACGGCCATTTTCGAGCTTCAGGGCAGTCTGTTCTTCGGCACCGCCGACAAGCTGTATCGGGCGGTCGAGCCCGATCTGAAGGCGCGCCGCTACATCGTTCTCGATATGCGCCGTGTCCAATCCGTGGACGTCACCGCCGCCCACGTTCTCGGGCAGATCGAGGACGCCTTACGCGAGAGGGGTGCCAGCCTGATCTTCAGCCACCTGCCGCGCCTGCCCGGCGGCCGCGAGGTCGAGGACTATTTCAGCGAGATCGGCCTCGTGAGACCCGAGCACCGCGATCACGTGTTCGGCGAGCTCGATGGGGCGCTGGAATGGGTGGAAAATCGCATCCTGGCGGACAGCAACGTCGTCACGTCGGAAGAAACGCTGCTTGGGCTGCACGAGATGAACATCTTCAAGAAACGTCGACCGGAAACCCTCGCAGATCTGGAAGCCTGCATGCGCACCCACTCGATCAAGGCCGGGGAGCAGCTCTTCGCGTCCGGCGACCAAAGCGACGAACTGTACCTGATCCGCAGGGGCGCCATCCGCATCGTGCAACGCCTGGCGCGCCAGCAGAGTCACCACCTCGCGACCTTCCGGCAAGGCGACTTTCTCGGCGAAATGGCTTTTCTGGATCGCGAGCCGCGCTCGGCCGACGCCTACGCCGAACGCGACACCGACCTCTACGTCCTGTCGCGCGCCGCGTTTACTGGGTTCGCGGCCAGTCACAAGAAGGCGGCCATGAACCTCCTGGAGAGCCTGGCCGTAGCCCTCTCCCATCGCCTGCGCTTCACGAACGTCGAACTGCGCGACCTGGAGGAGGGTTAGCAGGGTGCTGAAAAACCCCGAGGCTGTCATTGCGAGGAGGCCGAAGGCCGACGAAGCAATCCAGAATCGCGCCGAATTCCGCCATTGCCCTGGATCGCCACGCCGCCTACGGCGGCTCGCGATGACGATGATGGGGGTTTTTCCGCAGCCTGTTAGGGCAAAATCCTTTCATATCGAATCGCCTCATATGGAACCGTCATGCCCGGGCTCGTCCCACGGACTTTGGCGTTGGATGACACGGTCGCCGCAGGAAACCTTCTCCCGGGGGGAGAAGGTGGCGAGCGTAGCGAGCCGGATGAGGGGAGGGCGCGCCGATGATGGAGGCGGCCGACAGAGGGCGCCGAAAACGGCCGCACCATGCGGCGTCGCCGCCTCCCCTCACCCGCCCGAGGCGTTGCCTCGGGCGACCTCTCCCCCAGGAGAGGTTTTCCAAGGATCGCGCGCCAGAACCTTCGGCGGCGAACCGGACAGCCGTGGCACAAGGCCGGCCATGACGGCAACGTGGATCGCGTCGCGTGGAACGTGCTCTAACGGAGCGACGTTCGCGTCTTATCCTCCGTCGCATGTCTCAGCCGGGAAATGTCGGATAGAGAGGGGCCACATCGGATCGCGGGCTACGGAGGCTTCATGGCCGAGCGAAAGAGCTACGACTACATCGTGATCGGCGCCGGCTCGGCCGGCTGCGTGGTGGCGAACCGGCTGACGGAAGATCCGGGTGTCCGGGTGTTGCTGCTCGAAGCCGGCGGCAAGGACCGCAATCTCTACATCCACATGCCCGCCGCGGCCGCGTTCGCCGCGCGCAATCCGAACATCATCTGGAGCTATATGACCGAGCCCGAGCCCGAGCTCGACGATCGCGAGATCCTGGAGCAGCGGGGCCGCGTGCTCGGCGGCTCGTCCTCGATCAACGGCATGGTCGCCAACCGCGGCAACCCGCGCGACTACGACGGCTGGGCGGCGCGGGGGCTGCCCGAGTGGTCGTTCGCCCACTGCCTGCCCTACTTCAAGAAGATGGAGACGTTCGACCGCGGCGCCAACGACTATCGCGGTGGCGACGGGCCGCAGCACATCGAGACCTGCCCCGCGACCAATCCGCTCGACCAGGCCTTCATCGCCGCGGGCAAGCAGGCCGGGCATCCCTTCACCGATGACCAGAACGGCAAGCAGCACGAGGGCTTCCACATCGCCCAGAAGTTCACCCGCAAGGGCGTGCGCTGGAGCACCGCCAAGGGCTACCTGCGGCCCGCGCTGGCACGCCCGAACCTCGCGCTGCTCACGGGCGCTGAGGTGCATCGCATCGTGTTCGACGGCAAGCGCGCGGTCGGCGTCGAATATGGCCGCCATGGCGCGAGCCAGCGCGCCGAGGCGGAGCGCGAGGTGATCCTGTGCGGTGGCGCGATCGCCTCGCCGCAGGTTCTCCTCCTCTCCGGCGTCGGCGACGCGCAGCATCTGGCCGAACACGACATCAAGCTGGTCGCCCATGTGCCGTCCGTGGGCCGCCACATGGAGGACCATCTGATCGTGCCGATCCAATACGGCACCGCCAAGCCGGTCTCGGTCGCGCGGCAGGTCAACACGCGGATCGGGCGCTGGCGCGTCGGCCTGCAGTGGCTGCTCTTCCGCAGCGGCCTCGGCACGACGAACTTCTGCGAGACGGGATGCTTCTTCCGCAGCTCGGAGCACGTCGATTACGCCGACCTGCAGCACGAGTTCTACCCGATCTGCGCCAACCTCGGCGCCACGGAGAGCAATTTCGCCGAAGGCTTCATGTTCTCCATGGGCATCATGCGGCCGGCCAGCCGCGGCTGGGTCAAGCTGAAATCCGCCAATCCGGCCGAGTATCCCTCGTTCCGCTTCAACTATCTCGAGGCGGAGCGCGACCGGCGGCGGATGATCGACGGCGTCCGCCGCACGCGCGAGATGGTACGGCAGCGCGCCTGGGACGGGCTGCGCGGGCCCGAGATGACGCCCGGCCCGGAGGCGAGGACCGACGAGGAGATCCTCGCCTGGATCCGCTCGATCGGCTCGACCGAGTACCACCCCTGCTCGTCATGCCGCATGGGCACCGACGAATCGTCCGTCACCGACGGCGCCGGGCGCGTCCACGGCCTGGAGGGCTTGAGGGTCATCGATGCCTCGATCATGCCGAACAACGTGACGGGGAACCTGAACGCGCCCGTCATCATGATGGCGGAGAAGCTTGCCGACGCGATTCAGGGCCGGTCGCTCCACTACGAATGGGTGCGCGACCGGGAGAAGGGTTAGCAGGGTGCTGAAAAACCCCGAGGCTGTCATTGCGAGGAGCGCGAAGCGCGACGCGGCAATCCAGAATCGCGCCGAATTCCGCCATTGCCCTGGATCGCCACGCCGCCTACGGCGGCTCGCGATGACGATGATGGGGGTTTTTGCCACAGTCTGTTAGGGCAAAGTCTTTTCATATGGAATCGTCTCATATGGAACCGTCATGCCCGGCCTCGTGCCGGGCATCCACGCCTTCATGCATGACGGCTTCAAAGGCGTGGATGGCCGGCCCCCGGGCACTTCGTCCCGGGGGTCGCCCGGCCATGACGGCAACGTGGATCACGTCGCTTGGAACGTACTCTAACGGAGCGACGTTCGCGTCTTATCCTCCGTCGCACGTCGTGGCTTGACGGTTTCGTGCGTTGACGGTGCCCGCCATCGGGGTAAGTTCAGGCTTCGTGACCCGGAACACGATAGCGGCCAATCTCGCGGCGCTCGTCGCGGCGCTGTTCGTCGCGGCGGCGCATGCCCCGGCGCGCGCCGATTTCGCGGCGGGCATGACGGCTTACGAGAAGGGCGAATTCGCGGCCGCGCTCGCCGAGTGGCGACCGTTGGCCGAGGCCGGCGATCCCCGTGCCCAGAACCTGATCGGCGTCATGTACGGGGCCGGGTTCGGCGTCGCGCGCGACGACGCGGTCGCCGCCGCATGGTTCCGCCGCGCGGCGGTTCAGGGCGACCTGCGCGCGCAGTACAGCCTGGGCCGGCTTTACCGGCTCGGGCTCGGCGTCGGGCTCGATCCGGCCGAAGGCGCCCGCTGGACCAAGCGCTCGGCGCGCGCCGGCCATGTCCGCGCGCAAGCGACGCTCGGCGCGCTTTACGCCCGCGGTGAAGGCGTGCCGAAGGACCTGCTGCGCGCCTATTTCTGGTGGAGCCTCGCGGCGGCCGAAGGGCACCTGGAAGCCTCGGTCGCGCGCGAGGACGCGGCCGGCATGATGACGCCGCAGCAGATCCGGGTCGGCAACCTGCTGGCGGAAGGTTGGCGGCGGGAACCCGCCTGGACCGGGCCGTAGCGGCGTTCGGCGCTTGCGCGCCCCTGCGCGCCGATGCTACTAGGCGTCGAACCGAAGCGGGTCGGAACCTCGTCATGGCCGAATGGCAAAAGGCGGATCAGCGGAACCTCGGGACGTACCGTGGTTTCATTCGGCTCACCGTGGGCGCCACGGCGCTGGTGGTCGTCACCTTGATTGCCCTGGCGCTGACGCTGCTCTAGCGGCCTTCGGCGTCGCCTAGCAGGGTGCTGAAAAACCCCGAGGCTGTCATTGCGAGGAGCGCGA
>CAZGYG010000083.1:0-12377 GCA_964530335.1 uncultured Rhodospirillaceae bacterium | reverse complement strand
CCTCATCAAGCTCGCCGCATCACGAATCTGGATGCGCGCTTATGAGTCGGTGACCTAGACGGCCAAAATCATCCGACGTAGGCCAGGGGCGCGAGGGCGTGGACGTCGGTCATCAACTCGACGACGCATGGGCGATGGGCGGCCAAGGCCCGTTCCAGGGTCGGGGCGAACTCGGCCGGTCGGGTGACGCGCAATCCCTCGGCGCCCATCGAGCGGGCGATGTCGGCGAAGCTCGCCTCCCCGAAGCGCCACAGATCGCCGTGGCGGCCTTCGAGCTTGCCGCCGTACGCCTCCTGATAGGTCTCGATCTCCTGATTGAGCGAGCGGTTGTTATTGACCAGGAACACCGCCGCGACGTTCCAGCGGACCGCCGTCTCCAGCTCGGCGATGTGGTACCAGAAGCCGCCGTCGCCGGAGAACAGCACAACGGGGCGATCCGGCTGGGCCAGCTTCGCCCCGATCGCGGCGGGCAACCCCCAGCCCAGGGACCCCGCCGCCCGGATGTAGCCTTGGCCGGGATGGTCGAGATCGAGATACGCGCACGTCCACATCCCCGCATGGCCGGTATCGGAGACGACCAGCGCATCGCCGGGCAGGTGCCGGGAGAGCTCGCGACAGACCCGTTCAGGCCGCATCGGTGCCGAGTCCGACGTCACGTGCTCCGCCACCTCCGAGCGCCACTCCGCCTGCAGCGCGCGGACCCGCTCGAGCCAGCCCACCCGCGCCCCCCGGGTGTCCGCATCCGCCAGCTCGACGAGCCGCGCGAGTGAGACCTTGGCGTCCCCCAGGAGAACCACCTTGGCGGGATAGTGGCGCCCCAGCTCCTCGGAGTTGATGTCGAGCTGCATGACCGGGGTGCTGCGCGGCGGCACGGTCCACGCGTTCGTCACCTGGCTTCCGGTGCGGCTGCCGACGAAGAACACGAGATCGGCCTCGAGCACAGCGCGGTTGGCGCACTTGCGCGAGTAGAGGCCGGGAATCCCGACCAGAAGGGAATGGTTCCCGGGCACGGTGTCCTTGGCGTTGAGCGAGGTGGCGATCGGAATGCCGAGGCGCTCGGCCAGGGCGACGATCTCGGGGCCGGCGCCCGAGGTGCGCACCCCTCCGCCGGCGAGGATGATCGGCCGCTCGGACGCGCCTAGAAGGCGCGCCGCCTCGGTCAGCGCCGCGGGATCGGGAGCGGGGCGGAACGGCGGCGTCGATCCGTACTGGGGCTCGGCCTCCACGGCGATATCCGCCTCGGCCGCCTCGATCTGCCCCTCGTGCCCTTCAAGCTGGATGTGGACCGGACCCGGCGTGCCCGTCGTCGCGACGCGAAACGCGTGGCGCACGACATCGGAAAGATCCCTGATGTCATCGACGTCGGCGCTGAACTTGGTCACCGGCTTGAACAGCGGCTGATCCTGGATCTCTTGATAGAACCGGCGGTTGCGCGAGCGCGGGTAGGGTCCGCCGGTGATGGCGATGACCGGCGAGCAGGCGAGGTAAGCGTCACGCAGGCCCGCCATCAGGTTCGCGGCCCCCACCGTCTGCGCGAGACAGACCCCCGGACGCCCGCGCGCCCGCGCGTAGCCGTCGGCCATGTAGGCGGCGGCCTTCTCGCCGTGGGTGAGGATGCGCTTGATGCCCGTGCGCCGCTCCAGCTCGACCAGCGTTGCGCTGAGTATAGTCGGCACGAAAAACACGTGGCTCACGCCGTACCCGGCGAACGCCTCCGCCAGATAGCGCGCCCCGGTCATCCTCGGCATGCGGTCCTCCGTGTTCGGCATCGATCCGCTCGCGACATGATCAGCGGCCATGCCTCGAGCCGGGCGTGGGGACATACTACCGAAGAACCGCCGGTGAACGTGATCCCCCAAATGGCTGTTTCAGCGAACGCGAAGGAACCCCAATGAATCGCTACGACGCGAGAGCGGTGCCCGGCGGAAACTAGGCAATCCCGCTCCGTCGCGTCCTGGTAGGGCCGCGACAGGTCCCGCAGCTCTTCCGGGTCCAGCTTCAGCGACAGTTCCGTCGAACCCGCCAGATCGACAAACATCACCGTCAACTGACGGCGCTCGGCTTGAGTGGACCCCGACACCGCACCGGTGTCGAGTTCGCGGATGGTCTTGAGAAGCTTCAGCCGTGCACCAAGCGGCATTCCGAGCTCCTTCAGGTGTTCGTCCGTCAGCTCCCGAAGCGAGGCTGCGTCAATCTCCGCTTCGGCAAATTTGGCGGCAAACTTTCCGAGGCCGAGACCCGCGAGCCATGACGCGATCTCATGCATGCGGCTAGACACGCCCCTCGGACCCACCTGCCTGTAGCGGTAACTCTTGGGGGTTGAGCCGACATCACCACGCCCATGTCCGGTCCGCCTCCAGGTTCGGTCGCGCAGCGCCGATGACCGCCGGGGCGGGAGTTGACCCGAAGCGGACTCTCTGGCACCGACGCGTATTGTCAAACAAGCTGATCGAGCAGCGCTTTCGCGTCCTTCAGGTCTCGCGTGTCGAAGCCCTCGGTGAACGACCCGTAGACGCGAGCGAGCAGGTCATGCTGGCCTGCCGCCGAGGGGTGATCCAAGTTCGATGGTAGCGCATGGCGTTTGCTGACGCTACGTTTGGGGTGGGCGAGAGCGCGCCCTCAGCAGCTAGCGCGCTCGCCCATGACACGATGGTTCCGCCGTGCAGGATGATGGCCTCGGGCACCGGCGGCAAGAGAGGCCAGGGGACGGGGGATGGACATGATTTCGCGACGGAAGCTTGTTCTCTGCTTGATCGCCGTTGTCGTGCCGATGCTCCCGGCCGGCGATCTCCGCGCGACCGAGGCGGTCGACCTGACCGGCGGCTTCCAATGGTATATCTCGGGCTTCGAGGTGATCGGCGCGGCCGATGCCGGCGGTCTCGTCCGTGGCTGTCCTGGCCAGATCGGCGGTGAGGCTTCCCTCGAGGCCACCGTCACCGACAACGGCGAGCCGCTGCGCGTTTTCGCAGTCGGTGAAGGCGTGTCAGGCGTTCTGGTTGCTGGTCCCGACGGCATCCATCATTGCGATGCCGTCGACGCCTACGGCATCGCGCACGTCTATTACCAGCGCGTGCTCTCGGGCACTTATAAGGTCTGGCCACTGTCCACGACCGCCGGTGCGACCGTCTCGGGCAGTGTCGTCGTCAGCGAATACGATCTCGGCACGCGCGACATCGTCAGTCTCACGGGACTGGAGGTCGATCCTGCGCTGCTGCCGCCGCTGCTTTCCGAACAGCCGCTGTTGCCGGAGGCGGAACCTGCAGCCGGCCGTCTCAACTTGCCCGATGCGGGCACCGCCGAGATTGCTGTGACGCTCTCCGGCGGCGTGCCGGCCAGCGATGCAGGCTCGGACTGCACTGGTGACATCAACCAGATGCGCCCCGACGCAACCCTCACGCTCGAAGCGCCCGAGCCGTTACTCGCGATCTCCGCCAGCGCGGATGGCCCCGATACCACTCTGTTGGTGGTCGCGCCGGATGGCGCGATCTACTGCAACGACGATGCCACCAACTACAATCCGGCGATTGTTCTCAGTAACGCTGCGGCGGGCGACTACGCCATTTGGGTTGGTGTTCGCGAGTCCGGAGCGGGCGAGGAGGCGCGGCTCGTCGTCGGGCGGCAGGCGCCCGAAGGTGTCGAAGCCGTAATGCCGCCCCCGACGCTTCAGCATCAGGCCGAGCCCGCCTACGGCCGCTTTGACCTGCCGGCCGAGGGAACAGTCTTGGTCGAGGTGTCGATCGTGGTGGACGAAGAGCGCGTCTCAGCCGGCGATGTGGCTTCTGGCTGTAGCGGGGCGATCAACCCGGCACGACCGGACGCGATCGTGACGATCCCAGGACCGGAGCCCCATGTCTGGTTTGAGGCAACCTCGGCCGATGCCGATACAACGCTCGTTGTCGTCGGTCCCGACGGCAGCAGCCAGTGCAATGACGACTATGCCGGCATGAACCCCGCTGTTGAACTGGCCGACGCGCAGCCCGGTGACTATGCGGTCTGGATCGGTGTCTACTCTGGAGGCGGCTCCCTGGCCACGCTGAACGTCGGCCGAGAACCGCACGCGGGCGAGGCTTCGGATGGTTCGGTCGAGTCGGCGGTGGAAAATCCGTTCGCTGGTCAGGACCTGCAAAGCGCGGCACAGGCCCTCGCCATCTTGATCGAAGCGATGCACCTCGAGGAGGTGCTCTCCTACGCGAGCCTCGAGGAGCCTGGCCCCGACGGCCTGATCCTTCACGACGTCGTGTTGCGTGATCCCTCGGGCGCAGATCCTCCGCTGCAGATCGGGCGGGTAAGCGTGAGCTATCTCGACCTCGCCGGACTCGTCACCAATGGTGCGCCCGAAACGTTCCAGTTCGCCGCCGAGGACATCGACTATGCCGCGGTCGTCGACGGTGCCCGCAGCAATGCATTGCCGCTGCCGGCGCTCGCTGACCAGCCGCCGCTCAACTTCGAGGTCAGCCTGCTGCCTGTCGATGGCGACATGGGTAAGCGCGCGATCAGGTTTGTGCTCGGCCTCGAAGGGCATCTCGCGCTAAGTGTCGGCGCGCAGGTGATCTGGCCAGAAGGTGCCGGGGCAATGGGACCGATGGCAGTCGACGCGATGCAGGGGGAATCGTTCGTAATCGAATTGCATGACATGGGTTTCCTCGGCGCCTTGTTCGACGAGATCGCCGCAGAGTCCGGCCAGAGCCCCGCCGAGGCAATACAGGGCGCGCTCGACGAACTGAAGTCGATGATCGGCCCCGTCGAGGCGGGCAGCGCGGTGCAGCAGTTCTACGACATGGTGAGCGCGCGGCTCGCCGACCTTGCTCGACCTGGCGTGATGCGCGTCAGCGTCAACGCTGCGTCTCCGCTCCCGGTAGAGACCCTGATTGGTTCGCTGGAAGCCGTCGCGATAGATCCCGCCGTGATGACGGTTGACATGAGCTACACCCCCGATCAGTGACAATCCGTGGCGTCGGCGATGATGCCCCCGCTCGGTCAGCTGCCGAACCTCTTCGCTACTGCGCCCCGGGGCAGGTCATGTCCGCTTAACCTCCAGGTCCGGCCGTGCAACGCCGATGACCGCCAGGGCGGGAGTTGACCCTGAACGGACAAACGCCGCCAGCTTCCGACGTGCGGGGATGTCCCGATCGATGTTGAAATAGGAGGAGCGGCGTTGCTCGCCTTGAGCCGGTAGGCTCGGGGTGCTGATTCCACGAAAGGAAAGCAACGCCATGAAGGGACTTACCACGATCACGCCGGCCATGCCTACCCCCTGTGTGGGCGAGGCGTGGGAAGATGTGTCGGCGTCGTTTGACCGGTTCTGCCTTGCCGCCGGGATCGAGACGCTGGGTGCGATGATGGAGAGGGACGCGGAGGCGACCTGCGGCCCGCGTCACGCGCGCGGGCAAGACCGCCGCGGCCATCGCTGGGGCCGCACGCAAGGCAAGATCGGCTTTCACGGCGGCAAGGTGGCGATCGACCGGCCGCGGGTGCGCGGGCGCGGCGGCAAGGAGCTGTCGCTGGCCAGCTGGGAGCAGGCCGTGGCCGAGGACTGGCTCGGCAAGTGGGCGATGAACCTGATGCTGATCAACGTCTCGACGCGGCGCCTCGGCCGAGCCGTCCGGCTGCCCGAGGGCGATATCCCGGCGCCTGCTGGCTCTGGCGTCTCGAAGTCGGCGGCGTCGCGCCGCTTCGTCGCGCTGTCGGCCGAGCGGATGAAGGAGTGGATGGGTTCGGACCTGTCCGCGCTGGACCTCCTGGTGATCCAGATCGACGGCATCCACATGAGCGGCGAGCTCGTGCTGGTGGCGGCGATCGGCATCGACGGCGAGGGCGTGAAGCATCCGCTTGGGCTGATCGAGGGGGCGACCGAGAACGCTGCCGTCGTCCAGGCGCTGATCGACAATCTCGTCGCGCGCGGCCTCGATCCAGCCGTGCCACGGTTGTTCATCATCGACGGATCGAAGGCGCTCTCGAAGGCGATCCGGCGGAGCTCCGGACGCGACGTGTTGATTCAGCGGTGCCAGATTCACAAGGCTCGCAACATCATGGAGCGGCTGCCGAAGCCATTGCACGCCGCGGTTCGCCGGGTGCTGCACCAAGCCTGGGAGTTGGACGACGCCGGCAAGGCGGAGAAGCTGATCCGCAATCTCGCCCGGCGGCTGGAACACGACGCGCCGGGCGTGTCGGCGAGCATTCTGGAGGGCCTCGATGAAATCCTCACCGTCACGCGGCTCGGCCTGCCGGCCAAACTGCGCCGGGCGCTCGCCTGCACCAACATCGTGGAGAACGTCATGGGCACCGTGCGGCGCGTCTGCCGCAACGTGAAGCGCTGGCGCTCGGCCTCGATGGCGCTGCGCTGGATCGCGGCGGCGATGCAGGAAGCCGCCAAGGGCTTCCGGCGTCTCAAGGCGCACAAGCAACTGCCGGCCCTGCGCGCCGCTCTGGAAGCTCATCGGGCGAGAAGCTCAAGCCACGGCGGCCTTGCCCGCCAAGCCAACGCCGCATAATCTCAACCCATGCAACGGCCGCTTCCACTTTTCAACAAAGAGCGGGACATGCCCGCGCAATCTGCGACAGCGCGGACATTGGGCAAGGCGCCCATGACGACGAAGGCTCGGCCATCGCCCCGCTACCGCGACCGACGAACGCCGCGCTTCGATGGTCCCACTTAACGGTGGGGGGGGGAACGACGTAGCCAATCGCCGCAAGGAGGGCGAAACCATGAACATAGACGAGTTCAAGGACAAGAGAACTGCCGGAACGCTGACGCGCCGGGAACTAAACAGGGCGTTGGCGGCGGCGGGGATCGCGACGGTCGCGATGCCCCATGCATCTTACACGGCCAGAGCCCAGGAAGGAGAGGCGATATCCTTCACGTGGGCCGGGTACGATGTTCCGGAGCTCTACGGCACATACCTCGAAAAGCACGGCCAAGCGCCCAATTTCTCGATCTACGCCGACGAGTACGAGGCCTTCCAAAAGGTCAAGACGGGCTATCGGCCCGATCTCGTACAGCCATGCAGCCCGCTGGTTCCGCAGTGGAGGGATGCGGGCCTTATCCAGCCCATCGACACGAGCCGTTTGTCCAACTGGCCCGATGTCTTTCCGATGCTCAAGACCTTGCCCGGCACCCAATTCGAGGGCCAACAGTGGTTCGTGCCGTTTGGCTGGGGCCGGACTTCGATCACCTATCGTACCGATCTCGTCGAATGGGAGGGCGAGGATTCGTGGAGTCTCTTGTGGGATGAACGCTACAAGGGGAAGCTTGCCGTGTTCGACTCGGTCGACGAGACGGTCTTCACCGCAGCCATCTATGCCGGTGTCGACCCCTGCAACATGAGCGATGCCGATCTCGACAAGGTCATGGCCCTACTCGCAAAGCAGAAGCAGCTGTTGCGCTTCTATGCGGTCGCCGAGTCTGATGCCACTCAGGCGTTGGCCGCGGGCGAAGTCGTGGCAGCGCTGACCTGGGACAGCGGCTTCGCGCAGCTCAAGTCCCAGGGCATTCCCGTACGCTTCATGATTCCAAAGGAAGGTGTCGAGACGTGGTGTTGCGGGCTGGTCCTGATCAGGGAGGCACCAAACGTCGACAAGGCCTATGACCTCATCGATGCGATGCTGGCACCGGAAAGCGGAGCGTTCATGATCTCCGATTACGGCACGGGGCATTCTAACCGTGTCTCGTTCGAGCTCGTCAGCGATGAGAAGCTGGCGGAACTTCAGCTTCCTCGTGATCCAACCGCACTCCTCGAGTCCGGCGTCATGTATTGCAGGTTCAAGGACAAGGACGAGGTGATCGAGCGGTTCGAGGAAATGAAGGCCAGTTCCTGATCTGTCGAGTGCGACCATGGCTCCACCGGTGATCCGGTGGAGCCTTCTTCCGGGGTGCCGATAAGGCTCAAGCTATCATCGCTCGCGAGCGCTGTGCTGTCATCGAACGCGCAAGGGGGGAGTGCATGGCAAGTAAGGTGATCGTACGGCTTCTGCCCGGTGGTGCACCGAGCACGGGCATGCAGCAGTTGACTTACATCGATCCGCAGACGGTGACCGAGGGCACCGCCGTCGAAACGGGGCACATCTTCTTCACGAACGAAGACGGAAACGTGAACGCCGGTGTCTGGGAGTGCTCGCCGTGCACGGAACAGATGCGCGACTATCCCTACGACCAATGTTGCTTTGTCCTCGAAGGCACGTTGACCATCACGGACGAATCCGGACACGCCGAGACCTTCCGCCCTGGGGATGCCTTCATGATCCCGCGCGGGTTCAACGGCGCGTGGCGCATGCCCGGACGCTACAAGAACTTCTTCGTTACCGTGGAACAGAAGTGACGACGGCGGAGAGCAGGAGGAAGGGCATTCTCGCGCCATTCCCGATGCTGGAGCCATGGGGGTTGGCCGGCATCGCACGGGGGAGAGGGACATGTACGAGATAGATCCGAAACGAACCGATCTGGTCGAGGAGTTCCGCCGCAATCCATTCGGCCCCTTCAGTCCCGAGCTCACGCTGCTCGTGAACCGGCTGCGTCTCGGGCCGATGGAGGAGCGCGTCATCCTCGTCTGCACACGCCGTGGCCGCGAATGGAAGGTGGCCAAGATGCCGACGGCCCGGGGCGCGAAGCTGGAGTTCGTAGAGGATGGCGTCTTCGATGACTATGCCGCGGCGTCCTGGGAAGTGTTCCGGTTGAGGTGGCAAACGGTCACCGGCAGAAAACTGTCCTGATCAGCTTGGACGATAGAGAGGGCATCGCGTCGTGAAGAAGATCGTGGGCTACGGGAACGCCTGGAGCGTAGCTCCGGGCGACACGCTTGAGATCAAGGTGAGCACGTATGGACCGCGCACCTACCGGGCCGATCTGGTGCGGGTGATTTGCGGCGATGACGACCCGGACCGCGGGATCTATCGGGAGGAAGAGATTCCGGCGCCGTTCAGCGGCGAGTACCCCGGCCGGACACAGACCATGGCCGCCGGTTCCTACGTCGTCGTTCCGGGCGGCCCGGCGCTGAGTGCGCTCGCGAGCTTCACCGTGCAGGCGTGGGTGTTCCCGACCACGCCCGAGAAGGGGGAGCAGGGGCTGATCGCGCATTGGGACGCCCGGACGGCGGTCGGCTTCGCGCTCGTGATTGACAAGAGCGGCGCCATGGCTCTGCGGCTGGGCAATGGCGCGGGACGCGCCACCGAGCTTTCGTCCGGGAAACCGCTCTTGGCTCGGCGCTGGCATCTTGTCGCGGCCTCCTATGACGCTACGATCGGCGAGGCCCACGTCTTCCAGGAATCGATCGGCTCGCCTTTCGAGGCGAGCAGCACGGCGCGCGCGAAGGGTAAGGCCGCCGTCAAACTGGCGGGCGGCGGCACACCGCTCATGATGGCGGCGCTGCCTCTCGACGATCTTGGCGGCAAGTCGGCTGCGTGCGCCCACTTCAACGGCAAGATCGACCGGCCGCGACTGACCGGGCGTGCCCTCTCACGCGCCGAAATCATGTCTCTGGCATGGGACGCCGCGCCGCAGGAACGCGAGGGCTCTCTGGTAGCGGGCTGGGATTTCTCGCGCGACATCGGCTCGGCCAGGATCACCGATGCCGGCTTCAACGGCCTACACGGACGTGCGGTCAATCTGCCGTCACGCGGCGTCAAGGGGTTCAACTGGAGCGGTGCCGAGCAGAACTGGCGACATGCACCGAGGGAGTACGGCGCGATCCACTTCCACGACGACGATCACTACGACGCAGGCTGGGAAACAGACTTCGAGTATGTCGTTCCGGCGAATCTTCATAGCGCCGTCTATGCCGTTCGCCTCAGGGCGGACAGCGACGAATGGTATCTCACCTTCTTCGTGCGCCCCCCGAGGGGCACAGCAAACTCGAAGCTCGCCTTCCTGGCTTCGACGGCCACCTACATGGCGTACTCGAACTACCGCTGGCAGGTCCACAACCGCTACGCCGAAGTCACGGAGAGTTTCTGGACCACCCTCGACAAGGGCGACGCCTTCCTCCAGGAGCACCCGGAGTTCGGTCTTTCGACGTACGACACCCACTGGGACGGCAGCGGCGTACGTTACGCCTCGCGTCTGCGTCCCGTGCTGAACATGGCACCCAAGACGCCGTTGTGGAGCTTCAATCCCGACACCCACATCCTGGGTTGGCTCGAGGAGCGCGGCATCGACTATGACGTGATCACCGATGAGGACCTGCACCACGAAGGCGTCGCGTTGTTGGAGCAATACCGCGCGGTGGTAACGGGCACGCACCCCGAGTACTACACGACGCCGATGTGGGATGGCATGCGGACCTACATCGCGCGCGGCGGCCGACTCGCTTATCTCGGGGGCAACGGTTTCATCTGGCGGTGCGCCTTCTCGTCCGAAATGCCGGGCGTTCTGGAGCTACGCCGGGCGGAGGACGGCATCCGGTACCGTGACGAGGAACCGGGCGAGTACTACCTGGAGTTCACCGGCGAGCACGGCGGCCTCTGGCGACGCCTGGGGATGGCGCCGCAGGCTCTCGTGGGCGTGGGAACGGTGGCGGTCGGCTTCGACGTCTCGGGTTTCTATCGGCGAACGCAGGCCAGCTTGGATCCGAGAGTCGCCTTCATATTCGAGGGCATCGGCAAGGACGAACTGATCGGCGATTTCGGCATCCTGGGCGGCGGCGCGAGCGGCTCGGAGATCGACGCGGTCGATCCGCTCCTTGGCACCCCGCCGCACACGCTGGTCGTCGCTAGTTCCGAGGGCCACTCGGCCAACACCTATCTGGTGCCCGACGAGACGGGCTTTCACCATTGCGCCATGGACGGCGCCCAAAGCCCGTTGATCAGAGCGGACATGACGTTCTTCGAAACGCCCAGCGGCGGGGCGGTGTTTTCCGTCGGGTCGATCGCCTGGGGCGCGTCCCTCCCGCACAACGGCTACAACAACAACGTCGCGCGGGTTTCCGAGAATGTCCTCCGGCGGTTTCTCACGCCCGAGCCGTTCCAGATGCCCGAAGACCTCGGCTAACGCACGCCGCGCAGCCTACCCGTGACCGTCGCCGCCACCATCACATGCTAGAGCAGTTCGACGACGATCTCGGTCGGCCCGCCAGGAGCGTTGATCGCCCACCCCGGGCCTTCGAGATCGTAGGGGCACGAGGACACCGCGCAGATCAAATCCATGCGAGCCTCGAGCACGACGTAGGCCCCGGGTTTCGCGACCGGCGCCTTGGGCGTCGAGAACATGAACCCGTCCGTCACGGTAGTCATCGTGAAGAAATTGACCGCCAGGCAGCCATCGGGAACCCGGTGGCCGAGGGCGGCCATGGCCTCTTCCAGGTTGCCGATGCAGCTCCGGTGCCCCAGCACTCCGAACTGCTCGTAACGGATGGCGTCGCATGGCGCGATGATGAAGTCGTGCACGCCATCGGCGCCGTCCTCGACGAAATCGACCATGGGCCGCCGCCGCCGGCTGAGGAACGTATCGCCTGGCCGAGGGTGAAGCGCTCGGGTCGGCATCCAGGTGTGGTGTGGCGACAGGCACTCACTGATGCTGTCGGCACAGAACGCGAAGAAGTCCGCCGACTGCTGACCCTTGGGAGTGGCAATGCGAAAACGCTTGCCCTTGGCCACCTCGAAAGCGCGGCCATGACCGGCCGGCACCTTGATCGTTCTCATGATCCGTCTCCCCTGGGGCCGTCTCGCGTCGGCTTGCCAACAAAGCCTGACCGGGAGACTAACATGATTGAGGATGTCGGGAGGTTGACGCGTCCCGGCGCCGGACATTCATCGCGCCGGCCGCGCGGATCGCCGGTCAGCCGTCGCGGCGATCGCGCGCCGTCCCTGTTTCGATGAACGAGCATCACGCGAGGGAGAATTATCAACATGACCGAGATGTCACCCATCAAGTTCGACCGCAAGGGGCGCAAGGGCCTGCACGAGTGGGAGAAGATCCCGGCCTCGACACTGGACGCGGGCGATCCCGTGCAATCGGGCGAGACGCTGGAGGCCATCGGCCTAACGGTGCGCCGACCCGATTCCGACGCCGCGCTCGACCCGGTAGGCGAGAAGGATACGTCGCGCTATGTCGGCGGCGTTCCCAAGCAGACGATCTGGACGTTCTTCGAGGACGCCACGAGGCAGATGCGGGTCGGCATCTGGACGACGACGGAGATGCATACCAAGCCGCTGCCGTTTCTTCGCAATGAGCTGATGCACATCCTGCAGGGCGAGGTGACGATCGCCGACGCCACCGGCACGGCGCACGTCTTCCACGCCAGCGACACGTTCCTGGTGCCCAAGGGCGCGATCTATCAGTGGGACAGCACGCGCCGGTGAAGAAGTTCTTCTGCATCTTTGAGCCCAGGAAGAGTGGCCTGCTGCCGGTTCCGAAGACACCGAGTTAGGTGTCAACATGGAACCGGAGG
>CAZGYG010000082.1:0-12716 GCA_964530335.1 uncultured Rhodospirillaceae bacterium | reverse complement strand
GGGCTGGGCGCGCCGCGTCGCCGCGCGCGATCCGTCCGGCCCGGCCGAGTCGTTCTTCGCCGCCATCCGCGGCCACGTGCTGGCCCGCACCGAGGACACGGCCGGCCCCTACGGCCTGGAGGCCGGCACGCAGCCGCTGGGGGAAGCCGTGCTCCCCATGGCGGTCGCGCTCGACGCCGCGCTGGCCCGCCTCGCCCAGCCCATGGCCGATCTCGCCGCCCGCTTCGAGGCGCGGCTCGACGACGAGGCGGCGGAGCTCGACACCGCGACGCGGGTCCGGCTCGAGGCGCAGGCGCGCGGGCTGCGCCGCCGCGCCGACGACGTCGCCGCGTGGCGCGCCATGCTGGCCGCGCTGGGCACGACGACGCCCGAACCGTTCGTCGATTGGTGCTCGATCGACCGCGACGACGGCCACGAGGTCGACGTCGGGCTGCACCGCCACTGGATCGACCCGACGGTGCCGTTCTACCAGGCCGTGGCGCGCCCGGCCCACGGCCTGCTGGTGACCTCGGCGACGCTGCGCGACGTCGGCGACCCGGTCGAGGCGTGGCCCGCGGCCGAGGCGCTGACCGGCGCCGTCCACGCCGAGCAGCCGGCGATCCGCGTCGCCGTGCCCTCGCCCTTCGATTACGGCCGCCAGACCCGCGTGTTCGTCGTCCGCGACGTGCGCCGCGACGCGCCCGACGAGGTCGCGGCGGCGTACCGCGAACTGGTGCTGGCCTCGGGCGGCGGCGCGCTCGGCCTGTTCACCGCGATCGCGCGACTGCGCGCGGTCCACGAGCGCATCGCGGGGCCGCTCGGGGCCGCGGGCATACCGCTTTACGCCCAGCACGTCGACGCCATGGACACCGGCACGCTCGTCGACATCTTCCGCGCCGACGAGACCGCGTGCCTCTTGGGCACCGACGCGGTGCGCGACGGCGTCGACGTGCCGGGACCGAGCCTGCGGCTCATCGTGTTCGACCGGGTGCCGTGGCCGCGCCCGACCATCCTGCACAAGGCCCGGCGTCAGGCGTTCGGGGGCGCGCGCTTCGACGATCGCAGCGCCCGGCTCAAGCTGCGCCAGGCGTTCGGCCGCCTGGTGCGGCGCGCCGACGATCGCGGCGTGTTCGTGCTGCTGGACGCCATGCTGCCGACCCGGCTGGCCGCCGCGTTCCCCGAAGACGTCGAGGTGCGCCGGGTCGGGCTGGCCGAAGCCGTCGCCGCGACCCGGGCCTTTCTCGCCGGTTGACCCGGACTCCGCGCGCCGCTAAGTCATGCGGGAGCCCGCCATGGACCACACCGGCACGATCGACCATCATTCGGCGCTGATCTACACCATGATCGTCGTCGCGGCGTCGGACCGCAACCTGCGCGACAGCGAGCTGCGCCGCATCGGCGACATCGTGCGCGCCCTGCCCGCGTTCGCCGACTTCGACGAGAACGAGCTGCCGACGGTGGCCCGGCAGTGCGCCGCCCTGCTGGCCGACCGCGACGGCCTGAACGCGGTGCTGACCGTCATCGCCCAGGCCCTGCCGCCCCGGCTCAAGGAAACCGCGTTCGCGCTGGCCTGCGAGATCGCGGTCGTCGACCACAGGCTGGGACGCGAGGAACTGCGCATCATGGAGCTGTTGCGCGAACGCCTGGGGCTCGACCGCCTGGTCGCCGCGGCGATCGAACGCGGCTGCCGCGCCCGCAACGCGACGGCGTAGGGCGGGCGCTCCCTACCCCTGCTTGCGCTGGCGGGCGCCGAAGGCGATGTCCCAGCTCTCCTTGGAGAAGCCGGTGACGATGTCCTCGGTCGTCTTCATGTCCTTGGCCACGGCGGGGCGGGCGGCGACGCGCCCGAACCACGCCTTGACGTGGGGAAACTCGTCCAGGTCCACCCGCTGGCGCCGGTGCAGCCGGCACCACGGGAAGACCGCCATGTCGGCGATCGTGTACTCGTCCGCCGCGACGTAATCGTGCGCCGAAAGCTGGCGGTCGAGCACGCCATAGAGCCGCTTGGCCTCGTTGGTGTAGCGCTCCTGGGCGTAGGGCAGCACGACCGGCCCGTCGGGGCGCATCGGCGCGTAGGCGTTGAAGTGGTGCGCCTGGCCCAGCATCGGCCCGAACCCGCCGACCTGCCAGAAAAGCCAGCGCATGACGTCCCAATGCGCCTCGGGCGCCTCGGGCGCCTCGGGCAGGAACCGCCCGGTCTTGCGCGCGAGGTAAAGCAGGATCGCGCCAGATTCGAACATCGTGATCGGCTTGCCGCCGGGTCCGTTGTCGTCGGCGATGGCCGGAATCTTGTTGTTCGGGCTGATCTTGAGGAACGCCGGGTCGAACTGATCGCCCTTGTCGATGTCGATCCAGTGGGTGCGGTAGGGAAGCCCGCACTCCTCGAGCATGATGTGGATCTTCTGCCCGTTGGGCGTGGCGGCGGTATAGAGATCGATCATGGCGCCTCAGGTCGTCGCGAACTTAGTCAGGCCCTGCTCGGTCAGGATCCAGTCGAGTCGCTGGTCGGTCGCGTCGTGGGGCACTTCGGCGACGCGCTGGCCGGCGTAGGCGGCGCCGACACCCACGGTCGCGGGCGCCCCCTGGCGCAGCGCGGCCAGGGTGAGGTCGTAGAAGCCGCCGCCGTAACCCAGGCGGTAGCCACGGTCGTCGAAGGCCAGCATGGGCACCAGCAGCACCTCGGGCACCAGCTCGTCCGCCTCGGGCGGCGGCACCGGGATGCCGAGCGCCGCCGGAACGAGCGCGTCCCCCGGCTCCCAGCGGCGGAAAAGAAGCGGCCGGCCCTTGCCCACGACGACCGGAAGCGCGCAGGCGTGACCGGCCGCGTGCAGGCGTTCGAGCACGGGGCGAACGTCGAACTCGTCGCCGACCGGCCAGTAACCCGAGACCACGGTGCCGGGCGGCAGCGCCATGGCCGCGAGGAAATGCTCGGCCGCGGCGCCGCCCGCCGCATCCCCCGCCGCGCGGGACAGGCGTTGCCGCACGAGCCGCGCTTCCTTGCGCATGGCGTGCTTGGCGTCAACGACCATCGCGGGTGGTAACCGAAAGGTTGGACGGAGCCGCCTTCGCCGTAAGCCTAATCGCTCCCACTGTGGCCTGCTTACGCAGGTGGGCGCCGTGTGTCGAGGGCACGCCCTCGATAGGGACAGCTCCCGTTTTGGAAGTGTTGGCCCCAGGGACGTTCGACGCCTACGCGCGACACAGCTACCGTCCACCAGGGAATTTAGGTGCTCTCCAGGCGCGCCGCAAGGGCTTCGACGCGCCGGGCCAACGCGTCGAGCGCGGCATCGTCGCCGCGCGGCGCGGGCTTTCCCTTTGCCGCCCTGGCCTCCTCGAGCTCGTCGGCCAGGATCACGCTCGCCATGGCGAGCAGGCGCGCCTCGCCGACCTGGCCGATCGCCTTGGCCAGGGCCGTGACCTTGTCATCGACCACGCGGGCGAGGCGCAGCACGTGCTCCTGCTCGCCGTCGTCGCACGTCACGACGTAATCGCGGTTGTTGAGGGTGACGGCGACCTGGGCCATGGCCTCAGGCTTCGAGGACGCGGTCAAGCTCGGCGATCGCGGCGTCGAGCCGGGCGCGCGCCTCGGCGACGCCCGCGTTCTTGGCGCCCGGGCGCGCCTTGGCCCCGCGCCCCTCGGCGGCGCCCACCGCGCGTTCAAGCCGGTCAAGCGCCTGTTCCAGCCGGGCGCGCGCTTGCGCGGAACGATCGTTGCTCATGCTTGGGATCGAGGATCCACCTGGAACCCGTGCATAGCCCAAGGCCCGGCCACGGTCAACGGCCCGGCCGAGGCGGTTGACGGCGGCGGGCGCACCGGCCATGGTGCGCCACGCCAAATCCGAGCCCATCCCCGGACGCCGTCGTGACCTCCGCCCCTTCGAGCGCGCGCCACCCAGCGATGGCCAACGCGATCCGCGCGCTCGCCATGGACGCGGTCGAGCGCGCCAACTCCGGCCATCCCGGCTTGCCCATGGGCATGGCCGACGTCGCCACCGTGCTGTTCACCGAGGTCTTAACCTACGACCCGACCGCGCCCGCGTGGCCCGACCGCGACCGCTTCGTGCTCTCGGCCGGCCACGGCTCGATGCTGCTCTACGCCTTGCTCTACCTCACCGGCTACGCCGACATCACGCTCGACGAGATCCGCAACTTCCGCCAGCTCGGCAGCCGAACTCCCGGGCACCCGGAGTACGGCCACGCCGCCGGCATCGAGACCACGACCGGGCCGCTCGGCCAGGGGTTGGCCAACGGCGTCGGCATGGCGCTCGCCGAGCGCCACCTCGCCGCCCGTTTCGGCGTGGACCTGGTCGATCACCGCACCTTCGTCCTGGCCGGCGACGGCTGCCTGATGGAAGGCATCAGCCACGAGGCGGCGAGCCTGGCCGGGCACCAGCGGCTGGGCAAGCTGATCGTGCTGTGGGACGACAACCGCATCTCGATCGATGGCCCGACCGACCTCGCGGTGTCCGACGACGTACGCGCGCGCTTCGCCGCCTACGGCTGGGCCACCGGCGCGGTCGACGGCCACGATCCGGCCGCGGTGCGCGCGGCGCTCGGGGACACTCAAGGCGATCGGCCGATGCTGATCGCGTGCCGCACGACCATCGCTTACGGCGCGCCGACCAAGGCGGGCACCGCGGCGGCCCACGGCGCGCCGCTGGGGTCCAAGGAGGTGGCCGGGGCGCGGGCGGCGCTCGGCTGGAACCACCCGCCGTTCGAGCTGCCGGCGGACGTGCTCGAGCAGTGGCGCGCCGCGGGCGCGCGCGGCGCCGTGCGCCGCCAAGCGTGGCAAGCGCGTCACGCGCGGCATCCCAGGCGCGCCGAGTTCGACCGGGCGCTGGCGGGCGAGCTGCCCGCCGCCTGGCGCGGCGCGTTCGACGCCTTCCGCGCCAAGCTGGCCCACGACGCGCCCACGGTCGCGACGCGCAAGGCCAGCGAAATGGCCCTCGGCGTCCTGACCCAGGAAGTGCCCGAGCTGGTCGGCGGCTCGGCCGACCTGACCGGATCGAACAACACGCGCACCGCGGCGACCACGCCCATGACCGCCGCCGACCCCGGCGGGCGCTACCTCTATTACGGCGTGCGCGAGCACGGCATGGCGGCCGCCATGAACGGCATGGCGCTGCACGGCGGCATCATCCCCTACGGCGGCACGTTCCTGGTGTTCACCGACTACGCCCGGCCGGCGATCCGGCTCTCGGCCCTGATGGGGCTGCGCGTGATCTACGTCATGACTCACGATTCGATCGGGCTCGGCGAGGACGGCCCGACCCACCAGCCGATCGAGCACCTGGCCAGCCTGCGCGCCATGCCGAACCTGGTCGTGCTGCGCCCGGCGGATGCCGTCGAGACCGCCGAGGCGTGGGCGATCGCGCTCGAACGGCGAGGCCCGACCGTGCTCGCCCTCAGCCGCCAGAACCTGGCGCCGGCGCGCACGGAAGCGACGACCGAGAACCTGACCGCGCGCGGCGGCTACGTGCTGACCGAGGCGAGTGGCAAGGCGCGCGTCACCCTGATCGCCACCGGCTCCGAGGTCCAGGTCGCGCTGGCCGCGCGCGCGGCTCTCGAGGCCGAGGGCGTGCCGACGCGCGTGGTCTCGCTGCCGTCGTGGGAGCTGTTCGAGGCCGAGGACGAGAGCTATCGCCGCTCGGTCATCGACCCCGCGACCGTGCGCGTCGCCGTCGAGGCCGGATCGCCGCTGGGCTGGGAGCGCTACGTCGGCGCCGACGGCGCCATCGTCGGCCTCACGGGCTTCGGCGCGTCGGCGCCGGGGGACAAGCTCTACGCGCACTTCGCCATCACGCCCGACCGGGTGGTGGTCGCCGCCCGGGCCCGCCTGGACAAGACCGCAAGAGGACGAACGCCATGACCCTGCGCGTCGCCATCAACGGCTTCGGCCGCATCGGCCGCAACATCCTGCGCGCCATCCACGAAGGCCGGCGCAACGAGCTCGCGGTGGTCGCGCTCAACGACCTCGCCTCGGCGGCGACCAACGCGCATCTGCTGCGCCACGATTCGGTGCACGGGGCTTTCCCCGGCACGGTCGGCGTCGGCGACGGCGCGATCGACATCGGTCACGGGCCGATCGCGGTCTGCGCCGAACGCGATCCGGCCAAGCTGCCGTGGGCCAGGCTCGGCGTCGATCTCGTGCTCGAATGCACCGGGCTGTTCACCAAGCGCGAGCAGGCGGCGCAGCACCTGGCGGCGGGGGCCAAGCGGGTGCTGGTCTCGGCCCCGGCCGACGGCGCCGACCTGACCGTCGTCTACGGCGTCAACCACGACAAGCTCGACAAGGCGCACCAGGTCGTCTCCAACGCCTCGTGCACGACCAACTGCCTGGCCCCGGTCGCCCAGGTTCTGCACCAGGCGGTCGGCATCGCCCAGGGCTTCATGACCACGATCCACGCCTACACCGGCGACCAGCCGGTGCTCGACGTCCAGCACAAGGATCTGCGCCGCGCCCGCGCGGCCACGCTCAACATGATCCCGACCACGACCGGGGCGGCGCGCGCGGTCGGCCTGGTGCTGCCGGAACTCAAGGGCAGGCTTGACGGCACGTCGGTGCGCGTGCCGACCCCCAACGTGTCGCTGATCGACCTGGTGTTCAACGCCCAGCGCCCGACCACGGCCGAGGCGGTCAACGCCGCCGTCGTCGCGGCGGCGAACGGGCGGCTCAAGGGCATCCTCGCCGTCACCGACGAGCCGCTGGTCTCGTCCGACTTCAACCACAACGCGGCGTCCGCCACCTTCGATGTGACCCAGACCCAGGTGATCGAGGGCACGCTCGTGCGGGTGCTCGCCTGGTACGACAACGAGTGGGGGTTCTCCAACCGCATGTGCGACGTGGCGGCGGCTATGGGCCGGCTCGGCTAGGCGCCGGCGCGTCTCATGGCCTTGCGCACGCTCGACGGGGTCGCGGTCAAGGGCCGCCGCGTCCTGGTACGCCTCGACCTCAACGTGCCCGTCGCGGACGGGGCCGTGACCGACGCCACCCGCATCCGGCGCGCGGCGCCGACCGTGGCCGAACTCGCGGCCAAGGGCGCCCGGGTGATCGTGCTGTCGCACTTCGGCCGGCCGAAGGCCCAGGCTTCGGCGGCGCTGTCGCTCCGCCCGCTCGCGCCGGCGCTCGGCCAGGCGCTCGGGCGATCGGTCGCCTTCGCCACGGACTGCGTCGGGCCGGCGGCCGCCGACGCCGTTGCCCGGCTCGCGGACGGCGACGTGGTGCTGCTCGAAAACGTCCGGTTTCACGCCGGCGAGGAGGCGAACGATCCGGCCTTCGTCGCCCGGCTCGCCTTGCTCGGCGAGCTCTACGTCAACGATGCGTTCGCCACCGCCCACCGGGCCCACGCCTCGACCGAGGGGCTCGCCCACGCCCTGCCGGCGTACGCCGGGCGGCTGATGCAGGCCGAGCTCGAGGCGCTCGGCAAGGCGCTGCTTTCTCCCGCGCGGCCCGTCATGGCGGTCGTCGGCGGCGCCAAGGTCTCGGGCAAGCTCGAGGTGCTCGCAAATGTGCTCGGCAAGGTCGACGTGCTGGCGATCGGCGGCGGCATGGCCAACACGTTCCTGTTCGCGCGCGGGGTCGAGGTCGGCCGCTCGCTGTGCGAACGCGAGCTCGCCCGGACCGCCGCCGGCATTCTGGCGCGCGCCGAGGACGCGGGCTGCGTCGTGGTGCTGCCGACCGACGTGGTCTGCGCGACGAAGTTCGAGGCCGGCGCGCCGCGCACGACCGTGACGGTCGATCGCGTTGCCCCCGACGCCATGATCCTCGACCTCGGGCCGGCCACGGTCGCGGCCATGGTGGAGCGCATGGCCGGGTGCCGGACGCTGTTGTGGAACGGACCGCTCGGCGCGTTCGAGCTCGCGGGCTTCGAGGCGGCGACGGTCGCGCTGGCGCGCGCGGCGGGGGAACGGACCGCGGCCGGGCGGCTGGTCAGCGTCGCCGGCGGCGGCGACACGGTGGCCGCGCTCGGCGCCGCGGGGGTCGTCGATCGCTTCAGCTACGTCTCGACCGCGGGCGGTGCCTTCCTCGAATGGCTCGAAGGCAAGACCCTGCCCGGTGTCGCCGCGCTTGAAGCCTGAGCGCAGCGCGCGCCCAGGCGCGATCGTCGTCCACGACGCCGCCGACGTGGCCGCCTCGGCGCGCCGGGCCAAGGATCGGGGCGCGGCGCTGACGCTGCTGACCGCCCCGGACGCCTGCGATTACGCCGGGCCGGACGTCCTGCTCGCCATGGTGCGCCACGGGCTCGCGGCCGTGCCGGGCGCCGACGCGGTCGCCGTCATCGACTGCGCCGACGCCGCGGGCCGCGCCATGGCGGCGCTGCGCGCCGGGTGGAAGCACGTGCTGTTCACCGGCGCCGCGGATGTCGCGGCCAAGCTGGCCGCCATCGCCCAAGCCCACGGCGCGCGGCTGCTGACGGAACGGCCCGACGAGGGCGAGCCCGATCGGCCGGGCGCGGGCCAACGGCGATGAAGGCCCCCGAACGGCCCCGGCTCACCCTCGTTGTGCCGGCGGGAACCGCGATGGCGGCGCTCGAGGCCGCGCTCGCCGGCGGCAGCGTGGCGGCGGCGGAGTTCGCCGACGGCCCGGCGCTCGATCAGGCCATCGCGGCGGCCAAGGCCGCGGGCGCCGCGGCCCTGCTGCGCGACCGGGTGGATCTGGTGACGGCGCTCGGCGCCGATGGCGTCTACCTGTCGGCGCCCGATGCCGACGTGGCGGCGGCGCGGCGCGCGCTCGGGCGCGACGTCTTGGTCGGCGCCGACGCCGGCGCGTCACGACACCGCGCCATGATCGCGGGCGAGTCGGGCGCGGACTTCATCGCTTTCGGCCCGCTGTTCGGCGCGCGCGCCACCGGCACGGCGACGCTCGCCTGGTGGGCGGCGACGATGGTCGTGCCCGCTCTCGCGCGCGGCGGGATCACCCTTGGGACGGTCGCCGACGCCGTCGCCGCGGGTGCCGATTTCATCGCCGTCGACGCCGCCGTGTGGGACGACGCGCGCGGGCCGGCGGCGGCGATCGCGGCGCTGGACCAGGCCGTGGACAGGGCCTGGGCAAGCTGCTAGAAGTCCGCCGTTCCGCCAAATCCCGCGTTTTCCCTGGTCGCCGACGATGAAGATCTCAGGCGTCGAAATCCGCCCCGGCATGATCCTCGAGCACAAGGGGCGGCTGTGGGTCGCGATCAAGACCATGCACGTCAAGCCGGGCAAGGGTCCGGCGTACATGCAGGTCGAGCTCAAGGACGTGCGCGACGGCACCAAGCTCAACGAACGGTTCCGCTCGGCCGAAGCGGTCGAGCGCGTGCGGCTCGACGATCACGACTACCAGTTCCTGTTCGCCGAGGGCGCGACGCTGACCTTCATGGACGGCGAGACGTTCGAGCAGGTGACGGTGCCGGCCGCCCTGGTCGGCGACCAGGCCGTGTTCCTGCAGGACGGCATGGTCGTGACCATCGCCAGCCACGAGGGCAACCCGCTTTCGGTCTCGTTGCCCGAGACGGTGGTGTGCGAGGTCGCGGAGACCGACGCCGTGGTCAGGGGCCAGACCGCCGCGGCCAGCTACAAGCCGGCACGGCTGAACAACGGCGTGCGCGTGCTCGTGCCGCCGCACATCGTGACCGGCGATCGCGTGGTCGTCGGTACGGCGGATTCGTCGTACCGCGAACGCGCCAGGGGTTGACCGCCTGCCAACGGTCCGCTCCGCCCTGGTCACGGTCATGGCCGCCGCCGCCGACCGGGCGGCGCGCCGGCTGATCCGCGACTTCAACGAGGTCGAGCAACTCCAGGTCAGCCGCAAGGGGCCGGCGGATTTCGTCAGCGCCGCCGACATCATGGCGGAACGGACGATCAAGGCCGAACTGCGCCGGGCCAGGCCCGGAGCCGGATTCCTGACCGAGGAGGAGGCCGCCGAGCCGGGCAGCGGCGATCAGCGCTGGATCGTCGACCCGCTCGACGGCACGCTCAACTTCCTCCACGGCATCCCGCACTTCGCCATCTCGATCGCCTTCGAATCCGCCGGCGAGGTGATGGCCGGGCTGGTGTTCGACCCGATCAAGGACGAGACCTACTGGGCCGAGAAGGGCGGCGGCGCCTACGTCAACGACCGGCGACTTCGTGTTTCGGCGCGGCGCCGGCTAGAGGACGCGCTGATCGCCCACGGCCGGCCCGAGCCGGGCGACGAGCGGCGCGCCGACTTCTTCGCCGAGATCGAGGCGGTGCTGGCGGCCGGCGCCGCCGTGCGCCGCTTCGGCGCCGCGGCGCTCGACCTCTGCTACGTCGCGGCCGGGCGGTTCGACGGCTTCTGGGAGGCCGGGCTCAAGCCATGGGACGTCGCGGCCGGCCTGCTCATCGTGCGCGAGGCGGGCGGCCTGGTGACCGATCTGGCGGGCGGCGGCGAGATCCTGTCCAGCGGCGACACGCTCGCCGCCAACGCGCACCTTCACGCCGAGCTCCTGGCCGTGCTCGACCGCGTGCGCCACGGTGGCAATGCGAGGCCCGCCTAGCAGCCTGCTAGAGATGGGGCACTCGGCCTTATTAAAGCCATGCGCCAAGACGTCTAATAACGCCCATGCTCATTGAAGCGCGCCACATCAAGGTTTACCCGAGTGGTCGTTGTCGCGCGCCCGACCGTGGTTTAGGGTGCGGCCGTGGCGGAACGCCGGCCGCTGCGCCCATGACGGAAGCCATCGGCCCATGAAGCTCATCAGTCCCCGGCCGGGGCGGCGTCGCGCCGGGGCGATCCTGGCCGTCGCGTTCCTGGTCTTCGCGACTCCGCCGGGCAAGGCCGACGAAGGCGCCGTCGCCTTCGGTATGGTCGGCAACCTTTCGGTCGAGATCAACTGGGGCGTGCTCGATACGCTCGGCCCGCCACGGGCGGCGCCGGCCGCGCGCCCGGTTCTGTTCATTCCGGTGGTGTCCGCCTCGGTCGGGGAGCCCGGGCCCAGCGTCGCGCCCGCGACCATCGCGTTGGCCCCGCCGCCGGAGTTGCCGCCCCTGACCGTGCCGCCCTTGCCCGCGCCGCCGCCGGCCGCGGAGCCACCCCTGCCGGCGACCGAACCCATGCCGGCGCCCGAGCCGCCACCCGAACCGGAGATCGCGGCCCTGCCCGAACCGGTCGAGCCGGTGCCGGCCGAACCCGTGCCGGCGGCGCCGCTCGAAGGCGCCGAAGCGGTGACGTTGACGACGCCCGAAGCGACGGCGCCGGAGCCCCTGGACGAAGCCGAGCCGGCGGTCGCCAGCCTCGGCGCGACCGGCGTGCCGGTTGACCTGACGAGCCCGGGTCTGGTGCTGGCCGTCGGCTTCGCCGCCGACGACGCCGAGCTCGGAGCCGAGACGATCCGGGCGCTCGATGTCCTGGTGGTCGCCATGCTCGCCGACGAGGGCGCGCGCATCCAGCTCATGGCCTACGCCGGAGCCCAGATCGGCAGCGCGAGCGCGGCCCGCCGGCTTTCGCTCAGCCGCGCGCTCGCCGTGCGCGGCTACCTGATCGAACGCGGCGTGCGCTCGACGCGCATCGACGTGCGCGCGCTCGGCGACAACGTCAACGACGGCCCGCCCGAGCGGGTCGACATCGTCGCCCTGCCGCGCTGACCCGCGCCGCGCCGACCCTTCCGGAGCCCGACCATGAGCCGACCGCGCATCTTCCTCGCCCGCATGGTGATCTTCGTCGTGCTCGTCGGCTTCGTCGTCGTGCTGCTGTACCAGACGGTCGGGCAGGCGTACCTCGCCAACCCGTGGCTCAACGGCCTGATCCTCGCCGTGCTCGTGCTCGGCATGGGATTCACGTTCCGCAGCGTCACGCGGCTCGAGCCGGAGGTGCAGTGGATCGAGACCTTCCGGCGCAACCAGCCCGGGCTGTCGGTCATCGAGCCGCCGACGCTGCTGGCACCCATGGCGACGATGCTGGGCGAGCATCAGGGCCGCGTGGTCCTGTCGGCCACGGGGATGACCACGCTGCTCGACGGCATAGGATCGCGGCTCGACGAGACGCGCGAAACCTCGCGCTACCTGATCGGCCTTTTGATCTTCCTCGGGCTGCTCGGCACGTTCTGGGGCCTGCTGCTGACCATGAGCTCGGTCAGCGGCGTGATCCAGGGGCTCGAGATCGTCCAGGGCGATCTCGCCACCGTGTTCGAGGACCTCAAGGCCGGGCTGGCCGCGCCGTTGACCGGCATGAACACGGCGTTCTCCACGTCGCTGTTCGGGCTCGCCGGATCGCTCGTGCTCGGGTTTCTCGACCTGCAAGCGGGCCAGGCGATGAACCGGTTCTACAACGAGCTCGAGGAATGGCTGTCGGGCCTGACCCGGCTGCCCTCTGGCGTCGGGCTCGGCGAGGGCGATCAGTCGGTGCCGGCCTACGTCGCGGCGCTTCTCGAGCAGACGGCCGAGAGCCTGAGCGGCTTGCAGCGGATCATGGCGCGCACCGAGGACAGCAAGCGGGCGGCGGACGCGAGCCTGGCCGAGCTGGCCGAGCGGCTGGCGACGCTGACCGACCAGATGCGCGCCAACCAGGGGATCACGCTCAAGCTGGCGGAAGGCCAGATGGACCTGCGCCCGGTGCTGCAACGGCTCGCGGATTCGAGCCTCCTCGGCGGCCTGGACGAGGCCAGCCGCGGTCACATCCGCAACCTCGACGTGGCGATCAACCGGCTGCTCGAGGAGACCGTGCGCGGCCGCGCTCAGTTGAGCGAGGACTTCCGCAGCGAGATCAAGCTGCTCGCGCGCACCCTCGCCGCCGCGGCCGA
>CAZGYG010000081.1:1247-12838 GCA_964530335.1 uncultured Rhodospirillaceae bacterium | reverse complement strand
CTAGCCATGACCACCGTATCCGCCAAGGCCGAGGCCTTCGCCGCCCTGCATCGCGGTCCCGGCTGTTTCGTCATACCCAACCCGTGGGACGTGGGCACGGCGAAGATGCTGGCCAAGATGGGATTTCCGGCGCTCGCCACGACCAGCGCGGGCTTCGCCTTCTCGATCGGCCGGCCCGACGGCGGGACCACGCGCGAGCAGGCGCTGGCCCACGCGCGCGCCATCGTCGAGGCGACCGAGGTGCCCGTATCCGCCGATCTCGAGAACGGCTACGGCGACGCGCCCGAGACCTGCGCCGAGACCGTGCGCCTGGCTGCGGCGACCGGGCTCGCGGGCTGCTCGATCGAGGACGCGACGGGCCGGGCCGACCCGATCTATCCCTTCGACGCCGCGGTGGCGCGCGTCACGGCGGCGGTCGGCGCGGCGCGCGGGCTTGGCCGGCCGTTCATGCTGACCGCGCGCGCCGAAAACTTCCTGCACGGCCGGAAAGATCTCGACGACACGCTCCGCCGGCTCAAGGCGTTCGCCGCGGCCGGCGCCGACGTGCTCTACGCCCCGGGCCTGCCGGACGCTGCCGCCGTGGCGGCCGTCGTGGCGGCCGTCGCGCCCAAGCCGGTCAACGTGCTGGCGCCAGGCTGGTCGACCAGCGTCGCCGCGCTGGCCGCGCTCGGTGTCCGGCGCGTCAGCATCGGCTCGGGCTTCGCGCTCGCCGCGCTGGCTGGGTTTCTGGCGGCGGCGCGCGAGGTGAAGGAACGGGGAACCTTCGGCTACAAGGCGACGGCGGCGCCCTACGACACGGTCAACGACATGTTCAAGGACTGACGCGCCGTCAGCCCAGCCGCATTTCCTCGAGATCGAGCTCGTACTGGATGCGGCGCAGCGTCTCGTCGCCGATGATGCGGTCGCGGCGGAGTTTGAGCAGGCGGCGGCGCTCGGCGGCGATCGCCGCCTTGTGCGCACCGCGCCAGGCGCGGCCGACCTCGGCGGCGGCGGCGGAACTTCCGGCCCGGGCGAAGGCGCGCAGCTCGATCAACCGCCGCTTGTATTCGCCGCGCAAGGGATCGAGCGCCGCGATCGGGTACAGTTCGGCGCGGGCCAGCCGGTCGATCTCGGCGATCGCGGCGTAGGTCGCCTTGAGCCGGGCGACGTGCTCCTCGCGCCGGGCCTTGCTGTCGATGCCGACGCGCAGGCCGCGGATCACGGCGGGCAGGCTGACGCCTTGCACGACAAGGGTCACGAAGATCACCGCGAACGCCATCAGGATGACGAGCTCGCGCCCGACCAGCGCGGCGCCGTTGGCGTCGGTCAGCGGCAGCGCCAGCGCCGCGGCCAGGCTGACCACGCCGCGCATGCCGCACCAGGCGACGATCGAGGTCTGGCGCCACGGCAGGTTCGGTTCGCGGTTGCGGCCTAGCGGCACGGCCCGGGCGAGAGCCGCCGAACCGAACACCCAGACGATGCGCACGGCGACCGCGGTCAACGCGATCGCCGCCATGGGCATCACCAGGCCGAAGCCCGAGAAGTTCACGGCGACGCTCACGGCGCGGCTGAGCTCGAAGCCGATCAGGATGAACACCGCGCCGTTGAGCAGGAACACGACCACGTGCCACACCGCGTACGACTGCATGCGTTGGCGCGGGCCGAACCGTTCCGGGGCGTACCAGCCGCGCACCAGCCCGGCGGCCACCACGGCCAGCACGCCCGACGTGCCGATCGCCTCGGCCGCCATGTACGCCGCGAACGGAACGATCAGCGCGGCGGCGATGGCAATCTCCGGGTCGTCGGCGAGGTAGCGGTTGAGCCCGAGCGCGAGCCAGCCGACGATCAGCCCGACACCCACCCCGCCGGCGCCGACGATGGCGAAGCTGCCAGCCGCCTCGCCGAGCGAAAACGCGCCGGTGACCGCCGCGGCGACGGCGAACTTGTAGAGCACGAGCGCGCCCGCGTCGTTGATCAGGCTCTCGCCTTCCAGAATGGTCACGACCCGCCGGGGCACCTTGAGCCGGCCGAGCACGGCGGCCGCGGCCACCGCGTCGGGCGGCGACACGATGGCGCCGAGCACGAACGCCATCGACCACGGCAGCCCCGGCACCATGGCGTGGGCGACCCAGGCGACGACGACCGTGGTGGCGACCACCAGCCCGACGGCGAGCAGCGAGATCGAGCGCAGGTTGGCGCGGAAGTCGCGCCACGAGGTGAAGATCGCCGCCTGGTAGAGGATCGGCGGCAGGAACAGCAGGAACACGGCGCGCGGTTCGAGCGCGATGCGCGGCAGGCCGGGCACCAGCCCGATCGCGAGCCCGCCCAGCACCAGCAGCACCGGATAGGGCACGGCCAGCCGACGCGCCAACCACGCGAACGCGACGGTCAGCAGCAGCAGCCAGAGTACGAGTTCGATCGAGAACACGCGGTCGGCCTTCGCCCGGCGCCGCCGGCTAGAGGTCCTGCCCGGTGTAGCCCTTGAACCTGGGCTCGCCGGGCTTCTGCTTCGTCGGCATCGAGATGCGGAACTTGCAGTGGCTGTCGCCGCGGGTCTTGATCGCCTCGAACTGCACCGTCATGTCCGGGTGGTAGCGCCGGTAGTAGGTCGGGTGCAGCTCGTAGTCGTAGATGTAGCCGAGGTCGAGCGCGCGCGGGCCCAAATCGCCCCACGCCGCCGCGTAGGGGCACCACGAACAATCCTGGTGCCACGTGCCCTCGGTCAAGAGCCCCGGCTCGAATTGCCAGATCGAGACGAGCTGGCCGTCCCAGTGCTCCATGAGCGTCTTGACGTCGAGCGGCCAGCCGGCCGCGATATGCGCCTGCTTCTGGCGATCGGCGCGCTCGTGGGCGAGCGCGCGCACCTGGGCGCGCAGCGCCGCCTCGCCAACCATGTCGAAGCGCCGCGTCGCCGCGTCGGCGGTGAAGAAGTAGAGCGCGCCGTTGTTCATGGATGTGCGCCGGGCCAACGCGACACCGGCCTCGAGGCTGTCGAAGACGGCCGAATGGGACGGCGCCGACGGGCCGTCCGGCGCGTTGGGCACGGCGATCGTGAACGTCCACGGCCGCGCCAGGTCGAGCCGGTCGACGTCGCAGGCGACCTCGGCGCCCAACGCCTCGGACATTCCGGGCAGCACGCTGCCGTAGACCAGCCGCGCCAGCGCCACGCCGTTGTCGTACTCGCGCCAGCGTTCCCAGTCGGCGCCGTCCCGCATGGTCACGCGCAAGGTCCGCGCCGAGGCCTCGACCGTGCCGGCTCCGGTCTCGGACAACAGATGCAGGTCGGCCATGTCCCAGTGGCGCGCGATGGTCTCGGCCGTGACCGGCTGTTTGGCGGCGGCGATCGCGTCCTTGATCAGACGGCCGCGATACTGGCCGTAGCGGCGCAGCCCCTGGCCGATCGCGTCCTCGCCCTCGGGGCCCAGCGCCGCGGCCAGCCCGCCCACGAAGTGGCGCGCGAACATGGCCTGGAAGCGCAGCAGGTCCCGGCAGCTTTCGACCACGCCGGCGCGGTCCACCCGTTCGTCGAAGCCCATGGCGCCCTCCCGCGGGGAAGTTCCGACTCGTGCCCGAGACGCGGGCGCTTGGCAAGGACTAGGCGCGGCCCTTGCGCCTCTCGATCGCGTCCCAGATGCGCGCTTCCAGCCTGACGCCGTCGAAGCGGTTGATCTCCTGGAGCCCGGTCGGCGAGGTCACGTTGATCTCGGTCAGGAAGCCGCCGATGACGTCGATACCGGTGAACACCAGGCCCCGGGCCTTGAGCACCGGCCCGATCGCCTCGCAGATCTCGCGCTCGCGCCGGGTGATCGTCGACTTCTCCGCCCGGCCGCCGACGTGGAGGTTGGAGCGGGATTCGCCCGCCGCCGGCACCCGGTTGATCGCGCCCACGGGCTCGCCGTCGACCAGGATGATGCGCTTGTCGCCCTCGCGCACGGCGGGGACGTAGCGCTGGACCACGATCGGCTCGCGGTAAAGCTGGGTGAACATCTCGAGCAGCGCGTTCAGGTTGTCGTCGTCCGGGCGGACGTGGAACACGCCGGCGCCGCCGTTGCCGAACAGGGGCTTCAGGATGATGTCGCCGTGCTCGGCGCGGAACGCGCGCACCTCGTCCCAGCTCGCGGTGATCAGGGTCGGCGGCATGACGCCCTGGAAGTGGGTCACGAACAGCTTCTCGGGGGCGTTGCGCACGCTCACCGGATCGTTGACCACCAGGGTCTTGGGGTGGATGTGCTCCAACAGATGGGTCGCGGTGATGTAGGCCATGTCGAACGGCGGGTCCTGGCGCATCAGCACCACGTCCATGACCGCCAGGTCGAGGCGTTCCGGGGCGCCGAGCGCGAAGTGGTTGCCGCGCTCGCGCCGGACCTCGAGCCGCCGGGCGCGGGCCTGGACCCGGCCGTCGCGCAGCAGCAGGTCGCGCGGCAGGTAGTGGTAAAGCAGGTGGCCGCGCGCCTGGGCCTCGAGCGCGAGCACGAACGTGGAATCCGCGTCGATGTTGATCGACTCGATGGGATCCATCTGGATCGCGACCGCCAGGCTCATGGCCGGTGTCCTCGGTTTGCGGTCATGGTCAGGCCCGGGGCTCCTCGCCCTTGAGCACGACGTGGTTCACCACCCGCTCGACATAGCGGATGGTCCGGGCGTGGCCAATCACCTTGTCGAGCTCGGCCTGGTCCTGGGCGATGCCGATCAGGTAGACGATCTGGTTGACCACCTCGACGTTGTAGTTGATCGCGGAAATGTCGCGGTCGAACAAGAGTTCGGCGCGCAACTGGTTGGCGATGGCCACGTCGCGCAGGTAGTTGCCGATGCCGCCCTTGTCGGTGACCTGGATCTCGTTCAACACCTCGCGCACGCCCGACGCCCGCCACGCCTGGCGCACGGCCGCGACGCGGTCCTCCGGCGCGGGCACGTGGCCGGTCAGCAGGACCCGCCCTTCGACCACCTCGATGCTAACGGCGACGAACAACTTCTCGTCGGTCTCGAACAGATAGCTGTTGATCTCGGCGCGGATCGCCAGGTCGTCGATCGCCTGTCCGGGGGAACGCTCCTGGGCGGCGACGATCCCGACGGTCGCCGCGCCCCCTATGATGACGCCGGCGGGCGAACACGCCCCGACACCGAGCGTCGCCAACACGATCAGGATCGGAACGGCTCGGAACACGGCGGCGGAGCTCGGCGTAACCGGGGGGCGATCATCCTAACAGCGGTTCGCGCCCCGGCCAAAGCGGTCACGGCCCAGGCCATCGGGAACATTCATCACGGCCGCCACGCGTCGGGCACGTGGCGCGGCCAAAGCCCGCCGACCAGCATCAGGTCGAAGCGCACGTCGCACGTCGCCAGATCGCGCCTCCGCGCCAGGAACAGTTCGGCCGCGCGGCCAATGCGCGCCCATTGGCGCGCGCTCACCGGGCCTTCGGGTTCGGGCGACGCCCGCGCCTTGACCTCGACGAAGGCGACGGTGCGGCCACGCCGCGCGATCAGGTCGATCTCGCCCGCCGGGTTGCGCTCGCGCCGGGCGAGGATGGCGTACCCCGCGAGCCTGAGGCGCAGCGCCGCCAGGGTCTCGGCCAGCCGGCCCCGCGCCTCGGCCGCCTGGCGTTGCTCGGTGCTCACGTCGTGCTCCGCCGGCGCTCGAGCGCGCGGGCGTACATGTCACGCCGGGGCCGGCCAGTTGCCCGCGCGACCTCGGCGGCGGCCGCGCTCGGACCGAGCCGGGACAAGGCCTCGTCGAGCGCCCGGTCCACGGTCGCGTCGTCGGCCACGGCCGCGTCGGCGGGCGGGGCGACGACGACGACCACTTCGCCGCGCGGCGCCTTGGCGTAGCGGGCGGCGAGCGTGTCGAGCGGGCCGCGCACGACCTCCTCGTGGATCTTGGTCAGCTCGCGCGCGACCGCCGCGGGCCTGGGGCCCAGCACCGCCGCCATGTCGGCCAGGGACGCGGCCAATCGCCTGGGCGATTCGAACGCGATCAGGCTGGCCGGGACCGCGGCGAAGGTGCGCAGCACCGCGCGGCGCTGGGCCGCGCGCGCCGGCAGAAAGCCCAGGAAGACGAAGCGATCGACCGGCAACCCGGCGACGGCGAGCGCGGCGAGCACGGCCGACGGTCCGGGGATCGGTACCACGGCGATGCCCGCGGCCACCGCCGCGCCGACCAGCTTGTAGCCCGGGTCCGAGACCAGCGGCGTGCCGGCGTCGGACACCAGCGCGATCCGTTCGCCCGCCGCCAAACGGGCCAGCAGCAGGGGGCGGACGCGCGCCGCGTTGTGCTCGTGGTAGGCGACGAGCCGCGCCCGGACGCCGTGGCGGTCGAGCAGCCGGCGGGTCACGCGCGTGTCCTCGCAGGCGACGACGTCGGCCGCGCCGAGTACCTCGAGCGCGCGCAGCGTCACATCGCCCAGGTTGCCGATCGGCGTCGCGACCAGGTAAAGCCCGGGGCCGAGTTTACGCGCGACTGTGCCGCCGCTAGGCTCGGCCCCGTCATCGCCACAAGGCTTGGCGTCGCCGTCGGAGGACAAGGGTGATTCGTCCGGGTGCAAGGCTCGTCGCCGTGTTGCTGCTCGCCGCGTGCCAGACGACGACAGTATCCGCGCCGCCGCCGGGCCAGCAAGCCGCGCCCAGCGTGGTCACGGTGAACCCCACTCCGCCCGCGCCGGCCGAACCGGTGGTCGCGCCGGCGCCCGCGCCACCGATCCTGCCCGCCGGGCCGGTCACGATCGCGCTCTTGCTGCCGCTTACCGGCGAGCGCGCGACGCTGGGCCGCGATCTGCTGGACGCGGCGACGCTGGCGTTGTTCGACCTGGGGCGCGACGACCTTGTGGTCGTGCCCAGGGACACCGGCGGCGATCCGGCGCGGGCCCAGGCCGCCGCCGCCGTCGCGCTCGGCGAAGGGGCGCGGCTGATCCTGGGTCCGCTGTTCGCGCCCGAGGTCGCGGCCGTGGCGCCCGCCGCCGTCGCCGCCGGCGTGCCGGTGGTGGCGTTCTCGTCCGATCGAAGGGTGGCGCGGCCCGGCGTCTACGTGTTCGGACTGGCGCCCGAGGACCAGATCGACCAGGTGGTCGGTTATGCCCTGGCCCAGGGGCGCACGCGCTTCGCCGCGCTCGCGCCCGAGACCGACACCGGCCGGCTGATGGCCCGCGCGCTGGCCCGCGCGGTGACCGAACGGGGCGCCCGCCTCGCCCGACCCGGGTTCTACCCCTCGGGCGCGATCGACCAGTCGGGACCGGTGCGCGACTTCGCCGATTTCGCGACGCGGGCCCCGGCGCCGGAGCTGCAACGGGCCGTGCTCGAGGGACGCACCGACGAGCTGGCTCGTCAGGCCCGGGCCGAGCTCGATCTGGCGTTGGCGGTCGGCTGGCTCGGCTACGACGCGGTGCTGGTGCCCGACGCCGGCCAGAGCCTGCGCTCGGTCGCGGCGATGCTGCCGTTCTTCGATGTCGTGCCGCCGGACGTCCAGATTCTCGGCACCGCCGCCTGGGACGAACCGCGCTCCCTGGTCGAGCCGGGGCTCGCCGGGGCCTGGTTCGCGGCCCCCGACCGGTCGCTGAAGGAAGCCTTTTCCGCACGGTTTCGCGCCGCCTTCGGGCGCGAGCCCGGAGCCATCGCCAGCCTGGCCTACGATGCCGTGGCGTTGGCCGGGGCGCTGATGGCGAGCGCGCCCGACGATCCGTTCACGGCCGCCCGCCTGACCCAGCCGAGCGGCTTCGCGGGCGTCGATGGGGTGTTCCGGTTCCGCCCCGACGGCACGTCCCAGCGCGCGCTCGCCATCTTCCGGGTGGCCGCCGGCAAGGCCGAGCCGATCGCGCCGGCCGCGACCTCGTTCGAGCTTCTGACGCAGTAGGGTTACGCCAGCAGGCGCCGGATCACGGCGTCGAGCACGGCGCGCCCCGCGGCGGTCGCGCGCACGCCGCGTTCATCGGCCTCGAGCAGCCCGCCCGCCACCAGCGGCGCGGTGCGCCGACCGGGCAGGACATCGGCCAATTCGCGCGCCGTGGCCTGGCGGAACCGCGCGGCGTCGAGCCCTTCGCTCAGGCGCAGGCCCATCATCACCGCCTCGGTGACGACCTCGTCGGCCCCGAGCGTCGCCTGGTCCTCGATGCCGTGCCCCCGCCGTTCGACCAGGCCGAGCCAGGTCTCCGGCGCCCGCGCCCTTCGCGTCGACTGGCGCGTGGGCGCCGCGCCGATCCGGCCGTGGGCGCCGGGACCGAGCCCCAGCCACGTCCCGGACCGCCAGTAGATCAGGTTGTGCCGGCACGCCGCGCCGGGCCGGGCGTGGTTCGAAACCTCGTAGGCCTCGAGGCCCGCTGCCGCCAGCACCTCCTGGGTCGTTTGCCACAGCTCGAAAAGCGTCGCCTCGTCGGGCAACTCGAGCTCGCCCCGCTGGTGCAAGGCGTGGAACCGCGTGCCCGGCTCGATCGTGAGCTGGTAGGCCGAAAGGTGCTCGGTGCCGAACGCCAGCGCACGCTCGAGCTCGGCCCGCCAGTCCTCCGGCCGATGGCCGGGGCGGCCGTAGATCAGGTCGAGCGAGGCGCGGGGAAAGACGGCCAGCGCGGTGCCGACCGCGCGCGCCGCCCCGGCGGCCGAATGGTGGCGTCCAAGGAATGCGAGCGCCCGGTCATCGAGCGCCTGGACGCCGATCGAGGCGCGGTTGACCCCGGCGTCGCGGAAGCCCCGAAAGCGCTCGGCCTCGACCGAGGTCGGGTTGGCCTCGAGCGTGATCTCGACGTCGGGGGCGATGGCGAAACGCCGCGCCAGGCGGTCGAGCACGGCGGCGACCGTCGCCGGCGCCATGAGCGAGGGCGTGCCGCCGCCGAAGAACACGGTCGCGACGGTCGCGCCCGGCGCCTCGGTCGCCGCGTGGTCGATCTCGGCGAGAAGCGCCGCCCGCCAGCGCGCCTCGTCGATGGTCTCGCGCACGTGGCTGTTGAAGTCGCAGTACGGGCACTTCGCCAGGCAGAACGGCCAATGGACGTAGACGCCGATCACCGTCGGCCTCCGGCGCCGAGCGCGGCGACGAGCTTATCGAACGCCCGCGCCCGGTGGCTGTAACGGCGCTTCTCCTCGGGCGGCATCTCGGCGAAGGTGCGCCCCAGCCCCTCGGGCTCGAACACCGGATCGTAGCCGAAGCCGTTGGCGCCGCGCGGCGGGTCGACCAGCACGCCCTCGACCGCGCCCTCGAACACCTCGACGCGGCCGTCGGGCCAGGCCAGCGCGAGCGTGGCCACGAAGCGCGCGGCCCGGTCCGCCACGCCGGCGAGCTCGCGTTCGATGCGGGCGAAGGCGGCCCGGTAATCGTGCCCGGCCCAGCGCGCCGTGCCGACACCCGGCCGGCCGCCCAGCGCCGCGATCATCAGCCCGGAATCGTCGGCCAGCGCCGGCAGCCCCGAGGCGACGGACGCGGCGCGCGCCTTCAGGATGGCGTTTTCGGCGAAGGTCGCACCGGTTTCCCGGGGTTCGGGCAGGCCCAGCGCCCCGGCGGCGATCGCCTCGATGCCGAGCGGCGCCAGCAGTTGGGCGATCTCGGCCAGCTTGCCGGGATTGTGGCTGGCCACGACCAGGCGGCCCCGGGGCAGCGCGCGCACGGCCTAACCCGGCGCGATCGCCGCGCGCTGCGCCGCGACCAGCGCCGCGACGCCCAGCCGCGCCAGCCGCACAAGCTCGCCGAGCTGGGCCTCGCTGAACGGGCGGGTCTCGGCGGTCGCCTGAACCTCGACCAACAGCCCCGCTCCGGTCAGCACGAAGTTGGCGTCGGCCTCGGCGATGCTGTCCTCGGCGTAATCGAGGTCCACGCACGGCAGGCCGCCGACCAGGCCGCAGCTCACCGCGGCCACGTGGTCGGCGATCGGCAGCGCCGGCAGCGTCTTGGCCGCCACCAGCCCCGCCAGCGCCTTGTGCAGCGCCACGAACGCGCCGGTGATCGCGGCGGTGCGCGTGCCGCCGTCGGCCTGGAGCACGTCGCAGTCGATCCTGATCTGGCGTTCGCCCAGCGCCTCGAGCCGGGTCACGGCGCGCAAGGACCGCCCGATCAGGCGCTGGATCTCGTGGGTGCGCCCGCCCTGGCGGCCGCGGCTCGCCTCGCGCTCGGTGCGCGTGTGGGTGGAACGCGGCAGCATGCCGTACTCCGCGGTGACCCAGCCGCGGCCGCTGTTGCGCAGGAACGGCGGCACCTTGTCCTCGACGGTCGCGGTGCACAACACGTGGGTCTCGCCGAAGCGGGCGAGGCAACTGCCCTCGGCGTGACGGGCCCAGCCAGTCTCCAGGCGGATGGGGCGGAGCTCGTCGGGCCGCCGCCCCGAGGGACGTTCGAACATGATGAAATCCGTTTGCCCGCGCGGCGCGCACCCTAGTACCCGATCTCGGAGTTTCGCGCCACGGGCGCGAAGCCCGTGATCGGGTACAAGATTATGATGTTGTACCGATTTCGCGGCTCCGGCGTCGCCTACGGCGACTCCGGAACTCGCGAAAGTCGGTACTAGCGCAGGCCGGGCCGGCGTCAAAGCCGCGCCGTTGACGCTCCGCCACGCCTCACTTACATAGGATGCAGATTGTTCGAGCGGAATCGAAGCTGGCCAGCATGCTGCACGAATTGAACAAGCGGTCTCTCGACATCTTCCGCCACATCGTCGAGGCCTACGTCGACACCGGCGAACCCGTCGGCTCGCGCACGGTGTCGCGCCGGCTCAACGGCAAGCTGTCGCCCGCGACGATCCGCAACGTCATGTCGGACCTCGAGGAGATCGGCCTGCTGCACGCGCCGCACACCTCGGCCGGGCGGCTGCCCACCGACACTGGGCTGCGGCTTTTCGTCGACGGGCTGCTCGAGGTCGGCAACCTGAGCGCTGAGGAGCGCCAGACGATCGAGCGGCGCTGCCAGCGCGGCGGGCGGAGCGTCGAGGACGTGCTGACCGAGGCGACGACCATGCTGTCCGGGCTTTCGAGCTGCGCCGGCGTCGTCGTCGCGCCGCGCGTCGAGGCCGCGTCGTACAGCCACGTCGAATTCTTGCCGCTGTCGCGCGACAGCGCGCTGGTCGTGCTGGTCGGGGCCCACGGCGCGGTCGAGAACCGGGTCATCGACGTGCCGCGCGGGCTGGTGCCCTCCGCGCTGGTCCACGCCGCGAACTACCTCAACGCACGGTTGCCGGGCCGCTCGCTCGACGAGGTACGTGCCCAGGTCCAGCACGAGCTCGAGGCGCACACGGCCGAGATCGACGACCTGACGGCGCGCGTGGTCGAGGCCGGGCTCGCCACCAAGGCGGGCGACCCCGCCGAAGGCATGTTGATCGTGCGCGGCCACGCCAACCTGCTCAAGGACCTTTCCGCGGTCCAGGACCTCGAACGCATCCGCAGCCTGTTCGAGCTCCTGGAAACCAAGCGCGACCTCATGCGCCTGGTCGAGCTGACCCAGGACGCCGATGGGGTCCGCATCTTCATCGGCGCCGAGCACGAGCTGTTCGCCCAGACCGAGTGCGCCGCCGTGGTCGCCCCCCTGCACGACAGCAAGAGCGGCATGGTCGGGGCGATCGGGGTGATCGGGCCGACCCGGCTCAACTACGGGCGCATCGTCCCGCTGGTCGATTACACCGCGCGGGTCGTCGGCCGGTTGCTGCCCTGAC
>CAZGYG010000081.1:0-1147 GCA_964530335.1 uncultured Rhodospirillaceae bacterium | reverse complement strand
CGCCTTCGCCCGAGGCCGACGTCGCCGCGTTCGAGGCCGAGATCGCCAAGCTCAGGGACCAGGGCCTGCGCGCGCTCGCCGAGGTCGAGAACGTGCGCCGCCGGGGCGAACGGGAGCGCGACGACGCGGCCCGGTTCGCGATCACCGGCTTCGCCCTGGCCCTGCTCGACGTCGCCGACAACCTGAGCCAGGCGCTGGCCGTGCCGCCGGGCGGCGAGGCCCTGGCCCTGCGCCAAGGGGTCGAACTGACCGAACGGACCCTGCTGGCCGTGTTCGAGCGCTTCGGCATCAGCCGGATCGATGCCCTGGGCCAGGCTTTCGATCCCCACCGCCACCAGGCGATATTCGAGGTCGAGGCGGACCGGCCGGACGGCACCGTCGTCCCAGGCACGGTCGTCCAGGTGCTGCGCGCCGGCTATATGCTGAACGGAAGGTTACTGCGCCCGGCCATGGTCGCCGTGGCCAAGGGGGGAACCCCGGCTGGCGTGGACACTTCGGCGTAGTTGAACCTCGGCGTAGTTGATTGGCTCGGGGCGAATGACCCGGCGGGGCGCGATCGGGTTGCAGCCCGGCCGGAACGCTCCCATATAACCGTCCTGACCGTAGGGCCTATCCCCAGGGGATGCGGGCGACGCTGAACGAAGGTCGCCCGGATTCGCCACCCAAGGAGGAACCATGAGCAAAGTCATCGGCATCGACCTCGGCACGACGAACAGCTGCGTCGCGGTCATGGATGGCAAGTCGACGCGCGTGATCGAGAACGCCGAGGGGCAGCGCACCACGCCCTCGATGGTCGCCTTCACCGGCGCGGGTGAGCGGCTGGTCGGCCAGTCGGCCAAGCGCCAGGCCGTGACCAACCCGGAAAACACGCTGTTCGCCATCAAGCGGCTGATCGGGCGGAACTTCGGCGACCCCATGGTCTTGAAGGACATGGACCTGGTCCCCTACAAGATCGTCAAGGCCGACAACGGCGACGCCTGGGTCGAGGCCGGCGGCAAGAACCTCAGTCCGAGCGAGGTCAGCGCCTTCATCCTGATCAAGATGAAGGAAACGGCCGAGGCCTTCCTCGGCGAAACGGTGACCCAGGCGGTCATCACCGTGCCCGCCTACTTCAACGACAGCCAGCGCCAGGCCACCAAGGACGCCG
>CAZGYG010000080.1:0-13782 GCA_964530335.1 uncultured Rhodospirillaceae bacterium | reverse complement strand
GAAGTTCGCCGCGCGGCGCCGCGCGTTATCCGTGGCCGGGCGCGGTTCGCCGCCCCTATCCTGCCCGGCTCCGAGCCTAAGTAACTGAGGGAGATGGTGGCGTGAGCGAACAGCGGGCAGCCAGCGCGCCACGCACCAGGGCGCTAGGCGTCTACCTCGAACGGCGGACGCTGGTCATGCTGCTGCTCGGCTTCGCTTCGGGTCTGCCGTTCCTGCTGATCTTCGACACGCTCTCCGCGTGGCTGCGCGAAGCCGGGCTCACACTCGGCGTCATCGGCTTCTTCAGCCTGGCCACGCTCGCCTACGCCTTCAAGTTCCTGTGGGCGCCGCTGGTCGATCGCGCCCAAATACCCGGGCTGACGCGCCTGCTCGGCCACCGCCGCTCGTGGATGATCGTGTGCCAGTTACTGATCATGGCCGGGCTGTGGGTGATCGCCGGGCTCGACCCGGGCGATGGGCTCGGGGCGATGGCCGTGGCCGCCGTCGCCGTCGGCTTCGCCGGCGCGACACAGGACATCGTGATGGACGCCTGGCGCATCGAGGCGGCCGACGCCTCGCGCCAGGGCGCCATGGCCGCGGCCTATCAGTGGGGCTACCGCATCGCCATGGTCGTGGCGGGCGCGGCGCCGCTGATCCTGGCGGAGCACGTCGGCTGGTCGTTCGCCTATGCCGCGATGGCCGGGTTGATGGGCATCGGGGTGATCGGCGTGCTCGCCGCGCCGCGCGAGGCCGCCCACGCCATCCGGCCGTTGCCGAGCGATGTCCGCCAGGGCCGCGCCGCCGCAGTGGGGGAATGGCTCGCCCGCCTCGCCATCCTCGGCGCCGGCGCGCTCGTGCTGGGCTCTGGCCTGGCCGGTGACGCGGTGCTGATGGCGCGCCTGCTCGAGGGCGCGGGAGCGGGGCGTGCAGGTCAAGGTCTCGCCGCCGCGTGGCAGGCGGAGACGACGGGCATCCTGCTCCAGGCAGCCGCCGTCGCCGGCGGGCTCGCGCTGGTCGCCGTGGCGGCGTGGCCGATTCCGGGCGCGCGCACCCGTCCCGGCGCCTACCTCGGCGCCGCGTTCGGCGAACCCTTGTCCGATTTCTTCCGCCGGTTCGGCGGTCGCGCCGGCCTGATCCTGGCGCTGATCTGCCTCTACCGCGTCGCCGACTTCGTGCTCAACATCATGAACCCGTTCTACCTGGACATCGGCTACACCAAGATCGAGGTCGCCGAGGTGCGCAAGGTGTTCGGCGTCGTCGTGTCGCTCGCCGGCATCTTCGCCGGCGGCTGGGCCGTCGCTCGATTCGGTTTGATGCGCGCGCTGGTGTTCGGCGCCTTCGCCGGCCCGGCGTCCAACCTGGTGTTCGCCTGGCTCGCGGCGCAAGGCCCATCGCTCGGCGCGCTCTATGTCGCCATCGGCATCGACAACCTGGCGTCGGGTTTCGCGGGCACCGTGCTGATCGCCTATATGTCGAGCCTGACCAGCCTCGGGTTCACCGCCACCCAGTACGCGCTGTTTTCCTCGCTCTACGCCTTGCCCGGACGCCTGATCGCGTCCCAGTCGGGGCGCATCGTCGAGGCCGCGGCCGATTCAGCCGAGCGTGGCGGTGCGTTCGCCGTGCTCGAGGGATTGTTGGCGGGGCTGCCGGCGGACGCCTTCGCCGCCGGCGCGGCGCGCGCGGCGGTCGGGCCGCTGGCGCTCGGCGCCGGGTACCTGGCGTTCTTCCTCTATTCGACCGCCATAGGCCTGTTCGCCGTGGTTCTCGCCGTCCTCGTCGCCCGCGCGCCGCGCCCGCCCGAAGGCGGCTAGACGGCGCTTTAAGCCGGGCGGCGCTTGGGCCATGCTGGCGCTTGTCAACCCAGGAGCCGACCCGTGGACCGCGCCGTTCTGGTCACCATCGTCTGCCGCGACCGGCCGGGCCTGATCGCGGCCATCGCCGGCCGCCTCTACGACCTGAACGCCAACCTGGCCGACACCACGTTCGCCGTTCTCGGCGAGGGCGCCGAGTTCACCGCCGTCGTCCAGCCGCCCCGGGAGATGACCGCGGCCGACATCGAGCGCGAGTTGGCGAGCCTGCCCGAGGTCGGCGACGGCAAGGTCAAGGCGCGCGACTGGCGGCACGGCATGTACCACGGCCCGAGCGGACACATCACGCACCGCATCGAGGTCGCCGGCGGCGATCAGCCCGGGCTGGTCGCGCGGCTGTCCGAGGTGTTCGGCCAGTTCGGCGCCAACATCGTGCGCCTGAACGCCGAGACGATCCCCGGCACCGGCGGCGCCCAGTACGCGACCCGCTTCGCCGTGTCGATCCCGCCCGAGCGGGCCGACGCGTGCCTCGCCACGGTCGGCAACACGGCGGGCGAGTTGAAGCTCGTCTTCCGCTGGACCAAGGTGCAAACGTCATGACGCCTGCGCGCCGAACTGTGATCGCCGTCACTTCGCGGGCCGCGACTTCGGCATGGCCTTCATTTTGCGATGGAAAGTCGCGTTTCCTTCCACTCCCCCCTTTTCCCCGCGGGGCCGGTTCGCCGGCCCCGTTTCATTTCTCGCGACTTCTTCGCGCGGCGACGGGATGCGCGTGGTCATGGCCCATGCGTGAACGAAACTCATGCATCTTATGAGCAGACATCGTTTGCACGCATCCTCGGAATCGCAAATATCGGGTGGAACCCAGGGGAAGAAAGCCATCGAATCCGGTGGCTGTGAACACCCTGATCCAAACGGAGACATGAGCCATGGTTGAGAATAGTCGCACCTTGCCGGCCTTTGCCCCGGCCACCGGCGCCACGTTGGGCGCCGTCCTCGCCCGTGCCGCCGAAAGGTTGGTCGTCAGCGTGCTTGCCTGGCACGAGCGCGCGGCGCAACGTCGCGCCCTGATGGCGATGGACGACCGGGCGCTCAAGGACATCGGCATCAGCCGCGCCGACGTCGAGATGGAGACGCGCAAGCCGTTCTGGCGCGTCTAAGGCGCCGCGAAGCCACCAGGAGTCGGGATGGTCAAACGTACCCTGGTCGTGGGTTCCAAGAACTTCTCGTCGTGGTCGCTCCGGCCATGGCTGGCGCTACGCCGTGCCGGGATCGAGTTCGCGGAGATCGTGGTCGCCCTGCGCCGGCCGGAGACCAAGGCGGAGATCGCCCGCTACTCGCCGTCGGGCCGGGTGCCGGTGCTGCTCGACGACGGCCTCGCCATCTGGGATTCCCTCGCCATCTGCGAGTATGCGGCGGAGCTGGCGCCGCAAGCACGACTGTGGCCCGCCGAGGCGGGCGCGCGCGCCATGGCCCGCGCCGCGAGCGCGGAGATGCACTCCGGTTTCGCGGAACTCCGCCAACGCCTGCCCATGGAGATCGCGGCGCGCCATGCCACGCCACCGTCATCGCCCGAGCTCGATGCCGACATCGCTCGCGTGCTCGCGCTGTGGCATGACTGTCGCGCCCGTCATGGCGCGGGCGGGCCGTTCCTGTTCGGCCAGTTCTCGATCGCCGACGCCATGTACGCCCCGGTCGCCACGCGCTTCGTGACCTATGGCGTGGCGCTGCCCGCCATCGCCCGCGCCTACGTCGAGTCGATGGTCGCGCTGCCCGAGATGCGCGAGTGGACCGAGGCGGCGGCCCGAGAAACCTAATCGCGCCAGAAGCTCGGCACGAACAGCGCGCCGAGCACGACGCCGACGACGAGGACGATCGGTCGCAGATCCATGACGCCCCGGATCGAGCACGAACGGGCGGCAACCAACGGCAAGGCCATGGCGCCGTCAAGCCGAGCCGGTCCCGGCGCGGTTGGCGTCTTCGGCGCAGTTGACAGGCGCCGGGCCGATCGTGGATCGTCCGCCGCGCGCCAAACGGGCGCCAGTCCCTTTACGGAACACGGATCATGGACAAAACCGGCAAGGCGTCGGTCATCCGGCTCGCGCTGCCCAAGGGGCGCATGGAGGCGGGCGTGTTCGCCCTGATGGCGGACGCGGGCATCCGGCTCGGCGCGGGCACGCGCGATTACCGGCCGCACATCTCGCTCGACGGCTACGACGTCAAGATCCTGAAGCCGCAGAACATCGTCGAGATGTTGCACGTCGGCTCGCGCGACCTCGGGTTCGCCGGGGCCGATTGGGTGGCCGAGCTCGACGCCCGACTGATCGAGCTGCTCGACACCCGGCTCGACCCGGTGCGCCTGGTCGCCGCCGTGCCCATCGGCCGCTCGCTCGACGCGCCGGCCGACGCGCCGCTCGTCGTCGCCTCCGAATACGAGCGCCTGGCCGGGTCCTGGATCGCGCGGCGCGGGCTCAACGCTCGGTTCGTGCGCTCCTATGGCGCGACCGAGGTGTTCCCGCCCGAGGATGCCGATTGCATCGTCGACAACACGGCGAGCGGCGCGACGCTCAAGGCCAACGGGCTCGAGATCGTCGACGAGCTGATGACGTCATCGACCCGGCTCTACGCCCACCCTCGGGCGCTCGACGACGCCGCCAAGAGGGAGGCCATCGAGCGCGTCGTCCTGCTGGTCCGCGCGGTGCTCGAGGCGCGGCTTCGGGTCATGGTCGAGGTCAACGTGAGCGCTGAGGCGCTGGAGGCCGTGATCGCCGTGCTGCCGTGCATGCGCGAGCCGACCGTCGCGCCGCTGCACGGCGGCGCCGGATTCGCCGTCAAGGCCGCGGTGCCGCGCGAGTTGCTGCCCACCGTCATCCCCGAGATCCGCGCCCGGGGCGGCACCGACATCGTGGTGACCATCCCGAGCCAGATCGTGCCCTAGAGGCCAGCCATGCCCGAGCGCCGCGCCGAGATCGCCCGCAAGACCAAGGAAACCGACGTCGCCGTGACGCTCGCCCTCGACGGCAGCGGTCACGCGACGGTCGCCACCGGGGTGCGGTTTCTCGACCACATGCTGGCCCAGCTCGCCCGCCACGCCCGCTTCGACCTCGCGCTCACGTGCCGCGGCGACACCGACATCGACGATCATCACTCGACCGAGGACACGGCGCTGGCGCTCGGCCAGGCGCTCGATCGCGCGCTCGGCGAACGGCGGGGCATCGCGCGCTTCGGATCGGCCTACGCCCCGCTCGACGAGGCGCTGGCGCGCGCCGTCGTCGATCTGTCGGGCCGGCCGTTCGCGCGCGTCGCCCTCGGCCTCAAGCGCGAGCGGCTGGGCGACATGGCGTGCGAGAGCCTGAGCCACGCCTTGCAGTCCCTCGCCATCGCGGCGCGCATGACGCTGCACGTCGAACTGCTGTGCGGCGACAACGACCACCACCGCGCCGAAGCCGCGTTCAAGGCCGTCGCCCTCGCCCTGCGCCAAGCCGTCGCGCTGACCGGCGGCGACGACGTGCCAAGCACCAAGGGCGTGCTGTGAGCCTGGTGGCCGATGACTCGGCGCAAGCGGGTCGGCGCCATCTGACGGCAAGCACGGTCGCGGTTGTCCACACGGGTACGGCCAATCTCGCCTCGGTGCTGGCGGGACTGCGCCGGGCCGGCGCGACGCCCGCCGTCACCCGCGATCCCGACGCGGTGCGCCGGGCCGGGCGCGTGGTCCTGCCCGGCGTCGGCAGCTTCGGCGCCGCGATGGCCGCATTGGCCGGTGGGCTCGACGCCGCGCTCAGGGAACGGATCGCCGCCGACCGGCCGACGCTCGCCGTCTGCGTCGGCCACCAGGCGCTGTTCGCCGCGAGCGAGGAGAGCCCGGGTGTCGCGGGATTGGGCATCCTGCCGGGGACGGTCACGCGGCTGCCGCCGACCGTACGGGTGCCGCAGATCGGCTGGAACCGGGTCGAGCTGGAAACCGCCGACGGCGAGCTCGCCCCGAGCCACGCCTGCTTCAGCAATTCCTTCGCCGCCCGGTCCGCCCCGGATGGCGTGGCCGTCGCCACTTCCCATCACGGTGGCGAGACGGTCGCCGCCATCGAGCGGGGATCGTTGCTGGGCCTGCAATTCCACCCCGAACTGTCGGGCGACTTCGGGCACCGGATTCTCGCCCGCTGGCTCGCGCGCGGCCGCCTGGGGCTGCGCCCCGCGCCCGCCGGGGGCCCAACGGGCATGACCCGCCGGGTGATCCCTTGCCTCGACTGTCGTGATGGGCGGGTCGTCAAGGGCGTGCGCTTCCAGTCGTTGCGCGACAGCGGCGACCCGATCGAGCTGGCTTCGACCTACGCCGCGCAAGGAGCCGACGAGATCGTTCTGCTTGACATCTCGGCGACGCCCGAGGGCCGGTCGCACCACCTCGATACCGTGCGGGCGGTGCGCGAGCGCCTGGCGATTCCACTGACCTGCGGCGGCGGCGTGCGCGGCGCCGACGACGCGCGGGCGCTGCTCGAGGCCGGCGCCGACATGGTCGCCGTCAACACGGCGGCCGTGACGCGACCGGCGCTCGTGACCGAGATCGCCGCGCGCTTCGGCAGCCAGTGCGCCGTTCTCGCCATCGACGCCGCGCGTGCCGGCGCGGGCTGGGAGGTCGTCATCCGGTCCGGCGCCGAGCGCACCGGGCGGGACGCCGTCGCCTGGGCCCGCGATGGCGAGCGGCTGGGCGCCGGCGAGGTGCTGCTGACGAGTTGGGACCGGGACGGCACGCGGCTCGGATACGATCTCGAGCTGATCCGTGCCGTGGGTGATGCCGTCAACGTGCCGGTGGTCGCCTCGGGTGGCGCCTCGTCGGCCGAGCACTTGGCCCTGGCGCTCGCGGCGGGGGCGGACGCGGTGCTCGCCGCCTCGATCTTTCACGAAGGCGACGCCACGGTCAGCGCGATCAAGGCCGCGCTGAGCGCGCGCGGCTGCGCGGTGCGCCCATGATCGTGCCGTCGATCGACCTGATGGGCGGCCAGGCCGTCCAGCTCGTCGGCGGCCGCGACAAGGCGCTCGACGCCGGCGACCCGCGACCCATCGCCGAACGTTTCCGTCTGGCCGGCGAGATCGCCGTCATCGACCTTGACGCCGCGCTTGGCCAGGGCTCGAACGCCGAGCTCGTGCGCGAACTCTGCCGCATGGCGCCGTGCCGAGTGGGCGGCGGCATCCGTTCCCTCGAGGCGGCCGAGGCCTGGCTCGACGCCGGAGCGGCCAAGGTGATCCTCGGCACGGCGGCGCGACCCGAACTGCTGCGGCGGTTGCCGGTGGAACGTGTCATCGCCGCGCTGGACGCCCGGCATGGCGAGGTCGTCGTCGACGGCTGGCGCGCCGGCACCGGTGCCACGGTCGCCCAGCGCATGGCCGAGCTCGCCGGCCTGGCCGGCGGTTTCCTAGTCACCTTCGTCGAGCGTGAAGGCCGCTTGGCGGGGATCGACGCCGACGCCATCGCCGAACTGGCGCGGCGGGCCGGCGGCGCGCGCCTCACGGTCGCCGGCGGATTCGCCAGCGCCGACGACATCGCCGCCGCCGATCGGGCCGGGGCGGATGCCCAGGTCGGCATGGCGCTTTATACCGGGCGGCTCGACCTCGCCGACGCCATCGCGGCGCCGCTTTCCTCGGACCGACCGGACGGGCTGTGGCCGACGGTCGTGGTCGATGAGCTCGGCGTCGCGCTCGGGCTCGCCTATTCGGACCGCGCGAGCCTGCGTCAGGCGGTGTCGCGCCGCCAGGGCGTCTACCACTCGCGCTCGCGGGGGCTGTGGGTCAAGGGCGAAACGTCCGGAGCGACGCAGGAGTTGCGGCGCGTCGATCTCGATTGCGACCGCGATACCTTGCGCTTCACGGTGCGGCAGGCCGAACCCGGGTTCTGTCACCTGGGCTCGTGGACCTGTTGGGGCGAGGATACCGGGCTCGGCGCGCTGGCGCGGCGGCTCGTCGCGCGCCGGAGCCACGCGCCCGACGGTTCGTACACCCGCCGCCTGCTCGACGACCCGGCGCTTCTGCGCGCCAAGCTGGTCGAGGAAGCGACCGAACTCGCCGCCGCCGAGGACGACGCGGTGGCGCGCGAAGCCGCGGATCTGGTCTACTTTCTGCTCGTAGCGCTGGCGCGATCGGGTACGCCGTTGGCGAGCGTGACCGAAGAGCTGGCCCGCCGCGCCGGACGGGCAACGCGGCGGCCCGGCGATGCGAAACCGGGGCCGGAATGAGCTGGGGCTTCACCCGCGCCGTCGTGCTGACCGCCCTGGCCGCGTGGAGTTCCCCTGCCGCGGCCGCCGACACGCTCATCGTCACCGGAGACCGGGTCAACGTACGCGAAGGGCCGGGGACGACGCACCGCATCGTCGGCCGCGTGATCGAGGGCCAGGTCGTGGTCGCGCGCGAACACAGCGGCGAGTGGTACCGCATCGACCCGGGCGGCGGCCGACCGGAAGGGTGGGTGCACGGATCGTTCGTCCACGTGCTGCCCGCCGGCGCGGGCGCCACGAGCGGCGATCGCATCGTCCGGTTTCGCCGCGCCCTGGAGAGCGAGAGCCGGCGCGTTCACGCGGCGACCGGATCGTATCCCTTCGTCGCGGCCGAGGATCTGGGCGGCGGCGTCGTCGCCGTGACGCCGAGCGAGGATTGGTTCGTCGCCGGCGGCGACCTGAGCGCCGATGCGTGGCGGCTTTACGAACTGTGGAAGGCCCAGAACGGCGGGCGCCCGGTCACGGTGGCGATCACCGACGTGGACGGCAATATCTACATGACGGTGCAGGACACCGCCGGCGATCCGCTGCTGACGGTCCATCACTGACCGACGCGAGGGTGCTCTGGCGTCCCCCGGCCGATCCCGCTAGCTTCGTGCGTCCACCGGCCCGAGGCCGCCATGAACGACAACGTTCCCCCCCTGAAGCCGCTCGACTCCTCCGTGGTGCCGCGCTTCGCGGAACCGGCGACGTTCATGCGCGTGCCTTACGTCGGCCTCGACGCCGGCCTCGACATCGCGCTGGCGGGCGTGCCGTTCGACCTGGGCGCCACGGGCCGCAACGGCCAGCGCGCCGGCCCGGCGCAGGTGCGCGAGATGTCGCGCCTGATCCGCCAGGTCAACGCCTCGACCCGCGTCGCGCCGTTCGAACTGTGCCGGGTCGGCGACGTGGGCGACGCGCCCGTCCGCGTGTTCGATCTGATGGGAACCCTCGACGCGATCACCGCGTTCTACGCCCGCATCCACGAGGCGGGCGCGGCCCCGGTCTCGGCCGGCGGCGATCACACCGTGACGCTTCCGATCCTGCGCGCCCTGGCCAAGGGCGGACCCGTGGCGTGCATCCAGTTCGACGCTCATGCGGACACGCTCGATGAGCTGGTCGGCAACCGCTACAACCACGCCACGCCGTTCCGACGCGCGGTCGAGGAAGGGTTGATCGACCCCAAGCGCATGCTGCAGATCGGCCTGCGCGGCACGCGCTACAGCGACGAGGACATCCAGTACGGCTACGACGTCGGCATGCGGGTCATCACCATGGACGACTTCGAATCCATGGGCCGCGGCGCCGTGGTCGCCGAGTGTCGGCGCGTGGTCGGGGACGCACCGCTGTACGTCACCTTCGACATCGACGGTCTCGATCCCGTCTATTGCCCCGGCACCAGCGCGCCCGAACCGGGCGGGCTTTCGATGCGCGACGCCCAGGTCATGATTCGCGGCTTGCAGGGCCTGAACGTGATCGGCGGCGACGTGTGCGAGGTCCTGCCGGCGCTCGACCAGGGCGGGCATACGGCGCTCAACGCCGCCAACCTGATGTTCGAGATTCTGTGCATCACCGCCGAGGCAGTGGCGCGCCGCGCCCGGCGATGATCGCCTACCGCCCCGCGCGCGCCGACGACGCCCGCGGCATCGCGCGGGTCTACGTGGCCGGTTGGCGCGACGCCTACCCGGGCGTCTTGCCGGACCGGGTGCTGCGCGACCTGTCGCGGGCGCGCCACGAGCGGTCCTGGCGAGCGTCGATCCTGAACGAGCCGCGATCCGGCCCGATCCACGTCGCGGTCGAGAACGGCCGGGTGGTCGGCTTCGGCAGCGCCGGGCGCACGCGGTTCGGCACCCTGCAGTTCGCCGGCGAGGTGTTCACGCTCTACGTCGATACCGACGCGCGCGGCCGCGGCGTCGGGCGCGGGCTGCTGCTCCGCCTGTTCGGCGCGCTCGAAGGCGCCGGGCTCGGCTCCGCCCTGGTCTGGGCCCTGGCCGCCAACCCGTACCGCCACTTCTATGCCGCCCTCGGCGGCCGCCAGGTCGCCGCGTGGACCGAACGCCAGTGGGGGGTGCCGCTGCGCCAGGTCGCTTACGGCTGGGCCGACCTGGCCGCGGTGCGGGCGGCCGGGGGCGCGCGCGGCGGAACGCCGACCCGCGGTTAGAGCACGCGTTGGGGTGAGTGGGGCATCGCCCCCTTCGACGCCGCCTGCGGCGTCGCTCAGGACAGGCTTCGAGACGGCCGCTTCGCGGCCTCCTCAGGGCGAGCGGCTTCACAAGAACCCGTTCGTGGTGAGGAGGGCGACCGCGCAGCGGTCGACCGTCTCGAACCACGAGCGGCCCACCACACCCGGCGAGTTCCGGTCAGACCGGAACCGCTGTAGCGCGCGGCCTTACTTCACGATCAAACAGTTGCACTCGGCGAGCGAGATGACCTTGTGCGAGACGCTGCCGAGCAAGAGCCCGCCGATGTCGCCTAGCCCGCGGCTGCCCAGCACGATCAAGTCGGCTTCGTGCTCCTTGGCGTACTCGACGATGCGGCGCGCCGGCTGACCTTCGCGCACCACGGTCTTGACGTTCTGCAGCCCGGCCTGACGGGCCCGTTTCGCCGCTTCGATCAAGACCGACTTCGCCATCTCGCTCAGCACGTACTGCGGTTCGCCGACGATGTGCTCGGCGTACATGAATTCGCGCACCTGCCCGGACATGCCCTTGATCGGCTTGGCGACGGTCAGGATGGTCAACCGGGCGCCACATTGGCTGGCCAGCGTGCACGCCCGATCCGTGGCATTGAGCGCGTGCTCCGAACCATCGACCGCCAGCAAGATGTTGGTGAACATGGCCCCCTCCCGGCGCTAGCGCGTAGCCGGCAGGGTAGCCCGATCCTGGCCCGGCGCGCCAACTTCGTCGTAGGGACCGATGTCGCCGGCCGCTTCGGCGGCCGCGAACGCGGCCACGAAGGCGGTCAACCGGCCGGCGCGGATGGCCCGGCCGAGCTCGGCCATCAACCGCTGATAATGTTGCAGGTTGTGCCAGGTCAGCAGCACGGCGCCGAGAATCTCGCCGCAGCGGAACAGGTGGTGCAGGTAGGCGCGCGAGTAGCCGCAGGCCGGACACGGGCAGCCGTCCTCGAGCGGCCGGGGATCGTCGGCGTGGCGCGCGTTGCGCAGGTTGACCGTGCCCCGGCGCGTGAACGCCTGGCCGGTGCGGCCCGATCGGGTCGGCAGCACGCAATCGAACATGTCGATGCCGCGCGCCACCGCGCCCACGATGTCCGCCGGCTTGCCGACGCCCATCAGGTAGCGCGGGCATTCCCCCGGCAGGCACGGCACGGTCACGTCGAGCACGTGGAACATCGTCGCCTGGGGCTCGCCTACCGCGAGCCCGCCGATGGCGTAGCCGTCGAATCCGATGCCGACCAGCGCCGCCGCCGAGGCGACGCGCAGGTCATCCTCGGTGCCCCCCTGGACGATGCCGAACAGCCCGTACCCGGGGCGCGGCGCATACGCCCGCTTGCCGCGCTCCGCCCAGGCGTGGGTCAGTGCGAGCGAGCGTTCGATGGTCGCGCGCCCGGCCGGCAGGCGGACGCACTCGTCGAGCACCATGGCGATGGTGCTGCCCAGGCTGTGCTGTATGTCGACCGCCCGTTCCGGCGTCAGGACGTGGGGCGAGCCGTCGAGGTGCGAGCGGAACGTGACCCCGGTGTCGTCGACGGTGCGCAGCTTGGCCAGGGACATGACCTGGAAGCCGCCCGAATCCGTCAGCAACGGCCCGGGCCAGTTCATGAACCGGCGCACGCCGCCCAGCCGTTCGATGCGCGCCTCACCGGGGCGCAGCATCAGGTGGTAGGTATTGGCGAGCACGATCTCGGTCCCCGTGGCCGCGACCGCCTCGGGCGTCATGGCCTTGATCGTCGCCTGTGTGCCGACCGGCATGAACGCCGGCGTGGCCACCGTGCCGTGCGCCGTCTCCAGGCGTCCGGCGCGGGCCACGCCATCCCGCGCCTCGACGGCGAAGCCGAGACCGGGCACGACGATGGTGGAATCGGCGGGATCCGCCACGGCCGACGCTCCTACTCGATCACCGTCAGCTCGTAGGGCACCCGGGAGGCGAACGCGGCGCCGTCCTCCTTGAACAGCAGCGTCTCGATCATGAAGTACATGCCTTCGTGACGCGGCAGGAAGAACTGGTTCTCGTAGTTGACCGCGGTTCCAGGCTCAAACACCCGGTCCGCGTTGATCGGCGACAACGGGTCGTAGACGAAGTTGCCGACCCAGTCGGGCGGAAACGCGATGCCCATCTCGTAGCCGCCGATCCAGCCGCGGTCCCGCCAGATGCCCTGCTCCTCGTAATACGCCTTCATGGTGCGGTTGAGCTCGGCCACCGGCAGGTTCGGGCGCAGGATCGAGCGTAGCACGGCCATCGACCCGCACGCCCTGGCGCACAACTCGGCGATGTCCTTCCTGGGCTCGCCCATCGCGTAGGTGCGCGCCATGTTGCAATGGTAGCGGTTGTAGACCCCCGAAACGTCGACGAGCACCAGCTCGCCCGGCTTGATGCGCTTGCGTGAGGCCAGCGCGTGCGGCGCGTTGGTCTTCTTGCCCGACAGCACCGGCATGTAGATCGCCGCCCCTTCGCCCCCCGCCTTGGTCATGGCGTGGAACATGGCGCCGTAGACCTCGAGCTCCATGACCCCAGGCCGCAACTCCGCCCGGGCCGCCTCGAGCCCGATGTCGGCGATGCGCGCCGCCTGCTCGAGGCACGCCATTTCGGCGTCGGACTTGACCCAGCGCACCTCGCGCAGGATGTCCGTCGCGTCCACCACCCGGGCACCGGCCTCGGCCAGCACGGCCTCGAAGCGGTGGCTGATCGGCCGGTTGGGCCGGTAACTGTGCATTTCGAGCCCGACGGTGCCGGGAAGCCAGCCCTCGCGCTTGAGCTCCGCCGCGATGAAGGCGATGCCGTCGCGCATGGTCGTCGGCGGAAAGATGCGGATGTCCTCGGCCACCGAGCAGTACCGGGTCAGCACGGCTTCCCGCTCCGTGTCGAAGTGGATGAACCGGTCGCGCTCGACGTGGATGGCGATGGCGCTGGTGGCCGGCCACTGGCGCGGGCTCTGGCCCTGGTACCACTCGCACTGGTAGCCGCTGACGTAATTCAGACCCTCGGGCGCGGTGACCAACAGCACGTCGATGTGCGTGTCGGCCATCGCCCGGCGGATGCGTTCGAGGCGGCCGCGGTACTCCGCCGGCGGGAACGCAAGTTCAAGATCGGGCCGGCAATTGGCCAGAACGTCGTCGCGGTGACTCATGGCGTGCTCTCGGGTTGTCGCGGCGTGGCCCAAGGTTCTAGCCGCGCCGCGCCGCCCACGCCAGCCCCCGCCGCCGGCCGCGGCGGCGGTCGCCTAGTCCTCGAGGACGAACGTGATTTCCATGGTCACGCGGTACTCGGCGATCGCCCCTTTGACGACGCTCGCCTTCTCCTCGATGACGTGAAGGCCGGTGATGCCGCGGATCGTCTTGGACGCGCGCTTCAATCCCGCCTTGATGGCGTCGTCGAAGCTCTTGGTCGATGCGGCGGTGATCTTGGAGACCCGAGCGATAGCCATGATCTGCCCCCCTGACAGGTGCCGGTGAGTACTCTCATGGTAGACCTATCGCGCGGGGAGTCGAGATGCCGCGCGGCGGCGCGAGGTCCGGGTTTAGACCGAGGGGTCCTCGAACGCCGCGACCAGGGGGGCGTGGAGCGATTCCGGGG
>CAZGYG010000079.1:0-13845 GCA_964530335.1 uncultured Rhodospirillaceae bacterium | reverse complement strand
GCAGGCCGCCGTACGCGAATCCGATGCCGGCGAGGCCCCCGATCATGGCGAAGATGCGCAGCAGCAGGATGTCGCGCAGCAGGAACGACGTCGCCACCAGGACAAACGAGGCGTGGCCGAGCACCTGGTAAGGCCCCAGATTCTCGAGCTGCATGAGGGGGGAATCGAACATGGCTTGGGGGCACTCCTTGGCCGGGCACGGCGCCCACCGTGATAAGGCCTGGCCCCGGAGAAGGGCAATGGGCGAGCCGGGCCCTCGGCTCAGCGGCGCGAGCTCGACGGGGTCGACCCGCCGTCCGTCACTCCTTCGCGGGAGCCACGTCGAACCCCGCCTTGCGCAAGCCGTCCATGAGGGATTCGATGAGCTCGTCCGGCACCCGGCGTTTGGCGAACCAAGCGCGCGGATCGTCGGCGAATGCAGGCTGCATCTCCAGGATGTGGTCGAGCACCTCTTTCGCCTTCGCCGCCTCCCCGAGTTGGCCGTAAACGGCGGCCAACCCCACCTGCACGCCCTGATTCTCCGGCAGGTTGATCTTGAGTCCTTCGGTCAGGGCTTCGCGGAATTCGTCCTTCCGGTAGTGGTCCAGCAGAAATACGAAGAAAATCCACCTCGGATGCAGAGGGTTGAGGATCATGGCTTTTCGGACCAGGGGTATTCCTCTTTCCCAATTGCCGGAATACGCCATCCAAAGTCCCAGGTCCCCGATCACGTCAGCATCGTTTGGGTTGACAGCTATTGCCTGTTCGGCCAATTCGTAAAACGAGCCGAATTCCTCGTTAAGCAGGTAATTGATGATGGCGAGCGCGTAGTAACCCTGCTGATTGCGGTTGTCGAGGTCGATTGAACGCTGTGCGGCGGCGAGCGCACGATCGAGGGGATCAGAGCGAAGATTGTAGGAATATTTGTATTCCTCGATGTAGGCCCACGCCAAATTGGACCATGCCACGGAATAGTTGGGATCGATCAATATGGCGCGTTCGAGGCAGTCCCGCGCCCTCAGGTGCGCGTCCGGCGAAAAGCTTTCATAGAACAAGGGAAGCAGGAGCGTGCACTCGTACGCCTCCAAGCTATCGGTTTTTTCGTTCGCAATTCGAGCATTTCCAATTTCCACAGCGGAGCTCCGATGGAACCGAGGGCACCCGCCACGCGTTCCGTGATCTCGTCCTGCACTGCGAAGATGTCGGCTGCCGTCAGGTCCCGATCGTAGGTCTCGGACCACAGGTGCGTGCCGTCCCGGGTGTCGAGTAGCCGCGCGGTGACGCGCAGGTGATCCTCGGAGCGCCGGACGCTGCCCTCGAGGGCGTAGCGCGCCCCAAGTTGGCGCCCGACTTCGCGCACGTCGATGTTCCCGCCCCTGAACTGGAAGGTCGAGTTGCGTGCGATCACGCGCAGGTCGGAAAACCTGGAAAGCGCGCCGATGATGTCGTCGGTCAATCCGTCGCTGAAATACGCGTCGCCCGCATCGTCGCTCAGATTGGTGAACGGCAGGACGGCGATCGACGGGCCTTTCGGTAGCGCGAGCGCGGCATCCTCGGCGGGCTCGGGTCTACCGGTGAAGTGTGTCGCGTACCAACCGAGTGCCCCGACGGCGGCGATGAGCGCGATGAGCGCACCGATCATCGCGTGTCGCCGCGACCAGCGGATCGTCCGCCCGCCGGGGCGCGGGCGCGCCCCGTCGCGCACGACGCGAAAGACGCGCACCGGCCGGGCGATGTTCTTCACGGCCTGCTCGCCCAGGTCCTCGAGCGTGAAAGGCAGCCGGTCGCGGACCTGGTCGCGGGCGGCACGGGACAGGAAAATCCCGCCCGGTTCCGCCAGAGCCTGGAGGCGCGCCGCGACGTTGACCCCGTCGCCGAAGATGTCGTCGCCCTCGGGGATGACGTCGCCGAGATGGACGCCGATACGGAGTTCGAGCCGTCGATCGGAGACAATACCCGCGTTGCGCCGGGCGATCTCGGACTGGATCGCCACGGCGCAGCTCACCGCGTCGACGACGCTCGCGAACTCGGCCAGGAACCCGTCCCCGGTCGTCTTGACCAGCCGACCGTGGTGGGCCGCGAGCTCGGGCTCGATCACGTCCTTCTGGTGCGACTTCAGCGTTACCAGCGTGCCGGTCTCATCCACGCTCATGAGCCGGCTGTAACCGGCGACGTCGGCGGCCAGGATTGCGGCGAGCTTACGGTCCATCGCGCTTCGGCCGGTTTCATGCCCGATACGGCCATCCTACACCTCGGGGCGACCGCGGTGAGGGCTAACGCTCCGAGCCCCGACCGCGACAGGGCCCGGCGTCGAATGAAGGCAATGGCCGATCCGCTGCCGGCTGGCGCGAAGCTGTTTGGACGCCAGGGTTTGACGGCCCGCCGGGACGCGGGCGATACTTTTCTCGCAACTGCGAAATGGGCTGGGGAATGGCCGAACGGCCCGATCTGGAGGCATGGCGTAGGCTCGCGGCCCAGGAGCTCGGCGGCGACGATCCGGACGGCGCGATCTGGCGGACGCCGGAAGGGCTCGCGATCAAGCCGCTCTATACCGCGGCCGATCTCGCCTCGCTCGAAGGCATCGACACCCTGCCCGGGTTCGCGCCCTTCCTGCGCGGCGTGCGCGCCACCATGTACGCCAACCGGCCGTGGACGATCCGGCAATACGCCGGGTTCTCGACCGCCGAGGATTCCAACGCCTTCTTCCGCCAGGCGCTGGCCGGCGGGCAGAAGGGGCTGTCGGTCGCCTTCGACCTGGCCACCCACCGGGGCTACGACAGCGACCATCCGCGCGTGGTCGGCGACGTGGGCAAGGCCGGCGTCGCCATCGACACGGTCGAGGACATGAAGCGTCTGTTCGACGGCATCCCGCTCGGCGACATGTCGGTGTCGATGACCATGAACGGCGCGGTGCTGCCGGTGCTCGCCTGCTTCGTGGTGGCGGGGGAGGAGCAGGGTACTGGCCAGGCCGATCTCTCGGGGACCATCCAGAACGACATCCTCAAGGAGTTCATGGTCCGCAACACCTTCATCTACCCGCCGGCGCCCTCCATGCGCATCGTCGCCGACATCGTCGAATACACGGCGGCGCGGATGCCGCGCTTCAACTCGATCTCGATCTCCGGCTACCACATGCAGGAGGCCGGGGCGACCGCGGTGCAGGAGCTCGGCTTCACCCTCGCCGACGGGATCGAGTACGTGCGCGCCGCGCTGGCGCGAGGGCTCTCGCCCGATGCCTTCGCGCCGCGGCTCTCGTTCTTCTTCGGCATCGGCATGAACTTCTTCATGGAGGTGGCGAAGCTGCGCGCCGCCCGGCTCTTATGGGCGCGCATCATGGCCGGGTTCGGCGCCACCGACCCGCGCTCGCTGATGCTGCGCACGCACTGCCAGACCTCGGGCGTGTCGCTGACCGAGCAGGACCCGCTCACCAACGTCGCGCGCACCACCATCGAGGCGCTGGCCGCGGTGCTGGGCGGTACCCAGAGCCTGCACACCAACGCCTACGACGAGGCGCTCGCGCTGCCTTCGGACACCGCGGCCCGCGTCGCGCGCAACACCCAGCTCGTGCTCGCCGAGGAGACCGGCGTCACCCGGGTGGTCGATCCGCTGGGCGGCAGTTATTACGTCGAGGCCCTGACCGCGTCGCTTGCCGACGCCGCCTGGGGCCTGATCCAGGAGATCGAGGGCCTTGGCGGCATGACCAAGGCGATCGAGGCGGGGCTTCCCAAGCAGCGCATCGAGGAATCCGCCGCGCGCCGCCAGGCGCGCATCGACCGGGGCGAGGAGGTCGTCGTCGGCGTCAACAAGTACCCGCCGGATACGCCGACGCCGATCGAGCTGCGCGACATCGACAACACGCGGGTCCGCGAAACCCAGATCGCCCGGCTGAACCAGCTCAAGGCCGGGCGCGACGGAGCCGAGGTCGAGCGCGCGCTCGCCGCGCTCGAGGCCGGCGCCGGGGGGAACGCCAACCTGCTCGCGCTCGCCATCGACGCGGCCAGGGCGCGCGCGACCGTCGGCGAGATGTCCGAGTCCCTGGTCAGGGTGTTCGGCCGCCATCGGCCCGAGAGCCGCGCTGTGACCGGCGTCTATGCCGGCGTCTACGGCGGCGACGAAGGGTTCGAACGGGTGCGCGCCGAGGTCCGGCGGTTTGCCGACGCCGAGGGGCGAAGGCCGCGCATCCTGGTCGCCAAGATCGGCCAGGACGGCCACGACCGGGGCGCCAAGGTGATCGCCTCGGCCTTCGCCGATCTCGGGTTCGACGTCGACATCGGGCCGCTGTTCGCCACCCCCGAGGAGGTGGCGCGCCAGGCGATCGAGAACGACGTCCACGTCGTCGGCGTCTCGACCCAGGCCGCCGGCCACAAGACGCTCGTGCCGGCGCTCATCCAGGCGCTGCGCGCCGAAGGTGGCGACGACATCAAGGTCGTCGTCGGCGGCATCGTGCCACCCCAGGACCATGCCTTTCTCGAGGCCGCCGGTGTCGGCGCGATCTTCGGCCCGGGGTCGAACATCCTCGCCGCCGCCCGCCAGGTGCTCGGCCTGGTCGCGCGCCGCAAGGCGGCGTAGGCGCGTCAGGCGTCCTTACGCGGGCGCGAAGGGGTCCCCCTGCGCCACGGATCGAACACGACCGCGCCGGTTCCCCGCACGTCGCGCACGTTGCGGGTGACGAGCACGAGGTCGTGCTCGACCGCCGTCGCGGCGAGGAACGCGTCGATCACGGGCGGCGTGCGGCCCGTCGCACGCCGGACCTCGCCGCTCAACCTGCCCCAGCGCCGCGCGACGGCATCGGCGATGGGCAGGATGCGGCCCGCGAAGCGCGCTTCCAGCGCCATGAGCGCGGCGGCGTAACGCGAACGTTGCGGCGCGTCCGGGGCGAGCGCCGCGATGCCCTTGTCGTACTCGGCGAGCGTGAGCACGCTGATGAAGAACAGCTCCTCGGCTTGGCCTTCGGCCCACGCGACCACCCCGGGATCGGCTTCGCGCCGCGCGAGCTCGGCGACCACGTTGGTGTCGAGCAGCCAGCCGTTCACAACGGTGGCTCACGCCCGCGGTCCCGCTCACGACTGATCTCGATGTCACCGAGTCCGGTCGAGCGCAGGAAATCGACCAGGCCTTGGCCCGGTCCCCCGCGACCTTGCAGCCGCCGGAAGTCCTCGACGGCGACGATGACGACGGCGTCCTCGCCGCGATAGGTCACCCGCTGCGGCATGCCGGCGCGGGCGCGGCGCACGACTTCGCTGAACCTGGCCTTGGCGTCCTCGAGCTTCCAGGCCGGGAAGGTCTCGATGCGCTGGTGCTCGGCCGCTCGTCCGCGCCCGGCCCGCCTCGTCACCTTGGGCATGATCGGAGATCTTTCGTGATCTGACTAGCTAGTCAGATTATCGGTCGCGGCGGCGCGGCTGTCAAACGCCGGCCGCGCGGCGCGCCGCCTCGTGCCCGATGCGCCGCGCGCCAGCTTTGGGCTTCCCAAGTGCCGCGTCCTCGCCCATCGTGGCGTGAGGATCGGCCAGGGGCGACACGGCATGGCGGGGGACGGCGCGGCGGACGGCGAGGCGCTCGCCCGGCAGGTCATCGCCGGCGATCGGCGGGCGCTCGCGCGCGCGATCACGCTGGTCGAATCGACCCACCACACCGATGCCGCCGCCGCCGAGGCCCTGGTCGAGGCCGTGCTGCCGCACGCCGGCGGCGCGTTGCGCATCGGCATCTCGGGCGCGCCGGGCGTCGGCAAGTCCACCTTCATCGAGGCCTTCGGGCTCCATCTGCTCGGCCAGGGGCACCGGTTGGCCGTGCTCGCGGTCGACCCGTCGAGCCCGCGCTCGGGCGGTGCGATCCTCGGCGACAAGACGCGCATGGAGCGGCTCGCGCGCGAAGCCGCCGCCTACATCCGCCCGACGCCTTCCTCGGGCACGCTGGGCGGGGTCGCGCTCGCCACCGGCGAGGCGATCGCGCTCGCCGAGGCCGCCGGTTACGACATCGTCATCGTCGAAACCGTCGGCGTCGGCCAGTCCGAGGTCGCGGTGGCCGACCTGACCGACTTGTTCGTGCTGCTCGTGGCGCCGGGCGGGGGCGACGAGCTTCAGGGGGTCAAGCGTGGCATCGTCGAGTTGGCCGATCTGATCGTCGTGACCAAGGACGACGGCGACCTGGCGCCGGCCGCCGGCCGTATCGCGGCGGACTACCAGGCGGTGCTCGGCCTGATGCGCGCGGCCAAACCGGGCTGGACGCCCTCGGTCGAGCGCTGCTCGGCGCTGACCGGGGCGGGCATCGACCGGGTGGCCGCCGCCGTGGCCCGGTTCGACGCGGCGACCCGGAGTCACCGTTCCGCCCACCGCGCGGCCCAGTCGCGCCGGCGGCTCATGAGCGCGTTCCACGAGGCGCTCGAGCGCGAGATCGCGGCGGACGCCGGGCTCTCCGAGCTGCGCGAATCGCTCGCCACCGAGGTGCTGGTCGGCCGGCTCGGCGTGCGCGCGGCGGCGCGGGCGCTCGTCGAGGCCGCCTTGGGCGGCCCGCCCTCACGTTCCGCTTGACGCCGCGCCTCGATCACTTTCTATACGCACGCCCTATGGGCACGGGACGCCGGCTCGCATGCCGTCGTCCTTGCCCCGCGCCCGACCCGGGTGAACCGTCATGATGCTCGTGCGCACCTACGTCTCCCGGTCTTCGATCCACGGCGTCGGGCTGTTCGCCGCCGAACCGATCGCCACGGGCGCCGAGGTGTGGCGCTTCCACCCGCTGTTCGACCTGGTCATCCCCAGGCATTACGCGGCGATGCTGCCGGCGGCGACCCAGGATTTCCTGCGCGTCTACGCCTATCCGTCCGATCTGGTCGGCGGCAGCCTGCTGCTCGACGTCGACAACGGCCGGTTCATGAACCACAGCCTGACGCCCAACACGACGAACACCGGCTGGGTGTCGTACGCCGCCCGCGACATCGACGCGGACGAGGAGATCACCTGCGACTACGGCGAGTTCTACGCCGGCGAGTTCCACCTGATGAGCTGAGACCGCCGTCGCCGAGGCTTGACCCGGCGCCCTGGCCCGGCGTAAAGACCGTCCTCCGCCAAACCCCGTCGCTGAAGGGTGGTCACCATGGCACGGCGCTGCGCGCTGACCGGCAAGGGCGTCCAGTACGGCAACAACGTGAGCCACGCCAAGAACCGCACCCGGCGGCGGTTCCTGCCCAACCTGCAGCATGTCTCGATGGTCTCCGACGCGCTTGGCCGGTCGATCCGGCTGCGCGTGACCCCCCGGACGCTCAGCACCGTCGACCGGGCCGGCGGGCTCGACGCCTACCTGCTCGCCGCCTGCGACCAGGTGTTGTCGCTCCAAGCGCGCCGTATCAAGCGCCGTATCGAGCGCAAGAAGGCCGCCTCGGCCTGAGTCCCCGCCTCGGCGTCCCGCGCCCGCAAGCCCCATGCTCGCCCTGGTCGGCTACGTCGCCACCATCCTACTCGCCAACTGGGCGATCCAGCAGTTCGGCCCGGTGCCGGTGGCGCCCGGGCTCGAGGCCCCCGCCGGCGTCTACTTCGCCGGACTCGCGTTCACGCTCCGCGACCTGGTGCAGGAGCGGCTGGGCCGCGCCTTCACGCTCGGGGCCATCGTCGTGGGCGCGGCGCTCTCGGCGGTGATCACCACGGGCGAGCTCGCGCTGGCCAGCGGCGCTGCGTTTCTCGTCTCCGAGCTACTCGACTTCGCCGTTTACACGCCGCTGCGCCGGCGCAACTGGATCGGCGCCGTGGTCGCGTCGAACGCCGTCGGACTGGTCGCCGACAGTGTGCTCTTCCTCGGCCTCGCGTTCGGCAGCTTCGCCTTCCTACCGGGACAAGTCGTCGGCAAGGCGTGGATGACGCTGCTGGCCGTGGCCGTGCTCTGGTGGTGGCGCCGCCGGCTCGGCCCCGGCGTGAGGTCGTGACTCAGTCGGGCAGGCGGAGCTGCAACAGGATCGTGCGCTGGATCGGCTTGAAGTTGTCGTCGGAAACCAGATAGACGAGCACGCCGCCGCCCGGGCCCGGTCGCACGGCGAGCCCCTCGAAATTGTCGGTGGCGAGCGGCGGCGCGAGCCGCACCAGCTCGCTGCCGGTGACGCGCGCCCCTTCCGCAATGTCGGCCACGACCACGCGGACGATGCGGCTGTTCGCCCCTTCGAGCACGTTGAACTTGCGCTCGAGCACCAGCAGGTCGCCGGACGGCAACAGGGCCAGGTCGGTCGGCTCGAAGGCGGGTTCGGTCACGTACGCGAACGTGCGAACCGTGCCGTCCGGCGCGATGATGAGCCCGCGATGGCCGCCATCGGGCTCCGGATTCTCGATCAGGGCCACGAACGCGCCGTCGGGCATGGCCGCCAGCGCCTCGAGCCCGCCGTTGTCGGCAAGCGGGCCGAACCCATCGGGGCCGATCCGACCGCCGGCCGGCCGATCCAGGCCATCGGGGTAGAGCTCGATGCGGGGGTCGCGCTCGAAGCTGATCGCGAAGCCGGCGGACATGGGCGTCAGGGCCTCGGCATCGGCGTAGCCCAGTGCCGCGCCCGACCGGTCGAGCAGGTCGCCGAAGCGCGCCCGGCCGAAGCCGGTCAAGCGGCCGTCCGGGTCGTGGCCGAGCTCGAGTTCCAGCCACGTCCCCTGGTCCGAGACCAGGGTGAGCCGGTCGCCGTCGGGGCCGACGGCCAGGCCCGAGTAGCCGCCGAACCGGTCGTCGGCGTGGCTCAGCACGAAGGCGGCCAGCAGTTCCGCCTGGCCGAACGAGGTGCGTGCGGGGTCGCGCGCGTCCAGTGCGATCCGGGTCGCGCCGACCGAATCGCCGGCCTGGGCCGCGCCCGCCAGGGCCAGCAGCGCGAGGCATCGCCACGATAACGCCCATGTGAACGCGCGCGCGCGGCAGGGCGGTTGGAGCCCGGCCATCATGGCCCTAGAGTCCCGGGACCCTTGCGCAACCGGAGGCCACGACCATGCTCGCCCGCCGTTCCGCCCTCGCCGGCCTGGCCGGCGTGCCGCTCGCCACCATGCTGGCCGATGCGCGGCTTTGCCGCGCCGCGGCGGCCGGGCTCGAGACCGTGACCATCGCTACCGCGTCGGGTCTGTCGGTCCAGGCGGCGCTTGCCCGCCCCAGCGCGTCTCCCGCGCCCGCCGTGCTGCTGATCCACGAATGGTGGGGGCTCAACGACCAGATCAAGACGGTGGCCGCGGCGCTGGCCGAGGCCGGCTACCTGGCGCTCGCGGTCGATCTCTACGGCGGCCAGGTCGCCGCCACGCCGGACGAGGCCAAGGCCCTGATGTCCGCGGTCGATCCCGGGGCGGCGACCGACACGCTCGGCTCCTGGATCGATTGGCTCGCCGCCGAGGCGAGCGGCCGGGTCGCGACCGTCGGCTGGTGTTTCGGCGGCGGCTGGTCGCTCGAGGCGTCGCTGGCGCACCCGGTGCCGGCGACCGTCGTCTACTACGGCAACGTGGCCAGGTCGGCGGCCGAACTGGCGCCGCTCCAGGGCCCGGTGCTCGGCCATTTCGCCAGCAGCGACCAATGGATCAACCAGGCGATGGTCGATGGCTTCGTCGCCGCCATGGCCGAGGCCGGCAAGGAGGTCGAGGTCCACTGGTACGACGCCGACCACGCCTTCGCCAATCCGACCAACGCCCGCTACGACGAAGCCGACGCGGCGCTGGCGTGGCAGCGCACGCTGGAGTTCCTGGCCCGGCACCTCGCCGTCGCTTAGGACGCCCGCCGCCGGACCGGCCGGCGGCTGGGGACCATGTCCTCGTCGAACAGCGACGCCAGTTCGTCGAGCATGGTGCCGCCAAGCTGCTCGGCGTCGACGATGGTGACCGCGCGCTTGTAGTAGCGGGTCACGTCGTGACCGATGCCGACGGCGATGAGCTCGATCGGCGAGTGCGTCTCGATCCAGCCGATGGCCTCGCGCAGGTGCCGCTCCAGGTAGTTGCCGGGATTGACCGAAAGGGTCGAGTCGTCGACCGGCGCGCCGTCCGAGATGACCATCAGGATGCGGCGCTGCTCGGTGCGCGCCACCAGCCGCGCGTGCGCCCACAGCAGCGCCTCGCCGTCGATGTTTTCCTTCAGCAGGCCCTCGCGCAGCATGAGCCCGAGGCTGCGCCGCGCCCGGCGCCAAGGCGCGTCAGCCGGCTTGTAGACGATGTGGCGCAGGTCGTTGAGCCGGCCCGGTCCCTGGGGCTTGCCGTGGGCCAGCCAGTGCTCGCGCGACCGGCCGCCCTTCCAGGTGCGCGTGGTGAAGCCGAGGATCTCGACCTTGACGCCGCAACGCTCGAGCGTGCGCGCCAGGATGTCGGCGCTCATGGCGGCGACCGTGATCGGCCGGCCGCGCATCGAGCCCGAATTGTCGAGCAGCAACGTGACGACCGTGTCGCGGAAATCGGTCTGCTTCTCGCGCTTGAACGACAGCGGGTGCTCCGGGTTGACGACGACGCGCGAAAGCCGCGCGGAGTCGAGCAACCCCTCTTCCAGGTCGAACTCCCACGATCGGGTCTGGCGCGCCATCAGCCGGCGCTGCAGGCGGTTGGCCAGGCGCGAGGTGACGCCCTTGAGGTGGGCGAGCTGCTGGTCGAGTTGGGCGCGCAATCGCGTCAATTCGAGCGCGTCGCACAAGTCGTCGGCCTGCACGATCTCGTCGAACTGGGTCGAATAGACCCGGTACAGCGGCTCGCGCGGGCGGTTGGCGCGCGGGTCGGGCCGGCGCATGCGCCCGGCCGCGTCCGCGTCCTCCGCGCCGCCGGGCGCCAGCTCGTCGTCCTCGGCTTCGGCCCCCTGGGCCTCGGCGCCGTCCTCGGCGCTCTCGCTCTCGCCGCTCGAACCCTCGGCCCGCTCGGATTCGGATTCGGTCGATTCGCCCTCGCCCTGGCTCTGGCTTTCGCCGCCCTGGGCCTCCTGGTCCTGGTCCTCGGCGTCCGCCTGGTCGGAGGAAGACCCCTCCTCGTCGAGCAGGTCGAGGTCGGCGATCAGGCCGCGCGCCGCCTTGGCGAAGGCGTCCTGGTCGCCGGCGGCGCGGTTCAACTCGTCGAACCGGCGCGCCGCCTTGCCCTCGATCCACGAGCGGTAAAGCTCGACGAACTTGCGCGCGGCGCGCGGCGGCATGGCGCCGGTCAACCGCTCGCGCACCAGCAGCCGCAGCACGTCCGCCAGGTTCGCGTTGTCGATCGCCTGGGCGCGGTCGAGCCCCTTGGACAGGCACTGCTGCTCCAACGCGACCGCCAGGTTGTCGGCGACGCCCGCCATCAGGTTGGCGCCCAGCGCCTCGACGCGCGCCTGCTCGATGGCGTCGAAGATGGCGCGGGCCTGCTCGCCCCTGGGCTGGCGGCGCGCATGGGTGGCGTCGTCGTGGTGGCGCAGCTTGAGCGCCACCGCGTCGGCCTCGCCCCTGAGGCACGCCACGTCGGCGTCCTCGAGCGGCAGGGGCGGCGGGCGCAGCCGAACCTGCTGGCCGGTGACCGTCGCCTCGCCGCCGGCGTACAGCACCTCGACGGCGGGCTCGCAGGCCACCGCCCGGGTGGCGGCCGCGAGTGCGCGCTTGAACGCCTCCGCGTGCTCGATGGTCGTATCGGTCATGGCCGCACCCGGAACGGGACTAGCTCGGCCGGCGTGCCTTGGCCCCGCTGCTCATGATCGACTCGGGAAGCTCCTTGCCGAAGCAGCGTTGGTAGTATTCGGCCACGGTCTGGCGCTCGATCTCGTCGCACTTGTTGACGAAGGTCAGCCGGAAGGCGAAGCCGGTATCGCCGAAAATCTCGGTGTTCTCGGCCCAGGTGATAACCGTGCGCGGCGACATGACGGTCGAGATGTCGCCGGCCATGAACCCGACGCGGGTCAGGTCGGCGACCGCGACCATGGCCGAGATCAGCTTGCGCCCTTCCGCCGTGTCGTACTTGCCCGCCTTGGCCAGCACGATCTTCACTTCCTCGTCGTGCGGCAGGTAATTGAGCGTGGCGACGATGTTCCAGCGGTCCATCTGGCCCTGGTTGATCTGCTGGGTGCCGTGGTAGAGCCCGGTGGTGTCGCCGAGCCCGATGGTGTTGGCCGTGGCGAACAGGCGGAACGCCGCATGCGGCCGGATCACCCGGTTCTGGTCCAGCAGCGTGAGCTTGCCCTGGACCTCGAGCACGCGCTGGATGACGAACATGACGTCGGGCCGGCCGGCGTCGTACTCGTCGAACACCAGCGCCATCGGATTCTGCAGCGTCCACGGCAGCATGCCCTCGCGGAACTCGGTCACCTGTCTGCCGTCGCGCAGCACGATGGCGTCCTTGCCGACCAGGTCGATCCGGCTGATGTGGCTGTCCAGGTTGATGCGGATGCACGGCCAGTTGAGCCTGGCCGCCACCTGCTCGATGTGCGTCGACTTGCCGGTGCCGTGATAGCCCTGGATCAGGACGCGCCGGTTGTGGGCGAACCCGGCCAGGATCGCGAGCGAGGTTTCGCGGTCGAAATGGTAGGCCTCGTCCAGGATCGGCACGTGCTCGCTCGGCGCCGAGAAGCCCAGCACTTCCATGTCCGTGTCGAAGCCGAAGGCCTGGCGCACGGAAATCTTGATGTCGGGCCCGCCGGGCGGCATCGCGGGCAGGCCTTCGGGGAGCGGGGTTGCGGTGGTCGTCATCGGGGTCCAGTGGTTCGCGGGCCGTCATCGGCCCGTTGGTCAGGGAAGCGCGCCTTCCGCGAGCCACCCCTTCGGGAGGCTTTCCAGGTACCACGTCGCACGTCGCGCGAACAAGACTTAGGGTGCCGGGGCACGTTTGTCATCCGTTCCCGCCGGCCGCCGGCGCCAGCGCCCGACCAGCAGCCGGTACGCCTCGATGACCAGGCGGAGCCGATCCTCCGACCGTCGGTCGCCGGCGTTGGCGTCCGGGTGCATGCGCTTGACGAGCTGCTTGAAGCGCGACTTCAGCGCCTCCAGCGCGACCGGCACGTCGAGCCCGAGCACGCCGAGCGCGCGCCGCTCCTCGGGATCGAGCGCGGGGTGGGCCGCGGGTCCCGGCGTGGCACCGAACAGGTCGAAATCGCCGCCGGCGCCGACCGGCGTCCTGAGCGGCGCGTGGCGCTGGCCCAGCGGCCAGGTCGGCCGGTGCCCGGTCAGGTCGTCGTGTTGGAAGTACTCGATCTGCTCCGCGGACATGCCGGCGAAGAAGTTCCAGCGCGCGTTGTATTCGCGCACATGGTCGAGGCAGAACAGGATGTATTCGCGCAAGTGGTCGCGGTCGCGCGGGGCGCGGTAGAGCCCGACCTTGCCGCACTCCGGCCAGGCGCACGGCGCGGGCGGCGCCACGGATTCGGCCCCGACATAGCGCGGGTTATGGGCGCTCGCGGCCTTCATCTGCCGACTATGACCACGACACCACTTAGGTGCAAGTTAACGCCCTCCCGGCGCGGTACATCGACGCCGATCCGATTGGAAGGAGTAAGCGATGGGACGGGTGGCCGACCGCATCCGGGCTAGGCTCGAAGCCCGGTTCCAGCCGACCGTGCTGGAGCTCGTCGACGACTCCGCGCGACACGCAGGCCACGCCGGGGCGCGGCCCGAAGGCGAGACCCACTTCAACCTGACGATCGTCGCGGCGGCGTTCGCCGGGCTCGATCGCCTGGCCCGCCAGCGGCTGGTCCACCAGTGCCTGGCGGAGGAGCTGGCCGGCCCGGTCCATGCCCTTGCCATGTCCGCCCTGGCGCCCGGGGAGGCGCCGCCGGAAAACCGTTGATCGGTAACGTCCAAGTTGAGTAGTATATGGTTAATTAAAACTTATAGTTGCTGGATTTCAGCGATGACGAGCTCGTTGCGCAACCAGAACATCGTCGTCGACGGCCACCGCACCAGCGTCCGGCTCGAGCCCGACATGTGGCACGCCCTGGCCGAGA
>CAZGYG010000078.1:0-13883 GCA_964530335.1 uncultured Rhodospirillaceae bacterium | reverse complement strand
GGACGAGGTCGTGCTTGGCTTCGCGATCGCCCAGAGCGGCTGGATGGCGGCCTACGACGGGCCGCCGCTTAACGGCTCGCTGATGGCGATCGAAGATTTCAACGCCGAGGGCGGCATCCTCGGCATGCAGATCCGCGCGGTCGTCGCCGACACCAAGACCGACACCGTCGAGGGCGCCAAGGCCGCGGCCGAGGTGATCGACCAGGGCGCGCAGTTCATAGCCGTGAGCTGCGACTACGACATGGGCGCTCCCGCGGCCACCGTGGCGAACGACGCCAAGATCATCGCGATCTCGTACTGCGCCTCGGACGCCAAGATGGGCGTGCAAGGCATCGGGCCGTACGTCTTCAGCCTGGAAATCTTCGGCCAGGGCGAGGGCGCGGTGGCGGCGGCGTACGCGTGGAAGCGGGGCTGGCGCAAGGCCTACGCCCTGCTCGACGCCTCGATCGAGTACGACAAGAGCGTGTGCGACGGCTTCCTCGAGTACTGGGCGAAGCTCGGCGGCGAAATCGTCGGCGTCGACACCTTCATGCAGGAGGACGCCTCGATCGCCTCGCAGATCACCCGCTACAACGAGGCGGCGGCGGCCATGGGCGAACCCGAGGTCCTGGCGCTGTGCTCGTACGTTCCGGGCGCCACGTCGGCCATCCGGCAGATCCGCGCCGCCGGCATCGACGTGCCGATCATGGGCGGCGACTCCATGGACGGCGACTACTGGGTCGAGGGCGTGCCGGACCTCACCGACCACTACGCCGTGACGTTCGGCTCGAAATGGGCCGACGATCCCGACCCGAACATTAACGCCTTCTTCGAGCGTTACCGGGCCAAGTTCGGCGAGCCGGAGTCGTCGTTCCCCCTCAACGGCTACAGCTTCGTCCAGGCGATCAAGATCGCGGCCGAGCGGGCGGGATCGATCGACACCGAAGCGGTGCTGGCCGAGCTCAACAAGTTCGACAAGGAACCGCTGCTGTGGGGAGCCACGACCTATACGCCGGAGACTCACATCGACCTGATTCACCCGATGACGGTGGTGCAGATCCAGAACGGCAAGGGCAGCTTCGCCGACCGGATCACGGTCGAGGATCCGCCGGCGCTCAAGTTGGTGTTCCCCGAGTTCCGGGCGGACCTGTACTAACATCCTAGGCGTAGGGGCGGGTCCAGGACCCGCCCCTACCCGTCCTCCATGACCAACATCATCCAGGTGGCGGTCGACGCGCTCGCGCTCGGCAGCATCTACGCCCTGACGGCGCTTGGCATCGGGCTGATCTTCGGCGTCATGCGGCTGATCAACTTCGCCCACGGCGACCTGATCATGGCCGGGGGCTACGCCTTGATCGTGCCATCGAGCGCGGCGGCGACGACGCTGTTCATCGGCGCCTGGCCGACGCCGTTCCTGGTCGCCGGTGTCACCGCGATCGTCGTCCTGCTCGCGCTTGCCGCCGAACGGATTGCGTTTCGGCCGCTCAGGCGCGCCGCTCCTTCGGTGCTGCTCATCACCTCGTTCGCGGTCAGCTATTTCCTGCAGAACGCCGTCATCATGATCTACGGCGGGCGGCCCAAGGCGGTGAACCTGTGGCAGGGCCTGATGGAGCCGATCCTCGTCGCCGGCGTCCGCATTCCCAAGCTCCAGATCGTCACCATCGCGGTGACGCTCGTGCTGCTCGTCCTCTTGGTGCTGTTCCTGAAGCGGACGGCGTTGGGCGTGGCCATGCGGGCGGCGTCCGAGGACTTTCGCATGGCCCGGCTGCTGGGCGTGCGCGCGAACCTGGTCATCGCCGTCGCCTTCGCCATGAGCGGCGTGCTCGCGGCCGCCGTGTCGTTCCTGATCGTCTCGCAGAACGGCGTGCTGTCGTACCACATGGGCGTGCCCCTGGTGCTGTTCGCGTTCGTCGCCACCGTCGTCGGCGGCATGGGCAGCATCGTCGGGGCCGTGCTTGGAGGCTTCGTCGTCGGGGCCGCGAGCGTCGTGTTCCAGGTGGTCCTGCCGATCGAGTGGCGACCGAACCGGGACGTCTGGGTCTACGGCATGATTCTCCTGGTGCTGCTGCTGCGCCCCACGGGCCTGGTGCGGGTCCGCTCGATCGAGGAGCGGGCCTAGGATGAACGGACCCTTAGGCAAGGCGCTGCGGGCGCTGTGGGTTCCGCTCGCCCTGACGGCGCTGCTCACCCTCGCCGTGGCGCTGGTCGCGGCCACCGGCGACAATATTCTCGCCCGCACGGCCACCGACGCGCTGATCCGCATGGTCCTGGTGATCGGGCTCTACATTTTCATCGGCAATTCGGGGGTCCTGGCCTTCGGCCACATCGGGTTCACCCTGATCGGCGCTTATGCCACGGCCTGGTTCACCCTGCCGCCGTTGAAGAAGGCGATTCAGCTCCAGTTGCCGGCGTTCCTGGCCGAGCGGCAGTTCCCGTTCGTGCCGTCGGCGATCGCCGCGGGCGCACTCGCCTCGGTCGTCGCGGTGGTCGTAGGGGTGCCGATCATGCGGCTGGGCGGCATCGCCGCCAGCATCGCGACGCTCGCGGTGCTCGGCATGCTCTACACCTTCTACACCAACTGGCCGGCATGGACGATGGGGGCGGCGACGCTGCCCGGCATCCCGATCTACGTCGACATGTGGGTGGCGCTGGCGTGGGTGGTGGTCGCGCTGTTCGCGGCCTACGCGTTCCAGGTGTCGCGCCTGGGGCTCGCGCTGCGCGCCGCCCGCGAGGACGAGTTCGCGGCACGCGCGTCCGGCATCGGCGTCTGGTTCCAGCGCCTGGTCGCGTTCGGCTTGAGCGCCTTCTTCATGGCGATCGGCGGCGTGCTGCAGGCCCACTTCCTGGGCTCGATCGCGGTCAAGAACTTCTGGCTCTCGCTCACCTTCGTCTCGATCGCCATGCTGATCGTCGGCGGCCAGCGCAGCCTGACCGGGGCGGTGGCGGGCACGGTTGTCGTCTCGCTGATCGTCGAGCTCCTGCGCAAGCTCGAAGTCGGGGTTGATCTGGGGTTTGCCGCGTTTCAGGTGCCGCTGGGAACGCGCGAACTGGGCATCGCCATCGTCATGCTGCTGATCCTGACCCTACGCCCGGCGGGGCTGACCGGCGGGCGCGAGATACCCTGGCCGTTCCGGCGCCATCAGCCGGCGGACGCCCGCGCGTAGCCGAAATACGCCTGCTCGACGGTCGCTTCGTCCAGGTCGGCGCTGCGACCCTCGAGCACGATGGCCCCGGAGCGGATGACGTAGATGCGGTCCGCGTTCGCGAGCGCCCGGTGGGTGCTCTGCTCGACGACGAGAAGCGTGAGCCCCGCCTCGCGCAGGCCGCGCAGGATGCGGTAGACGGTCTCGACGACCAGGGGACCGAGACCCAGCGCCGGCTCGTCGAGCAGCATCAACCTCGGGCGGGTCATCAGCGCGCGGGCGATGACGAGCTGCTGCTGCTCGCCGCCCGACAGCTTGCCGCCCGGCGTGGCGAGGCGTTCGGCCAGGAACGGGAATTCGGCCATCATGCGCTGAAAGTCGCGTTCGACTTCGGCGCGATCCGTGCGCATCTGCGCGCCGAGCCGGATGTTCTCCTCGACCGTGAGCTGGGTGAAAACGTGCCTGCCTTCCGGGACCAGGCTCAGCCCCATGCGGGCGATGGCCTCGGGCGACCGGCCGACGATGGGTTCGCCATCGAGGCGCACGTCCCCCCGGGTGGGGCCGACGGCGCCCGCGACGCTGAGCAGCGTCGTCGACTTCCCCGCCCCGTTGGGGCCGACGAGGCAAACGATCTCGCCCCGCTCGACCGTCAGCGAAACGCCACGAACCGCCGGGATTCGCCCGTAGTGGACGTGCAGGTCGTCAAGCGCGAGCATGGCCGCCCTCGCTACTGTGTCCGAGATAGGCGCGCAGCACCTCCGGGTGACGCTGGATCTCGTCGGGTGTGCCTTCGGCGATGGTGCGCCCCACGTCGATGACGTGGATGCGGTCACACACGCCCATGACGACCCGCATGTTGTGCTCGATCAACAACACGCCGCAGCCATGGTCGGCCGGCATGCGGCGGATCAGGCCCATGAGATCCTCGCATTCGGCGTCGGCCAATCCCGCGGCCGGCTCGTCCAGCAGCACGAACTTCGGCGCCATCGCGAGCGCCCGGGCGATGCCGACGCGCCGTTCCTCGCCGTAGGGCAGCGAGTCGGCGCGATGTTCGGCCTTGTGGGCGAAGCGAATCCACTCGAGCACGTCGCGCGCCCGGGCCCGCGCCCGGAGGCGCGAGCAGCCCACGCCCACGGCCGCCGCTTCCAGGTTCTCGGCGACCGTGAGGTCGCGAAACAGGCGCACCGCCTGGAACGTCCGCGCCAGTCCCGCCCTGGCCACGCGGTGCGCGGGCAATCCCGTGATGTCCGCGTCATCGAGCCGGACCTGGCCCCGGGTCGGCCTCTGAAACCCGGTCACGACGTTGACGAACGTCGTCTTGCCCGCCCCGTTCGGGCCGATCAGACCGAGTATCTCGCCGCCGGCAAGCGCCAGGCTCACCCCATCGATCGCGGTCAAGCCGCCGAACCTGACGGCGATGTCAGTGGCTTGCAGGATCCGGTTCGGCCCGTTCGGGCTCGCGTTCATCATCGCTCCCCAGTCGCAGGCTGTCGGTCGCAGACTGGCGACCGGATGCTTTCCCGGTCAAGTCGGCGTCCACGTATTATGGTAGGGGTTGCCCGACCGCCGGACAACGGCCGAGCAACGAGAAGGCGGTGGGTCCCGATGCGGATTGCGTGCGACGTCGGCGGAACGTTCACCGACCTCGTGGTCGAGGACGGCCCGCGGCTTCGCATGTACAAGATTTCGACGACGCCGGCCGATCCCGCGGTGGGCGTGCTGGCCGCCATCGACCTCGCCGCGCGGGACGCGGGCCAGGGCACCCCGGCCTTCCTTTCCCAGGTGTCGACGTTCATCCACGGGACGACACGCGCGATCAACGCGATCCTGACGGGCGCGGTCGCCCGTACGGCCCTGATCGCGACCCAGGGCCATCGCGACATCCTGGTCATTCGCGAAGGGGGCCGGATCGAGCCGTTCAACTTCACGGTGCCGTACCCCGACCCCTACGTTCCCCGGGCCCTGACCTTCACCGTACCCGAACGGGTCGACGCCGCGGGTCGCGTGCAGATGGCGCTCGACGAAGCCGCGGCCGCGGCGGTGATCCAGCGCCTGGCCGCGCTTCGGGTCGAGGCCGTGGCGGTATGCCTGCTGTGGTCGATCGCCAATCCGGCGCACGAGGAGCGACTCGGCGAGCTCCTGGCGGCGGGATTGCCGGGCGTGCCGGTGACGCTCTCGCACCGATTGAACCCGACCCTGCGCGAGTACCGCAGGGCGATTTCGGCGTCGATCGACGCTTCGCTGAAACCCCTGATGCAATCCTATCTGTCGGGCCTCGTCGCGCGGCTCGGCGCGGCGGGCTTTCGTGGCCGAACGCTGATGGTCACCTCCCAGGGTAGCGTCATGGACGCGGCGGCCATGGCGGAAGCGCCGATCCACGCCATCAACTCCGGCCCCGCCATGGCGCCGGTCGCGGGCGGCCATTTCGCCCGGATCGACGCCGGCGTGGCCACGGCCGTGGTGGCCGACACCGGGGGCACCAGCTACGACGTGAGCCTGGTGCGCGACGGCACCATTCCGTGGACCCGGGAAACGTGGCTCGGGCAGCCGTACCGGGGCGACATGACCGGGTTCCCGTCGGTCGACGTCAAGAGCATCGGGGCCGGCGGCGGCTCAATCGCCTGGGTCGATGAGGGCGGCTTGCTGCACGTCGGGCCGCGCAGCGCGGGCTCGACCCCCGGACCGGCCTGCTACGGGACCGGCGGCGAGGAGCCGACGGTCACCGACTGCGCCCTCGTTCTCGGGTTGATCGACCCGGACTACTTCCTCGGCGGCGCCGTCCGGCTCGACCGCGTGGCCGCGGAGCGGTCCGTCCGCGAGCGTGTCGCCGGCCCCCTCGGCCTCGAACTGGCGGACGCCGCCGCCGCCGTGATCGCGGTCGTGACCGAGAAGATGGTCGGGGCGATCGGGGACATCACCGTCAATCAGGGAATCGACCCCGGCGGCACGGTGCTGATCGGCGGCGGCGGCGCGGCCGGGCTGAACGGCGTGGCCATCGCGCGCAGGCTCGGCTGCCGTCGCGTCGTCGTCCCGGCCGTGGGCGCGGCGCTCAGCGCCGCCGGGGCGCTCATGTCCGATCTCGGTACCGAATTCGCCCGCATGGCGTTCACGACGGCGCGGCGGTTCGACGCGGCCCGCGTCAACGATGTCCTCGAGGGTTTCGCGCGCCGCTGCCGCGACTTCGTCGAGGGCCCCGGCCGGGAAGCGGGGGAACCGATGATCGCCTTGTCCGTCGAGGCGCGCTATCCGCACCAGATCTGGGAGATCGACGTACCCTTGCGCATCACCCGGTTCGACGGGCCGGGCGATCTCGACCGGCTGGTCGAGGACTTCCACGCCCAGCACCGCGCGATCTTCGCCATCGACGATCCCGGCTCGGACGTCGAGTTCGTGACCTGGCGCGCCCGCGTGCGTTGCCGTCTCGCTCGAGGCGACGGGCGGGCCGCGCTCCGTCTGCCCGCGGGCCGGCCCGAGCATCGACGCAGGGCCTATTTTCCATTGATCGGATGGACCGACGCGCGGGTGCTGAGCTTCGAGTCCCTGGCGATGGACGGGGCCGTGCCGGGGCCCGCACTCATCGAATCCCCCTTCACGACGGTGGTCGTCGACCCGGGTGCAAGCGCTCGGCGCGCCCCCTCGGGCGGCCTCGTCATCGACCTCGAGCGACAACCGGAGCACGCACCATGAATCGGGAGGCAAGCGACACCATGGCCCGCCGCGATTCCGTGCGCATGGCGCTGCTCACGAACCGGCTGCAAAGCATCGCCCGCAAGATGCAGAACACGCTGTTCCGCACGGGGCGCTCCGGCATCCTCAACACGGCGCACGATTTTTCTTGCGTCATCCTGACGCGCGATTGCCGCCTGCTCGCGGCCGCCGAGAGCCTGCCGATCCACGTCATGATCGGGCCGGACATCATCGCCCGAACCGTCGAGGACTTTCATCCACGCCTCGAGCGGGGCGATGCGTTCCTCCACAACTCGCCCTACCACGGCAATTCGCACGCCGCCGATCACTGCATCGTCGTTCCCGTGATCGACGACGGGGTTCATCGCATGACCGTGCTGGTCAAGGCGCACCAGGCCGATTGCGGCAACGCGGCGCCGACGACCTACATGGGGCACGCCCGCGACGTCTACGAGGAAGGCGCCCTGATCTTCCCCGCCGTCAAGGTGCAATCGGGTTACCGCGACATCGACGACATCATCCGCATGTGCCGGCTGCGCATCCGCGTTCCGGAGCAATGGTGGGGCGACTATCTGGCGGCGCTGGGCGCCGCGCGCATCGGCGAGACGGCGTTGCTCCAGCTCGGTCAGGAGGTGGGCTGGGGTACGCTCGAGGCCTATGCCGAGGACTGGTTCGACTATTCGGAGCGCGCCATGGCCGCGGCCATCCGCCGGATGCCGAGCGGCCGGACCACGGTCCACGCGCGGCACGATCCCTTCCCCGGGGTGCCCGATGGCATCCCGGTGAAGGTCACGGTCGCGATCGACGCCCAATCCGCGCTGATCGACGTCGATCTGCGCGACAACCCGGATTGCCAGCCGTGCGGGCTCAACCTGACCGAAGCCTGCGCCAAGGGCGCCGCCATGGTCGCCGTCTACAACAGCCTGATCGACCACAACGTGCCGCCCAACGCCGGGAGTTTCCGGCGCGTGCGGGTTCACCTGCGCGAGAACTGCTGCGTCGGCATCCCGACGCACCCTTACAGCTGCTCGGTGGCGACGACCAACCTCGCGGATCGGGTGTCCAACGGCACCCAGCGCGCGATCGCCGAGATCGCCGAGGGCTTCGGCATGGCCGAGACCGGGCCGATCATCCCGCCGGGCGGCGGCGTGATCTCGGGCCGCGATCCGCGCGCCGGCGGCGTGGCCTTCGTCAACCAGGTCCACCTGGGCATCACCGGCGGGGCCGGCACGCCCGTCACCGACGGCTGGCTGTCGATCATCCACGTCGGCAACGCCGGCATGTGCCGGCTCGACAGCATCGAGATCGACGAGTTGCATCATCCCATCCAGGTGCGCACGCGGGAGCTCGTCACGGACTCGGAAGGGGCGGGAACGTGGCGCGGCGCGCCAGGGGTCGAGGTCGAGTTCGGCCCCATCGAGGGCTGCGCCATCGATGTCCACTTCACCGCCGATGGTACGGTGTCCCCGGCCGAGGGCGCGCGCGGCGGCGGGCCCGGCGGGCTGGTCAAGGCGAGCAAGCGCCTGGCGACGGGTGAACTCGTGTCCTTGCCGCCGTGCGGCGGCGTCAGGCTCGAGGCCGGCGAGTGGATCGTCTCGATCGCCTCGGGCGGCGGCGGGTACGGCTCGGCTCTGGAGCGCGATCCCGCCCGCGTGAAGCACGACGTGGACGAGGGCTGGATCACGGCGGCCCGCGCCCGCGACGTCTACGGCGTCGTGCTACAGCCTTCGGGAGGGATCGACCTCCCCGCCACGTCCAAGCAACGATCCGCCCTCCGCGACACAACGTAGTCGGGGCTCCGCATGTACGTCCCATCGCACTTCAACGAGGACCGCGTTCCCGTCCTGCACGAGGCGATCCGGACGATCGGGTTCGGCACGCTCGTGACCCATGGCCCCGACGGGCTGGAGGCGAGTCACGTGCCCATGCTGATCGACCCCGATCCCGCGCCGTTCGGCACCTTGCGCGGCCATGTCGCCCGGGCCAATCCGCATTGGCGGCACGCGACCGACGGCACCCCTTCGCTCGCCATCTTCCTCGGCCCGAACGGCTATGTCTCGCCGTCCTGGTACGCAACCAAGCGCGAAACCGGGAAGGTGGTGCCGACCTGGAACTACGTCGCGATCCACGCCTACGGCAGGCCGCGTTTCTTCACGGATCGGGAGCCGCTGCTCGCGATCGTGACGCGGCTGACCACGATCTACGAGGGCAAGCGCGCGGCACCCTGGTCGGTCGGCGATGCGCCGACCGGCTACATCGACACGATGCTGAGGGCGATCGTCGGCTTCGAGCTGCCGATCGAGCGGCTCGAGGGCAAATGGAAACTGAGCCAGAACCGCCCCGCCGCGGACATCGCCGGCGTCCGCGACGGCCTGGCGTCGGAGCCCGGGAACGCCGCGCTCGCCGCGCTTATGGCGCGCGAGGCCGCCGATTCTCAGTAGACCTGCTCGTAGGCGCGGCAGACCTCGTCGTCCGGTTTGTCCTTGAACTGGGCGATCTCGCCGCGCTTGAGGCGAACGTAAAGGTCGATCAGGGCGCCCGGGAACCAGGACCGGACGGTCTCGTCCCCGGCGAAGCGGTCGAGCGCCTCGGACAACGATTGGGGCAGGCGGACAATGCCGCGCGCCGCGAGCGCTTTCGCGTCCTGAAGCGTGAGGTCGTCGTTGGTCGGCTCCGGCGCGGGCAACCCCTCCTTCACGCCCTGAAGCCCGGCGAGCACGATGGCGGCGAGCTGGAGGTGCGGGCTGGCCGCGGCATCCGAGGCGCGGAACTCGACGTTGAACTGTTGCGCCGCATCCTGGCCGGGAAGCTCGACGACCGGGCAGATGCGGATCGCCGCCTCGCGATCGCGGAACCCCAGGTTGTTGAAGGCGGCGCTCCAGCGGTGGGGCGTCAGCCTGGCGTAGGAGACGATGCTGGGCGCGGTCAGGGCGACGTAGCCTGGCAGGTACTTGAGCGCCCCCGCGACGAAGCTCGCGGGAACCTTCGCCAGGCCGCCGACGCCCTTGGGATCGTGGGTGACCGGGTGCCCCGCCGCGTCGAGGAAGCTCATGTGGATGTGCACGCCGTTGCCGACCCCGCCCGGCCGCGCCAAGGGCGTGAAGCTCACGCGGCGGCCGAAACGGAGCGCCGTCGCCCGGGTGAGGATACGCAGAACCGTCGCGTGATCGGCGCCGGTCACGCCCGGTTGCGGCGCGATCGTCACCTCGTACTGACCTGGGCCGAACTCCCTGAGGAACGAATCCGGCGTCACGCCCGCGGCCCGCAGGGCGGCCGCCAGGGTCGCGCCGAATTCCAGGCCGATGCGGAATCCGTCGTGCGAGAAGGCCGAGCCGGTCCACGCGGTCTCGCCGATGAAATGGAACTCGTGCTCGAACGCGGTCCTGAGCGTCAGCCCGGTTTCCGCCGTCAGCCGGGCGAGCGCGCCCGTGAGCAGGGCGCGGAGGCAACAGTCCCACGGCCGCCCGTCGGTGTGCCGGATGTCGCCCAGGAAGAAATGCTCGACCGGCGAGCCGTCGCCGAAATTGACCTTGACCTCGGTGTGCGTGTCGGGAACGAGAATAAGATCGCCGAGCGAGCCGAACGGCGAATCGGGAATCTGGTCGAACGCGGTGATCGCGGCGTTGGTCGGGACCCAACCGACGCCACGGTCGTGCCGCTTGCCAAGCTCGTCGGCGGGAAAACCCTTGCCACGCACCTGCCCGGCGATATCGGTGCAGCAGACGAAGACGAGTTCTTCGTGGATCACGTTCGCCCCCTCGATATTGGCTTCCGCGAGCGCGACGCGGTTCTACCGTGATTCTCGCAAGCAATCGGAAGACGATCAAGGTCGCGGGTCAGCCGACCCTCGCGCTGCCGATCCGGCCCGGCGCCGCCAATGCCGCGACGAGATAGAGCGCGGCGGCGACGACAACGACGGCGGTGAAGCCGACCTCAAGCGCGAGAAGGCCGGCGAGCCCCGCAGCGATGACCGAGGCGCAGCCGTTGACCGCCCAGGCCCATGGGATCCAGCGCGGCGCGCTGGTGTCGAGCGCCGCCAGGCCGAGCGGGAACGGCATGCCCATGACGAAGGCGAGAGGTGCGATGAGGGCCATCGCGGCGAGGCCGCGCAGCGCGATGGCGAGCGGTCCTAGCGCGTCGAGCAACGCGGGCAGCAGGGCGAGGTAGGCGAGGGCGAGAATGCCGGCGGCCGCGGCCGCGATGCGCGGGCGGCCCAGCCGGGACGAGAACCTACTTCCCAATCCGGCGAACGCCAGGAACCCGGCGAGCACGACCGCCGCGGCTAGCACCGGGTGGCCGAGGAACAAGATGAAGCGCTCGAGGTACGCTATCTCGATCGACAGGAAGGCGAGTCCAAGGGCGAGGAAGTAGAGGAAGGTCCGGACCCGCGACGGTCCCTGCGTCACGCCGGCGGCCCGGCGCGCGAAGAAAAGAGGCAGCGGGACCAGGACGACGGCGGCGGCGATGGCCTGGACGAGCGCCGCCGCGACGACCAGATGGCCCCACTCGAACAATCCGAGGCCACCCTGAGCGCGCAGGCCCAGCACCTCGGGCAGCAGGCGCCAGCGGAAGAAATCGTGGAAGAAGGGACGGTCGTCGGTCGCCGGGCGGATGGCGTAGGACCAGCGGGCGACGAAGTCGGCGGCATCGAGGCTGAGCAGCGCCCTCGCGCCGTCGTGGAACCACGGGGCGTCGAGAACCGCGCGCCGGTTCGCCTCGTCGCGGCGCATTCCCGGGAAGTAGACGGGATCGAAGGCGCGCTCGTCGGCGAAGCGGCGCACCGCGCCGGCTGCCTCGGCCGACAGCGGGCTGGCGCTCGCCACCAGCGTGACGGTTTGCCAACTGCGCACCATCGCGAGATTGCGGTCGGGGGCTTCGATTCCGCTGGTACGCATCGCGGCGATCGCGGTGCCAAAGAGGCGCAGCGCGCCGCGCGGCGGCAGGTCGACGCGCCCGTTCACGGCGAGCACCCCGCCCGGCGCCAGATGCACGAGATAGGCCGCGAAGGCCTCGACCGTCAGGCGATAGTCCGACCCGGCGCCGCCGAGCCCCCCGGCGGACCCGCCCGCATCGAGCGCGATCAGGTCCCAGCGGTCCGTGGTCGCAGCGAGGAAGGCGCGCGGCTCGGCGATGCGAACGCGGACGCGCGGGTCGTCGAGCACAGGGCCGGCGAAATCGCCGAGTTCTTCCCTCAAAAGCCTCGCCAGCCGGGCGTCCGGTTCCACCACGTCGACGCGCCGGGCACCGTGAAGCAGCGCCTGGAGAATCGATCGGTTGCCGTCGAGGCCGAGCAGCAGGACACGCCGGCGCTCGGCCAGGGCGTAGGGCAGCGCCGAGGTCAGATGACCGAGGTAGGCCGGTACGCCCGTCACGGCGCGGTCGACGATGAGCGGCCCCTCGCCGTCAACGAAGATCGCGCGCTGTTCCGGCGGCGTCGCCGGGCTGGCCGGCGACAGGCCAGGAGCGTCGCGGAACGGGACCTCGGGGCTCGCGACGACCGTCAGATGGCCGAGCGGACCCGACCGTTCGGCCGCCACGTGCGTGCCGATGATCTGGACCGCGCGGCTCAACGGCTTGTAGGGCGACGGGCGAAGGTCGAGCCAGACGAGGGCGAGCGCAACGGCCAGCGCGAGGAGCAGCGCCTTGCGCCACGACCCCGGGGCGACGAGCGCGGCGGCCAGGGGTCCAAGGCCGGCCACCACGGCCAGGGCCCCCGTTTCCGGCAGAACGGACAGCGCGCCGACGGCGGCAAGCGCGCCGGCGCCGGCGCCGAGCAAGTCGGCGCCGTAGATGCGTCCGCTCCGCCCCCGGTAGGCGATGAACGCGGCGCCGACGCCGTTCGCCGCGCACAAGAACGCAACCGCGAACACGAGGTAGACAACGGCGAGCCACAGCGGCTGGCGCCAGTCCCACAGCAGCTCGGGCGGGTTGAACGGGACCCGCTGGGCCACGGCGAAGGCGGCGAGCGCGGCAACCCCGAACCCAGCGGCATTGGCCGCGAAGAAGGTCGGGAACCGGGCGCGCACCCGGTCGCCGAGGAGGGCGAGGACGCCGCCGCTCACGCCCCAACCCAGCAGGGCGAGCCCGATGACCATCGAGGCGAAATGGTGCCACTGGACGATGGCGAACAGGCGCACCAGCAGCACCTCGAGCCCGAGCGCCGCCGCCGACAGCAGGGCGACGGCGAGCAAGGGCGGCCCGCCCGCGACGGCGCCGCCGTCGGTGCCGCCCATCACGGGCCGCCGGTCAGAGGCACGAAGGCGACCGGCAGGGTCTGGCGCAGGCTGGTTCTGCCGTCGGTGTCCTTGTCGACGAGCACGAGGTACTGGACCTCGAACGGGCCGCCGACCGGAATGACCATGCGGCCGCCTGGCTCGAGCTGCTCGACCAGCGGCGGCGGCACGTGGCTCACGGCGGCGGTGACGATGATCGCGTCGAACGGCGCCTCCTCGGCCCAGCCGAAGTAGCCGTCGCTGACGCGGATCTCGACCGAGGAATAGCCGAGGCGGGCCAGCCGGTCCGCCGCCCGGCGCCCGAGCGGCTCGACGATCTCGATGGTGAACACAGGGTGGCCGAGCTCGGCGAGCACCGCCGCCTGGTAGCCCGACCCGGTGCCGACCTCGAGCACCCGATCGCCCGGCTCCAGTGCCAGCGCGTCGGTCATCCAGGCGACCACGTAGGGCTGGGAGATGGTCTGGCCGTAGCCGATGGGCAGCGGCCGGTTGGCATAAGCGAGGTCGCGCAGACCCTCGGGCACGAACTCGTGCCGGGGCGTTGCCGCCATCGCCGCGATCACGCGGGGATCGAAGGTGGCGCGCCCGAACACCCCGGGCGCGTCCGGCCCGAGCGCCTCGAGCTCGCGGATCAGTGCCGCGCGCCGATCGGCGAAATCGGCTTCCTCGTTGGCGCCGGCGGGCAGCGCGAGGATCACGGCCATGAAGGCCAGGAACGAGGCGGCGAGCCGAAGCATCGGGCAAAGTGTAGCCTGCCTTGCGGTCGCCCTCGAAAACTTCGTGCGGCCCCCCACGGTCGTGGGTCGGACAGGCCATTCTCGTTGCCGTTAAGACGTACTAG
>CAZGYG010000077.1:0-13932 GCA_964530335.1 uncultured Rhodospirillaceae bacterium | reverse complement strand
TGACCAGACCAATCCCTTGCTCCTGAATCCCAACTTCTGGGATCGGCTCTAAGGAATTCGATACGCGATATGGAGCGGGAGATATGGCGGTACAAGTGGTACATCTGGGACGCCAAACGGCGTAAGGATGCAGCGCAGACCGAAGAAGAAAAAGCAAGTCTAGAAAAACACATCGCATTTATGGAAGCGCGCATTGACGAATTGGAACGCGATATCTACATCACAAAGAAGGAACTCGCGCAGTGCGAAGGCGAGCCCGGTTGGCCCTGGCCGTTCAACTAGTACCGACCGGTCTTAAGCGTGGCTGGCGGTGGAGGAATCCTAATTCGGCGACGCGATTGGGCCACCATCGGGCAGCTTCAATAGAGGTTGGCATAGGAGCATGTTCCGCTCAGCACTAGGCGACCTGGGTGCCGGCCAAGGAATTCCTCGGCCCACCACATCGCAGCCACAGCCTCGCGCGGGGTCAATTGGGCGGCAAGCGCACCGCCAGCCTCGAGGGCCCGAACGTCACCGCGCGAAGCTCCCACAATGAACCACCCTAACGCCTTGACTTTCTCGTCCGTCTCACGCAGCGCCCCGCTGAGGTAGAGCTCGCCAATGTCATGCGCCGACGATCGCAAACCGGTCTTTTCGTCCGACTCCCACCAGGTCAGCGCCTTGCGAGGGTCATTCAATGTCTTCCAATAGAGAGCTCCGAGATACAAGACGCCGTGGGAATCGCAGTTCTTGGCCGCATCGAGATAGTGCCGCTCGGCCCTCGCCAAGTCCACGGCGACGCCGATGCCACGGGCATACATGTGCCCGAGCTCGACCATCGCCCTAGAGTTGCCGCCAGCGGCGGCAATGCGGAGATGGTCGAGGGCGAGCATCGGGTCCACCGGCTGGACCTCGCCATCGAGCGCCATCCAGCCGAGCCACAGGTGAGCATCCGGCAATCCCGCCTGGGCGGCGCGAGTGAAATAGAGGAGCGCCTTCTCGAAGTCCTGAGCCACGCCCTCTCCGAGGTAATGGAGATGGCCCAATGACAGGAGGGCATCGGCATCGCCCTGATCGGCCGCTCTTTCGTACCAGTACGCGGCCTGTGTCATGTCCTCTGGAACGTTGAAGCCGAACCTATAGGCGTCCGCGATCGAGTGAGGGTCCGCGGCCCGCGGCCAATCGGCGTAGGCCTGGCTTGCGTTCTCTTCTGGCGGTGCCGGCGCGGATACAAAATCGGGTCGGACCGCGCAGGCCGCCAGGAGGGCCAATACAACCGAAGCGGTAATACGCGCCATTGCCCGTCATCTATCCGGCGAGGACGGCCGAGCCTAACAATATCACGATGCACTATCAACCGTCGGCACCTTGAAGCGCTAGTTTCGGCGTCCCTCAGAAGGCCGGCGCCCGATAGCACCAAGGGACAGACATCGCCGCCGCGCCGGGCGCCGCAGCGACCAGCAGTGCGAGCGGGGTCGTCACGAAGTTCGGATTCGCCTACCCCCTCGATCCGACCTGTCGGTTCGTGGAGGTGACGACCCCCGGCGCGTAGTCCGGAGGAATTGAGTCGAGCGCGGCCGGTCAATTCCGACTGCCTTGCTCGCCGCCCGTTTCCCGCAGCGGCGGCAATTCATCCACGACGGTCGTTCTTCGTCGCGCCGAGCTGATGCGCCAGAGCAAAGAGGAACATGAACAAGCGCCTACTTGCAGTCGATTCCGCGACCAGAATCGTCGAATACCACAGCTACGACCCGATCAGCCGCAAGACGATCATCGAAACCGTGCAGGACACCGCGCCGATCCTGGAACGCAACAAAGCGATGCAAAACGAGGACGATCGGGGCTGGGGGGCGTCCCGCGACCTGCGCCGGGCGGCCAGCATCCCGGACATCGTCATCCTGAAGTGGCGCAACGAATACGGCATCGACGTCTTCGACCGCAATCACTGGCCGGCGGTGAAGCGACTGCTCAACGACCCGGATTGGCGCTGGCTTCGGACGGCGCCGGGCAAACTATAGGAGAGAAGAAATGGGCGATCTTTCGGTTGCGCGTATCGGTCTCAAGAAGGCGGAGGAGCAGTGGACGGTCACCCACTCGCCCGCCGCCAACGTCCAGGCGAGCGCCAGCAAGGCCGCGGGCGGCGCCAACCAGCGCCATCATGCGACCGGCCTCACGGCGTCGTTCGCCGCAGGCGGCACCGCCGGCGCCGCGGTCCAGGTGAACCTGCGTGACGGCGCCTCGGGCGCCGGCACCGTTCTGTGGAGCGCCGTCCTGGCCGCGCCGAGCGGCCAGGCGCAGACGACAATCGTGGCCGGTGTCGATATTTCCGGCACGGCGAACACCGCGCTGACCCTGGAGTTCGCCGCGGCAGGCGGAGCGAGCACGCTCGAAAGCGTGAGCCTCGCCGGTTACACGGCGGTCTGGTAATGGGCCTCGCGAATTATTCCGACCTCCAGGCCGCCGTCGCCAATTGGCTGGCGAGGTCGGGCGACGTCACTTTGACGCCGTCGATTCCTGATTTCATTGCGCTCGCCGAGGCCCGGCTTAGTCGCGACCTGCGCCTGCGCGCCATGGAAACCCGCGATAACGCCTTTGTGATCGCGTCGGCCTTCACGGCGCTGCCGGGCGGTTTCCTGGAGCTGCGCAATATCCAGCTCAATACCGCTCCCATCACTCGGCTGGAGCTGATGGCGCCCGAGCAGATCGACACGATCCACGCGGGTTCGCAGGCGGGCAAGCCGCGGGTCTATGCCATCCTCGCCGACCAGCTCCAGGTCGCGCCGACGCCGGCCTCCGCGTACACGGCGGAGATCGTCTATTGGAAAAAGTTCACTGCCCTGTCGGAGGCGCAGCCGACCAATTGGCTGTTGACCAATGCCCCCGACCTTTATCTGTACGCCAGCCTGATGGAGGCGACGGCATTCATCGGCAACGATGACCGCCTGCCGCTTTGGGTCGCGGCATACGAGCGCGCCCGCGGCGCGTTGCAGTCGTCGAACGACCGCGGCACCTGGAGTGGGTCCGTGCCCCAGGTGCGCGCCGATCGAGGCAGCCCATGATCCCAGTCGGCGAGTGGCGCCCGGACTTGCCGGCACTCGACAATCCAGGCTCGACCGAGGCCAAGAACGTCATACCGGCCGCCAACAGCTATCGTCCGTTCCCGTCGCTGGTGCAGTACAGCAACGCGCTGCCGGCCAGGGCGCAAGGCGCGTTCGGCTGCAAGGACGGTGCCGGCATCGGCGCCAATTTCGCCGGCACCGCGACCAGGCTCTACAAGCTGAACGGCATCTCCTGGACGGACGCGACGCGGCTTGTCGGCGGCAATTACGCGACCGGGCTCGACGACGGCTGGGCTTTCGCGCAGTTCGGCGACCTGGTGATCGCCGTGAATTACGTGGACGCGCCGCAGAAATTCCAGCTTGGCGTCGGCACAAACTTCTCGGCATTGGGCGGCACGCCGCCCAATGCCCGGTTCGTCGCCACAGTCCGCGATTTCGTGGTACTGGGGCGGATCGCCGGCTTTCCCAATCGGGTGAAGTGGTCGGGTATCAACAACCCCGAGACGTGGAGCGTGTCGCCGACCACACAGTCCGACCAACAAGACTTGCCAGATGGCGGCTGGGTGCAGGGGATTGTCGGCGGCGAGACCGGGCTGGTCTTTCAGGAGCGGGCGATCCAGCGTATGACCTACGTGGGCAGTCCGCTGGTGTTCCAGTTCGACAAGATCAGCAGGGAGCTGGGCGCCAGCATCGAAGGCAGCGTCGCGGGCCATCACGACATCGCCTTCTTCGCGCACGCCAGCGGATTCTATGCCGTCACGGGCGCCCAACAGCTTCGCGCCATCGGCGATCAAAAGGTCGATCGGCACTTTTGGAACGATCTCGATCAGAACTACCTCTATCGCGTGAGTGCCGTCATCGATCCCGTCAACAAGCTCTACGTCATTTCCTACCCCGGGGAAGGAAACAGCGGCGGCACGCCGAACAAGCTATTGGTATACAATTGGACGCTCGATCGCTGGTCGCGATGCGAGGTGAACGTCGAGGCAATCTACGCGGGGATCTCTCAGGCCGGCTACACGCTTGACGGGCTCGACGCCGTTTCAAGCAGCCTCGACGGTCTCGCGTTTTCGCTCGACAGCCCAGTGTGGACGGGGGTCGGCCGGTTGTTCCTCGCCGGATTCGACACGTCGCATCGTCTAGGCTACTTCAGCGGCGTCAATATGGCGGCCACCGTCGAGACGGCCGAGGCGCAAATCACGCCAGGGCGGCGGACGTTCCTGCGATCCCTGCGGCCGATCGTCGACGGCGGCGCCGTTACCGTTCAACTCGGCACGCGCGATCGCACGACCGACGCCGCGTCATGGGGCGTCATCTGCGCGGTGAACGATCACGGGGTCTGCCCAACCCGATCGAACGCTCGCTACCACCGAGCCCGTCTCAATGTCGCGGCCGGCGGCTCGTGGACTCACATCCAGGGCGTCGGCGATATCGAAGCGGCGCCGGAGGGCTGGCGATGACGGGCTTCATTGGGCTGCCGACCGCGGGCGGCGACAAGCGGCAGGTTGCCGCCGTCGTCAATCGGTTCAACCTCGGCAAGCTGAACTGCGCCGGCAGCGTGACGCTGGCCGCGGGTCAAACGACCACAAGCGTGCAAGACCCTCGCGCCGCGAGCGGCAGTTTTGTCGGTTTCATGCCGCTGACCGCCGACGCGGCGGCCGAGCTGGCTGGCGGTACCATGTACGTCTCATCGCGCGCCCGCGGCAGTTTCGTCATCACGCACGTCAACAGCGCCCAAACCGACCGCGACTTCGCCTACGTCATCATCGGGTAGCAGGACATGGCCTAGGAGAGCTGCCGCCGAACGGCACGGCGGCGCCGGGCTGTCGCGACGCTTGCCTGTGCCTCGAAAGAGCGCGCCTCGCGACGGCCCGGCACCACATGTCCCGGTGACTGCTCGACAGGCACGGGACGCCACACCCGGAATCGAATTTCAGGAGACGAGAATGCTGCTTGGATCGAACCCGCAAGCGCCAGAATCTACGGACTGGTGGAGATTGGCCGTGCTCGCCCCGGCATCGTTTCTTCCCACGAGCGCGCTCCTCTCCCGGTTCGGGCCGTACCGGCTGCGGCCGTATGGGATCCCGGGCTTGCTGCCCGCGAGCGGGTCGCTCACCGGCGGGCCTGCCCTTCCCCCGGGCCCAGTCGGGCCGCTGCTCCCGGCGCCCCCGATGCGCCCTCCCGCGGCAGCGCCAGGGGCGCAGTCGGAGCGGTGGTTGTTCAGAGGGGGGGACCATCATGGCGCCGCCACGCTTGGCGAGCGCGCCGGAATCCAAACCGATGCCGCCCTGCGCGGCGGGTTTCTCGATCCCAGCGCCGGCAACATCTTCCGCAATAGCGGAATAATGTCCGGCCTAGTCGGCTTAGCCACGCAGATCCTCACCGGGCAACGGCAGCCTGGCACCACCAGCCCCGCCGTCAACACGCTCGCCGGCCAGATGGTGCAAGATGCGGCGCTGCGCGGACAGGCGCTCAGCGCCGGCATGGCACTTGCGCGAGCCCAAGCCATAGTAAACGCCCGCGCGATCGACGCCGGTGGCAGGCCGATGGGCGGGATCGGTCCGATCGGTCCAGCCGGGGCGTTGACCGGGGCGCGGGCGTCCCAGGTCGCCGCGGCGCGGGCGGCGCAGATGGCTCGGGCCGGAGGCGGCGGACTCGTAAACCGAGGCGGCGGCGTCCGGGCGGGGCCGGGCGGCATGCTCGGGCACATCTAGCCGTGCTCGACGGCCCGATACCGTCGGCGTCGGTGGCGGTCCTGTGGCCGCGCATCGAGGCCATTGTCGCGCGGGCGATCCCGTACGGCGATGGCCGCTACGCCGCCGAGGACGTGCGCGAGCGCTTGCTCGCTCGCGACATGCAGCTCTGGCTGTGTTGGCGAGGCACCGAGCCGAGGGCGGTGCTGGTCACCGAGATCGTCCATTACCCGCGGTCGCGTCGGTGCAACCTGTTTCTGTGCGCGGGCGACGGCGCCGTGGATTGGCTGTCCAGCTTGCCGCTCATCGAGGAGTGGGCGAGGCACCAGGGCTGCGACGCCATCGATTGTCAAGGGCGTTCCGGGTGGGAGCGCGTCCTGCCCGGTTACCGGAAAACCCACGTTTGTCTCAAGAAGGAATTGAACCATGCCAGGCGGTAGCAGCGGATCCACGACGACGGTGCAAAAAGTCGAGCCATGGGCGGAGCAGAGGCCCTACCTCATCGATGTCTTCAGACAGGCGCAAGCGCTCAACCAGCAGCCGGGGCCGTTCTACTACCCCGGCGCGACGGTGGCCCCGATGTCGCCGGAAAGCGATTTGGCGCTCCAAGCCAGGAGCGCTCGGGCGTTTGGCGGCTCGCCGCTTACTGCCGCCGCGGGCGGGCACATGGCCGACGTGCTCGGCGGGAACTATCTGTTTGGCAACCCGTTTCTCTCAGGCGCGATCGATACCGCCTCCCAGGGCCTGGTGAGGAACTACCAGAATGCGGTGGTCCCTGGACTCGACTCCACCTTCAGCGCCGCGGGCCGGTACGGCTCCGGGCTGCATCAGACGGCCCACTTGCAGTCGCAGCAGGCGCTGACCGAGCAGCTTGGCAACCTAGCGGCGGACATGGCGTACCGGAATTACGGCGACGAGCGGGCCAACATGCTGAGAGCGGCGGTCACGGCTCCGCAAATGGCGCAACAGGACTATCTGGATATCGACCAGCTCGCCATGGCGGGCGCCGAGCGCGAACGAATGCAGCAGGACCTGATCAACGCCGACCTCAACCGCTTCAACTACGAGCAACAGCTTCCTTTCAACAAGCTTGCCCAGTACCAGAACATGATCCAAGGCAGCTACGGCAACACGACCACGACGACCGAGCCGTACTTGCGCAATCCCGGGATGGGCCTTCTCGAAGGTGCGGGTGCCGGCCTCGGCGTCGCATCCGGTATCGGCGGCTTTCCCCTTGGCCTTGGCGCACTGCTGGGCGGCTTGCTCGGTCTCTGGCGGTAGTCGCCGGCCTGCTTCTTTTCGCCGCGTCCCGCCTAGCTTCGGCACATTCGCTGCTCGCGAGCGCCGCCAAGGCGGTTAACAACTCATCCGTTCGCGCATAGTCAGAGGACTGACCATGGCAGACATATCCCAAACGAACTGGTCCGAAACCGACGCCAATAACAGCCAGGCGGCGCCCGATGGATTCCCCGAGGGCATGCCGCCGTCCGGCGTCAACGACGCGGCCCGCGCCGTCATGGGCGCGGTCAAGAGATTCTGGGACCGCAGCAACGCGGTTCAAGCTTCAACCGGCTCCGCCAACGCCTACGCGCTGACCTATACCGTGGCGCCTACTATTTACGCCACCGGCGAGCGTTATGCGTTCCGTGCCAGCTTCGCGAACACCGGGCCCTGCACGCTCAACGTCAACAGCCTCGGCCCCAAGGACATTCGCAAAGGAGACGGAACCTTGGTGCTGGCCGCCAACGACATGATGGCGAATCAGGCGATCGAGGTCGTTTACGACGGCACTCAGTTCCAGGTCCTGTCGCCGATTCCCTCGACGCTGCCGGATGCCACCACGAGCCTCAAAGGCATCGTCGAGTTGGCGACCGACGCGGAGACGGCGACCGGCACGGACACGACCAGGGCCATGACTCCATCGAACGCGACCGCCAACTTCGCGTATCAGGGAAAACAGACGATCTGGGTGCCGGCAAGCGCCATGACGGCGCGCACGACGAACAGCGCCGCGCCCGGCACGGCCGAGCTTACGACCAACAAGAATATGCTCAAGACACTCGATTTCGACAGTGCGACCCAGGAGTTCGCGCAAGTAGAGATTGCCATGCCGAAGTCGTGGAACGAAGGCACGGTGTCTTTCCAAGCCGTCTGGACGGCGGCCAGCGGTTCTGGCGGCGTCGTGTGGGCGCTGCAAGCCGTCGCCACCAGCGACGACGACGCCATGGACGTGGCGTTCGGCACCGAACAGGCCAGCACGGACACCCTGCTGGCCGCGAACGACTGCCACATCAGCCCGGAAAGCGCCGCCATCACGGTAGGCGGGACGCCGGCGGAGAACGACCGCGTACAGTTCCAGGTGAAGCGAAACGTCGCGGACGCGAGCGATACTCTGGCCGTGGACGCCAAGTTACTCGGCGTGCGGCTGTTCTACACGATCAACGCAAAGAACGATGCCTGAGGTCGAGCCATGCTGATGGTGAATCAACTGATCGGCTTCGGCGCCGGCAGCGGCGCCGCGCGCCCGGAGATTTTCGGCACTGTCTCGTCAGTCGAGACGGGCACGGGCGCCGCCTCGCTGACGCTCACCAACCATGTTGTTGAGAGCGGCACCACGCTGCTCATCGTCCGAGTGCATCAGCGGCCCAGTTCGGGCAACGCCAATCCGACGGGCGTGACGTGGAACGGCGTAGCCATGACTCTGGCGGTTGGGGCGACTGGGCTAAACGGGGTCAACATGAGCATCTGGTATCTCGTGAACCCGACCCCGGCGACAGCCAACATCGTTGCCAGCTTCTCGCCGAACTTCGACTCCGCCGCTTTGCACGCGGTCAACATCCGAAACACTGGCGAATCGCCTATCGGCGCGACCGGCACGAACACGGGCACGAGCACGCAGCGGACCCATAACATCACGACCACGGCGGTAGACCCGCTGCTCATCTCCGGCGTGGTGTGGCGGACGGGCGGGACGCCGCCGCTGCTCGCCTGGACCGCGCCGCTCATCGAGCGGTACGACGACGCGACCGGGAGCGGCACCGCGAACTGCCGGTGGGGCGGCGCCGAGGACGCAACGCAGACGGCCATCGCCACGGTCACGGTAACGGTCGATACCACCGGCGCTTCGGATGCGAGCGCGCTCGCGACGGTCGAGATCAAAGGAGGATAGCATATGCGCTACGCGATCATCAAAGACGGCGCCGTGGTCGAGGAGCGCGAGATGGCTCCGCTCGACCCGCGGACGCAGATCAAGAAGGGGCCGGACGGTCTGCCGCTGGCGCGCCCGCTGGTAGAGCAGCGGGTAAACTTCGACCCCGCGACCCATAGGTTGGACGGGCACAGCTACGCGATTTTCGACGATCGGGTCGAGAAGGCATTCACGGTCGCAGCCTTGCCCCCGCCGCCCAGCCCAAGTGAGATATATGACGCCGCCCTCGCCGGCGATCGCGTGGTGGCGGCGTTCATCGCCACGTTCCTCGACGGCTCCTTGCGTCCCGGCCTTACTCCGGCCGAGGCCAAGACCGCAGTCCTCGCAAGAATGTAGGAGGCCGTCATGCGCCCTTTCGCGTAGCCGCCCTCGGGGCGGCTGTCCTTTCGGCCGCGCCCGCGGGGGCGGCCGATCTCAACCTGTGCGGCGAGTACGAGGCCGTGGCGGAAGAGCTCGGTCGCACCGGCGAGGCGCCGGTCGCTGCGTGGCCGGCGCCGGACGGCTCGATACGATTCCTGTACGCCGGCCCAGGCGGTTCTTGGACCCTGTTGGCGGCCGATGCGAACACGGCCCTGTTTTGCACGATCCAGAACGGCCGCGGGTTGCGGTTGCTGGTCAAGTAACGGACGGAGAAGACGATGTGGTTCGTAGCGGCCGCGGTGGCGGCCTTTTTCTTGCTCGGCTCGGCACAGGCGCGGAGCTGCGCCGACACCTCGGCTGTGATCGCCGACGTCCTTGCGGCGGACGATGAGGCGACGCTGTTGAACGATGTGACCGGGGCATCGGCGCGCACGCTCATGGCCGGCATCGCCGCAGTGGCGCCGCCGCCGAGAGACGTGCGCGTGTCGAGGATCCTGATCTTTCGGTTGGCCAAGATTCCGGGCGCCGTGTTCGTCGTCTTGATGGAAGACGGCTGCGCCGCGTTGTCCGCTCTGCTGCCTGCCGGAACGATCATGGCGTTGCTCGAGGACACCAAGGCGTGAGCGAAGAAGCGCGACGCGACCTGGAAATCGGCCGGCTGCTCGGTCGGCTCGATGCGATCGAGCGCGATCTCGCGCTCATCAAGGAGCGGCTGGAGATCCTCACCGACGCCTTCAACATGGGACGCGGCAGCGCCATCGCGGCGGCCAAGATCGGCGGCTTGCTGGTGCTGGCTCTCGGCGCGCTGGCTTGGCTGGTTGATCATCTGCCCGCCTGGATCACCCGCTCGTGACCGTCGTCACGCGTGGCTTCGACCGCGCCGTTGCGATCGTACTCGAGCGCGAGGGGGTGTTCTCCGCCGATCCACGCGACGACGGCGGCGCAACGAAGTACGGCATCAGCGCCCGGTCCTATCCCGACCTCGACATCGCGGGCCTCGCGGTTGAGCAGGCGATCGAACTCTACCGGCGCGACTATTGGGAGCGCTGCCGCTGCGCCGAGTTGCCGTGGCCGCTGGCGCTGGCGCTGTTCGACGGGGCGGTCAACCAGGGAGCCGTGCCGGCCACCCGGTGTCTTCAACAGGCGCTCGGCGTGAGCGCCGACGGAGCGGTCGGCCCCGCGACTGTCCGCGCCGCACGCGACGCGCCGCAGCGCCAGGTGCTGGCGCGGTTCCTCGCCCGGCGCGCGCTGCGTTACGCGCGGCATCCCGACTGGCGCATCTACGGCAAGGGATGGATGACGCGACTGTTCGTCATCCAGCAAGCCTGTCTCACCTGAGTGGGAGAATACCATGGAAGAGATGAAGAGCCTGTTCGCGAGCAGGACGTTTTGGGGCGCGGTCGTCGCCATCCTGGCGGGGATCTCGGGCGGCGGGAAGTACGCGCTGGCGCCCGGAGAGCAGGCGGAGTTCGTCGATCTCCTGGTCGCTGTCGGCGCCGCCGGCGGCGGTCTCGCCGCCATCGCCGGGCGAGTGCTGGCGCGGGCGCGGATCGGGAAGACCGGCGACAGAGTGGCGCGGTTGATCGCCGACAGGCGGGACTTGTTCGGCATCGTCGCTTTCATGGCGCTCGTCTTTCTCGCCGGTTGCGGGTTCACGCCGCAGGGCGAAGTCATCCGCAGCCAAGCGTTCGAGAAGGGCGGCCAAGCCTATGACTATGGCCTCGACAACGCCGAACTGTTCGTCTGCCAGATCGCGAGCGTAGGGTCGGTGAAGCGCCGCTACTGGGGCAGCCAGCTGGACTTCGAGACCTGGGCGAAGTTCTGCCAGATCGGCGCCGAGGCGCGGGGCCTCAAGCTCGATGTCGGCCCGGCGCGGCCGCAAGAGGGCCCCCCGGCCCAGCCCACCGCAGCCGACAACGCCAACGGCCAGAACTGAAACCTTGCCAATCGGCGCCGGCGCCCCCATCGCGAGCAGCGATGCGGCTACCCCGTTCGCCGGAAGGGAATCCGAATGTACATGCCCAATGTGCCAAGCGCGCCCGGCACGCTCGCCTGGGCGGCGAAGCGGATCGAGGAAATCCTGCGCCGCGAGGCCGAGCAGAAGCGAAGACGCCAGCGCCAAGGGCTCGCCCGCCGTCAGGCCGCCGAGGCCGAACCGGATTTGTCCTCGCTGGAGTACCTGAGGGGAACCGGAGGCCTGCTGGACCCCGACGTCTGGGGCTGGGGTCGTTCGGCGCGCCCGCCGTCTCCCGCGATGAGTCCGGCCGCAACATGGGCCGGCGGCGGCGCGACGCCGGCCATGCAGCCGGCGCCCACGTACCCGCCCGCGCCGCTTGCCTACGCCATGGGCCCTCGACCGACGGTCCCGTTCGGCATGGCAGGTGGGGCATGGGGTGATTCGCCACCGAGCATGATTCGGCCGGCCGGCGGGATGGCGCCGCCGATGCCAGGACCGTTCCCTCTGCCACTGCCGCTACCCCCGGTTGCAATACCCGGCACGCCGGAGAATGATGAGTTTGTTCGTGGGATCATTTCGTTGTATCAAGGGATTTTCGGAGGCGGGGGCAAGAAGGACGACGATGGTTGTGCCGAGGAGTGGCGCAAGGCATTCGAGAAATGCGATGAGTTACTGGAGAAGGGCGGCCGACGCGGATTGACCGGCGGCTACGCTAACCGATATGACTGCGCGCGAGGTTTAGTGAGCGAGAGGTGCGGCGGCAATCCGATCGATCACGGCCCGCAGCGTCCGCGGCGTCGCCGTTAAAGGATCGAGATGAGGGAGATGACGGATTTCGAACGCCAAGTGATGGCGTTGGTTGACGCTCGCGACTACGAACGCGCGCTCGGGCTGTGCGGCAACGTTCTCGGCAAGGAGCCGCGCTCCGCGGAAGCACTCCGGAAACGGGCCTACGTGTACGGGCACATGAGGGATTACGAATCGGAGTTGCGGGACTGCGACGCCCTCGTCTCGATAGGGATCGCGGATGACTTCGAGCAGCCGAGCGATTATCTCAGGCGCGGCCGCTGCCATCTCGAGCTCGGAAAATTCGAGGATGCGGTAAAGGACTTTAGCCGAGTCATCGAATTGGGCGAGCGCCACTCGTTTTACTACGATTCACTCTGCGCGCAGTTCCACCGCGCGTACGCATTGTTTCAACTCGGCCGGCATGGGCAGGCGTTGGATGACTGCCGTGACCTGCCCGACGACTATACGACCTATGCTCGCGGAGAGATCGTTAGAAAGACTGCCCTGGTGGAGTCAATCAAGGCAGGGCTCGCCGGGGATCAGGTGTGAGGCGCGGCGATTCGGCGACAGGCGCTAAGGCAGCATCGATCTGACTGCTGAGCGCGCCCGGTGCATCGAGGCGTACTTGCGGTGGGTCGCCGATGGCCCCGTCCCACGTGCAAATAGATCGCCAAACGACGAGGAAAAGCCGCCGGGCAGCGGTGCTATGTTTCGGCGATGCAACGTTACGCGGCATGCCTGCGCGGCTATCCCCTTCCGCCGCTCGACACGTGAACAATTGACGAAGAAGTATCGAGAAATCAGGGGGACGGCGCGGGGATCCGATGGGTCCCTGCGGCCGTTCCGCCTAACGATTTCCGCGCCGATCCAAGGCAAGGAGGGGCGTGACTATTATTGTTACGTTTCCTGCCCAATCGTGCTGCGCCGGCGGGGGAAAATTTTCGGTATCGATCCGCATCAGGCGCTGAAGTTGTCGATCGATTTCGTTTGCATCATGCTGCGAGACAAGTACACGATCCTGGACGGTGACGGCGACGTTCTTGATCTTCTCGCGACATTGGAGGAATAAGCCTTTCGAATCGCGGACAATTGAGCCGCCAAGACGCCCGAGAGCGGGTCATGACCGATGCGGAGCGGACGGAAGAAGACTGGCGCGCCTGGGAAGCGGGGATCATGCGCCTGATCCAGCCCTTGGTGCGTGAGCGTAAGTTTGCGCAGGCCATCGAAGAGCTCCGGCGCCGGCTGGCAAGCGAATCGGATGTCGAACGTCGCGCCAGCATTCTGCAGACGATTTTGCCCATCTGCACGATGGCGGGGCGGCAGGATGAAGTATTCGCGGTTCATCGCGAATTGATCGCGCTGCAGCCGGACGAGCCAATCAATTGGTGCAGTCTGGCCCACTCGCACATGTCGATTGGGCCGCGTGGCCAAGTTGGCGAGAGTGCGGGCAAGGAGGCCCTCGCCGCGATCGAGACAGCAGTCGAAAAGGCGCGCGCCAGCGGCAGTTGGTTATGGTACTGCCTGTGCGACCGCTGCCGTATTGCGTTGGACCTCAAGCGGTACGACATCCTCGAAGACTCCATGCGCAAGATACTGGAGGATCGACCACGGCCGCCCGATGCGCAGGACTACGGGCCTGAGGACGAATTCCTGAAGCGCATACCGGAAGGCGCCGTCGATCCGGCGCTCATCGAGCGTTACCGCGCCGCCGTCGCCGGGCACCGGGCCCGGCGGGCGAGAGAACGCCGCACTCGCGGCGAGGACCCCACGTCGACGGACGCGGCCGGCAACGGTGCCGCCGGAGTGGATTGAACACTCGACCTCGCCCTTACCAAGGGCGCGCTCTACCACTGAGCTACGGCGGCGCCGTGGAGGCCGCGCACCATG
>CAZGYG010000076.1:0-14444 GCA_964530335.1 uncultured Rhodospirillaceae bacterium | reverse complement strand
CTGGGCCAGCCAGGCCTCGGCGATGGCGCTGCCGGTGGCGAACCACACGGCCGGGAACGTGCGCACGAACCCGATCATGCGGCGCAACAGCGCCAGCCGCGACGGCCGGCCGGTGATCTGCGGGTGCATGACCAGGTCGAACAGCCCGCCCCAGCGGTAGATCTCGCGGAATTCCTCCCGCCACACGCTGAACACGTGGTCGTTGGTGAAGATCGGGCGCGGCGTGCGGATCGAGAACAGGAAATAGGGCGCGTCGTCCAGGCTCCAATGCCATGGCAGCTCGACGATGCCGGGTCCGTCCCCGGCGCTCAGACGGTACGGGTTCACGTCCGCCATCATCGAGCTGTCGTACAGGAACCCGTTGCCGGCCAGCAGCCGGACCATGTTGTCGGTGGTCTCGCCGGCTGGCGAGCGATAGCCGCGCGGCACCACGCCGACCGTGCGCTTGAGCGCCGCGAGCCCCATTTCGAACTCCTCGATCTCCTCGGCCGGCTTGTCGGGGTCTGGCCACTTGTGCAGGTAGCCGTGGTGCCCGATCTCGTGGCCCGCCCGCAGGATGGCCTCGACCCGGCCCTGGTGGGTCTCGGCCGTCCATCCCGGCACGAAGAACGTGGCCTTGATGTCCTCCTCGGCCAGCAGCTCGAGGATCTTCGGCACGCCGACGCGCGCGCCGTAGGTGCCCTGGGACAGCGTGCCGGGGCGTTTCAGGTTCGCGGGATCGCGGCCGATCCACAGGGTCTCGGCGTCGAAGTCGAACGACAGCATGACGGCGCAGCGCGCCCCATCCGGCCAGTTGACCCGCATGTCGATGAGCGTTTCCATCATGGACGTACCCCCTGGCACCCGAGGTTAGGGGCGCGGGCATTGCCGGTCCAGCAGGTGTTGCCGCGCGCCGGTCGGTTCGACCACAATCCGCCGCCCTGTTTCGTGGATGGCCGGCCGTGATCCGCATCGAACACCGCCTCGCACCGTTGCTGACGCCACGCTCGGTCGCCCTGGTCGGCGCCTCGCCGCGTCCCGGCAACACGGGCGCGACGATCATGGCGACGTTGCGAAGCCTGGGGTTCGCGGGGCCGCTCTACCCGGTCAACCCGCGCTGCGACGAGGTTGCCGGCGAGCGGTGCTACGCGAGCCTCGCCGACCTGCCGGAACGCCCGGACCTCGCCGTGCTCGCAGTCGCCGACGACAAGCTCGAGCAGATGCTGGCCGCCGCCATCGCCGCCGGCGCCCGCGCCGCGTCGATCTTCGGCAGTTGCGTCATACCCGAGGACCGTTCGCCCCGGCTCGCCGAGCGACTTAGCGCCATGGCGCGCGCGGCCAACCTGCCGATCAACGGCGGCAATTGCATGGGCTACTGCAACTACGAGGCGCGGATCCATGTCAACTCGTTCCCGTTCAACGACCGGGTTCCGGGGACCATCACGTTCCTGTCCCAGTCGGGCTCGGGGTTCGGCGCCTTCGCCAACCACAACGCGCGCGCCGGGCTGAACCTCGCCGTGAGCTGCGGCCGCGAGCTGGCGACGACCGTGGCCGATTACATGGATTACGCCCTCGACCTGCCGTCGACCCGCGTGATCGGCCTGTTCATCGAGGCGGTGCGCGATCCGGCGGGGTTCGTCGCCGCGCTGGAGAAGGCCGAGGCGCGCGATGTGCCCGTGGTCGCGCTCAAGACCGGGCGCACCGCGCAGGCGGCGCGCATGGCGATCAGCCATTCCGGCGCGCTGGTCGGCGACGATACGGCGTTCGATGCCGTGTGCCGGCGTTACGGCGCCCTACGGGTCGCCACCCTCGACGAGTTGATGGCGACCATGCTGCTGATGAACGGGCCGCGCCGCGCCGGCGCCGGGGCGCTCGCCAGCATCCACGAATCCGGCGGCGAGCGTCAGATGGTCGTCGACCTGGCGGCGGACCTCCGGGTTCCCTTCGCCCGCATCGGCGCCGGCACGGTGGAGCGCCTGGCGGCGCGCCTCGACTACGGCCTGGCGCCCGAGAACCCGTGCGACGCCTTCGGCACCGGGCAGGATTTCGACGGCGTGCTGCGCGATGGCTTCGCCGCGCTGCTCGCCGATCCGGCCACGGCGGTCGGTTTGTTCTTCCTCGATGCCCAGCAGGGCAATTCCTACAGCGAGGCCTGCGCCAAGGCGTGCCTGGACGCGGCCGCCACCACCGACAAGCCCGTGGCGCTCGCCACCAACTACTCCGCCGTCAACCACCACGAGCTCGCCGCGCGTCTGACCGGCCAGGGCGTGCCCGTGCTCGACGGCACGATCCCGGCGCTCGTCGCCGTGCGCCACGCCTTCGCCTGGCGCGACTGGCGCGGGCGTTCGGCCGAGACCCCGGTCGGCGTGCCGGCCGCGACCCGTGACCGCTGGCGCGGGCGCCTGGCCAGCGCCGCCCCGTTCGACGAGGCCGAGGCCCTCGCGCTTCTCGCCGAGTGGGGCATCGGCGTTCCCGCCCACCGGGTCGTCGCCTCTCGCGCAACGGCGCTCGGCGCGGCGGCGGAACTCGGGCTTCCGGTGGCGCTCAAGACCGCCGCCGGCATCGCGCACAAGACCGACGCGGACGGCGTGCGGCTCGGGCTCGCGACCGCGGCGGCGGTCGGCGCCGCCTACGACGATCTCGCCGCCCGGCTCGGGCCGCGCGTGCTGGTGGCGGCGATGGCCGCCGAGGGGACCGAGGCCATCCTCGGCCTGGTCCACGATCCGCAATTCGGCCCGCTGATCGTCATCGGCGGCGGCGGCATTTTGGTCGAGGTCGTGCGCGACGCCGCCGCCGCGCTCGCGCCCGTCTCCCGCCACGAGGCGCGTCGCGTCATCGACGGCCTGGTGCTGCGGCGGTTGCTCGACGGCGTGCGCGGCCGCCCCGCCGGCGACGTCGAGGCGCTGGTCGATGCGGTCGTGCGGCTCTCGGCGCTCGTCGCCGACCTCGGCGACCTGATCGCCGAGCTCGACGTCAACCCCTTGCGCGTGCTGCCCAAGGGCGCGCTCGCCCTCGACGCGCTGATCGTCCCCCGCCGGCCGGACTAGCATGCCGCTGAATAAACCCCTCAACCTGTCATCGCGAGCCGCCGCAGGCGGCGTGGCGATCCAGGGGCAACCGCACGAGCCCTGTACCTCCTGGAAAAAAGGGGACGCTTCCCTTTTCTACGAACCAAAAAAGGGGACGCTTCCCTTTTCTACGTGTCAGGACGCCCCGTCGTCCTTGACGAGGTAATCGTCGATCCGGGGCGTCAGTGCGTCGATCTTGAACTGCGGCAGCTTGTAGAGCCAGCCGCCGACCCGGTCGTTGATCGCCTTGGCGTCGCCACCAGCCGGCGCGTCCTCGGGCGCGGTGGCGCCGAGCCGGAGCCAGGTCGCGCCGTCCACGACCACGAGCTCGGCCTTGAGCGTCAGCCCGTCGAAGGTCGTGGCCGTGGCGACGCCAGCGCCTCTCGCGGCGCCGGCGCGGTCGGCGCGCACGTCGTCCAGCGTGACGGCGACGAAGGCGCGGGCGAGCCGGGCGACCGCCTCCGGATCGGCGCTCCGCCCCTCGGGGATCGGTTCGAGGCTGAACTCGGACGCCGCGTCGGGCCTCGACACGGTGACGACATCGCTGCCCGCTGGCTCGAACCGGATGGCCTGGACGGCTTCCGCGTCCAAATCGACGACGTTGCGATCTACCAGGGTGACCGTCGTCGTCGGCACGTCCAGCGCGGCCTCGGCGAGCCAGGCCCGTCCGCCGGGCTCGCGCACGTAGACGCCGCGCAGGCCGTTGAGGTCGAAGCTGTAGTTCTCGCGCCCGACGATCAGGGCGGCGAGCGTTGCCCCCGCCGCGTCGCCGAGCGTGACCCGCTTCGACATCGCGCCAGGCGCGGGATCCTCGACCTCGAGGCGTGCGTAGCGCTCCGGCCGGTCGGTCTTGGGCTCCAGCAGCCGCACCTCGGCCAGCCCCGCCACCAGCCGCCGCACCTTGTCGGTCGGCACCGGGTAGCCGTCGTTTTCGACCAGGCCCCACGCGCCATCGCTCGCGCGCGCGATCGTCAACGTGCCCGTGCCGCTGTCGATCGTGATCGTCGCCACGTCGTTGGCATGGTCGAGCAGATCGGCGAACAACGGCCCGCCCGGCGCGGCAACGGTCGCGCGCTGCTCTCTGACCACCGCCACGGTCGCGGCCGCGACACAGACGGCCGTGGCGGCCAGGACGATCAGGAACGTGGTCGGTTTCATCGCGTTTCCCGGCTCAGGCGCGTGCCTGGGCGCGACGGCGCCGGGACGTTCGCCACAGCGCGACGGCGCCGGCGCACACCGCGACCAGCACCGGAACCGCGGCGATGTTGATCAGCGCGACCCAGGTCTCGAGCCGTTCGATGTCGCGGTTGAGCGCCCGCTGCACCTCGCGCAACTGGCCCCTGAGGTTCATCACCTGGCCGCGAAACTCGCGCACCGTCGCCTGCTGCTCGGGGGTCAACAGCAAGCTGGTCCCGGCGGCGGTTTGCTCTCCGACATCGAGCGATTGCAACCGGCTCTGCGCCTCGTCCAGCGCCGTGCTCAGCTCGTTCACCGTCGCCATGTACTTTGTCTCCGCAGCGGCGCGGATGCGCTTCACGGTGGTGAACGAGCGATCGACCAGGCCGCGCCCGCGCAATTCCGCGAGCACGGCGCCGCCGGCCAGGTTCTCCAGGGCGTTGAGGACGAAGTCCGCGTTGTGGGCGATCGGCACCGCGAGCCGGGCGTCGGTACCGCCCTGGGCGCTGAGCCAGGCATTGTCCTCGAGCATGTCGACGTCGCCGACGACGATAACGGCGATCGGCGAATGCGCGGCACCGGGCACCGCCTCGCCGGTGGCTTCTCCGCCCTCGGCCAGGCCGTCGGGAAACGCGCTCGGGGCGTCGCCGGTGATGCGCGCGGCCAGGACGTAATTCTGGCCGGACGGCGCGAAGCGGCCCAGCAGACCGACCGGGTCCGGATCCAGCAACTCGAACTGGTCGATCAGCATCGACTTCGCGCTCGAGCGCACCAGCGGTTCGAAGGTCGTGGTGGCGCCAGCCAAGGATTCGAGCGCGCCGGCGCTGAACAGGCGCAAGACCTCGACGGGCGCGGTCACGGGATCGTCGGGCGCGACGGCATCGCGACCGAGGCTGATCCACGGCAGATAGTTGGTGATGACCTCGCGGCCGTTGTTCGTGGTCTGCACGCGCATCGCCGCCGCCGCGTCGCCGACCACCTTCCCGGGCGCCAGCGCGACGCCCCACGCCGTCATCAGGCGCGCGAGGTTCGAGGCGACATCGGGACGCGGCACGCCCATCTGCGCCTGGATCTGCTTGTTCTCCGCCAGGGGATCGACGAACACCAGCGCCGGGCCACCCGCGTGCACGAACCGGTCGATGGCGAGCAGCGTCGCGTCGCCGAGCTCGTAGGGATGAACGATCATGAGCACGGCCGCGTCGTCGTCGATCGCCGCCACGTCGCCAGCCAGCAGGCGCACGTCGAAGAACTGTTCGATCTGCAGGTACATCTGCGCCGGCTGGTAACCGCCCTCGGGCGTGCCGCCGATGCCCGATCCGTCGAGCACGGCCAGCACCGGCTTCTCCGGATGCGCCAGGTCGTAGACCAGACGGGTCAGGTCGTATTCGAGGAACGGCTCGCGATCGGGCGCGAGCAGCGGGATGACCTGGGTATCGTCGGTCGAGTTGGTGCCGACGACGCCGAAGAAGCCGCGGCCGCCGGCCGAATCGAACGGCACCGCGCTGATCCCGAACGCCGCGGCCTGATCCTCCTCCGGCGAGAACGGTTCGGGATCGACGACCTCGAGGCGGATGCTGCCGCCCGAAAGCCGCGCGTAGCCTTCCAGCGTCTCGCGCACGCGCTGGGCGTAGGCCTGGAACCCCGGAACGCGGCTGAGCAACGCCCGGGACGAGTAGAGCCTGAGGGTAATCGGCTCGGTCACGCCCGCGAGCATGTCCTTGGTGCCGCGCGAAACCGTGTAGTTGCCGTTCCGGGTGAGGTCGAGCCGGATCGCGCCGAACTCGAGCGTCGCGAACAGGTTGAGCGCGAAGAACCCGACCACGGCCAAGGCAATGCCCGCGACCGAGAGCATCGCCCGATCCCGGCGCCGCAGGCGTTCCATCAGCTTCGCCATCATGCCGAGCCCTCGAGCTCGACGATCTGCGCGTTGACGAACAGGCAGAGCGCCGTCAGCGACACCAGGAACACGACCGTCGGCAGGCCGATCACGCCCCGGCCCACGTCCGCCATGTGGGTCAGGATCGACAGCGCGGCGACCAGATCGACGACGAACGCCGGCGCCCAGCCGCGGAAAGCGTCGAGCACCAGGTCGAGCCCGCTCATCAGGAACAGGAACGCGACCGCGCTGCCGACGACGAACGCGATCACCTGGTTGCGGGTCAGGGCCGAGACGCACGCACTGAGCGCAAGCAGCGCACCCGCCATCAACCAGGTGCCGGCGTAGCTGCCGAGGATCACGCCGTTGTCCGGCTCGCCCAGATAATTGACCGTGAGCCACATGGGAAAGGTCAGAGCCAGCGCGACCGTGACGAACCCCCACGCCGCGAGGAACTTGCCGAGCACGGCCTCGGCGGGGGCGATCGGCAGGGTCAGCAACAGCTCGATGGTGCCCGAACGGCGCTCCTCCGCCCACAGCCGCATCCCGAGCGCCGGGCCGAGAATCATCATCAGCCAAGGCTGGAACAGGAAGAACGACACCAGGTCGGCCTGGCCGCGCCCCATGAAATCACCGAGGTAGTAACCAAGCGCGCCGGTCAGCGCGAGGAACACCACGATAAAGACGTAGGCAAGCGGCGAGGCGAAGTAAGCGACGAGCTCGCGCCGGGCGACGATCAGGGTGTTGCGCATGGTTCCTTGCCGGCGGTCAGGGCGCCGTGATGGCGCGGAATACGTCGTCGAGCCGGCCGCGTTCGCTGAACAGCTCGGCGACGGAAATGTCGGCGGCGCGCAAGGCGGCGCCGACCTCGGCCGTGATGCTGACGCCGCGTGCGGGTCGTACCAGGAGCTCGGCGGTGCCGTCGGTGTCACCAACGGTTTCGATCGCGGCGACGCCGGGCAGCGGGCCGAGCACGCTCGCCGCGCGCTCCGCCAGCGCCGTGGGCAGCCGCAGGGTGACCGCGTTGTGCCGGTCCGAGCGCGCCTGAAGCGCCTTTGGCGTGTCGTCGGCGACGACGCGGCCACGGGCGATGACGATCGCCCGGTCGCACAGCGCCTCGACCTCGTCAAGGATGTGGGTCGAGATGACGATGGCCTTGGTCGGGGCCATGGCGCGAATCAAGGCGCGCACCTCGTGCTTCTGGTTGGGATCGAGGCCGTCGGTCGGCTCGTCCAGGATCAGCACGTCGGGGTCGTGCAGGATCGCCTGGGCCAACGCGACACGCCGCCGGTAGCCCTTGGACAGCGTTTCGATCGGCTGCCGCGCCACGTCGCCGAGCGCGGTGCGGGCCATGGCCAGATCGACGCGGCGGCGCCGCTCCGCGCCATCGAAGCCCCGGATCGCCGCGACGAACCCGAGCAGGCCCACAGGCGTCATGTCGCCATAGAGCGGCGCGCCTTCCGGCAGGTAGCCGAGGCGTCGCTTCACGCCTAGGGGCCGGTCGCGGACATCGCAGCCGTCGACCACCGCCGTACCGGCGCTGGGCGCGAGAAACCCGGCGATCATGCGCATGGTCGTGGTCTTGCCGGCGCCGTTGGGGCCGAGGAAGCCCAGGACGCCGCCGCGGTCCACGGCGAAGCTCACGTCATCGACCGCCATGATCGCGCCGAAGCGTTTGCCCAGTCCCTTGACGTCCAAGAGCATCGTGGCGCTTCCTTTCGCGTCTCCGGCCACCCACCCGCGCGGCCGCCGTGAACGGACATGGGTCGGGTCACGCGACGGTCAAGACGGGATGGGGGATCGGGAATTCGGCCCGATGCTGCGCACACTAGCACGCGCGCGCGGACAGTCGGAAGGGCCCTTCGCCGGATCCCGGAGCCTGATGGCCAAGCGTCACGGCGCGGGTGGTGCCGCGGAGTGGAATCGAACCACCGACCCCATCCTTACCAAGGATGTGCTCTGCCCCTGAGCTACCGCGGCGCTAGAATGGCGCGCGGACGATGCCACGGCCCCCGGGAACGGGCAAGCCCAGGGTCGTGCGAAGAATGGCCGGGAGAGGCCGACATGACGGAAACCAAGCCAGGCAAGGACGACGCCGAGCGCCGCAGGCTGGAGGCCGCGCTACGCGAGAATCTGCGCCGCCGCAAGGAGCAGCAACGGGCCCGCGCCGAGCGCGATGGGGGCGAGGAGCCAGCGGAAGGCGAGAAGCCGTAGGCTTGGCCGCGCCGCTCATTGCGGGCGGGACAGGCTCCGATACAACTACCGGGCGTGACGAAACGAGAGACCAGGAAGCAGCCATGAACGATGTCAGCCGAATCCGGAACCTGCCGGCGATGCTGAAGCCGGAAGGCGAGTGGCGGAACGTGTTCTCCTACCACCCGATGGAGGTGGAGCTCGCCCGCGCCGAGGGGGTGTACCTCTACGACGACAAGGGCAACCGCTACATCGACGCCTCGGGCGGGCCGATGGCCGTGAACCTCGGGCACAACGATCCGCGCATGAAGGCGGCGATCGCCGCCCAGATGGACGACTACAGCTACGTGCACCCGGTGCTGGCGAACCGCCGGCGGGCCGAGCTGTGCAACGCCGTGGCCTCGGTGACGCCGCCGCCCCTGAACGCGACCTACGTGGTCTCGGGCGGGTCCGAGGCGGTCGAGACGGCGATGAAGATCGCCCGTCAGTACCACGTCGCCACCGGCAGCGCGGGCAAGTACAAGATCATCGCCTGCCACGAGAGCTACCACGGCATGACGCTGGCCACGATGGCGCTGTCGGGCAACCCGCGCATGACCCAGCACTTCGAGCCCATGCTGCCGAAATGGCCGCACATCCAGCAGTACAGCGATTACCTGAAACCCGAGGGCATGGACCGCGAGGACTGGGCCGTCGTCTGCGCCCAGAACCTGGAACGGGCGATCCACTTCGAGGGGCCCGAGACCGTGGCGGCGTTCATCGTCACGCCCCACGGCTGCGGCCCGGAATACGGCGTCGTCGCGCCGACCAGTTACTGGCGGGAAATCCGCCGCATCTGCGACGATTACAACCTCCTGCTGATCGACGACGAGGTCATCACCGGGTTCGGCCGCACCGGGCGCTGGTTCGGGCTCGACCATTTCGGCGTGGTGCCGGACATGATGGTGTTCGGCAAGGGCATCGGGAGCTGCTACGAGCCGCTGGCGGCCGTGACCGTGCACGACCGCGTCGATGCGCCGTTCAAGGACGGCGCGTACTTCGTGCACGGCTTCACGTACGGCGGCCACCCGCTGGCCTGCGCGGCCGGCGTGAAGGTGATCGAGATCCTCAAGGCGGACAAGTTGGTGGAAGCCAGCGCCGCCAAGAGCGAGCGGCTGTTCCGCCAGCGCGACCAGCTGCTCGCCCATCCGTCCGTCGCCGACGTGCGCGGCTGGGGCTTGTTCATGGTGCTCGAGCTGGTCGAGACCAAGTCGCCCCGCGCGTACTTCGCGCCGGACAGGAAGGCCGAGGAACTCTGGCAATCGATCACGCTCGCCAACGGCCTGGTGCTCTACTCGACGCTTTACGGCCCGCGCCGCCGACCGCTGTTCAGCCGCGGCCTGCCGACCTGGATTTCGCCGCCGCTGACCATCGCGCCCGCCGAGATCGATGACATGATCGACCGGCTCGACCGCTCGCTCGGCGCGTGGGAGGAGGCGCTGGGCGTGGCCGGATAGGGCTTCTCGCGGCGCGCCCCGCTGCCCGGGCGCTTCGTGTTGCGGGCGCGAAGCCGGTTCCGATACAACCTCCGGGCGGCCGGCCGGGCCGCGCGGGTAGTCGATGGACCGGATAAGGATTCGCGGCGGCGTGCCGCTCGCGGGCGAGATCGTGATCGGCGGCGCGAAGAACGCGGCGCTGCCGCTGATGGCGGCCGTGCTGCTGACCGACGAGCCCGTGGTGCTCGACAACCTGCCGGCGCTCGCCGACATCGCCTCGATGGGCGCGCTGCTGCTCAGGCTCGGGGTCCGCATCGACGAGGTGTTGGAGCCGAGGGGTGGGCACAGGCGCAGCTTCCGGCTCGACGCGGCGGCGCTGAGGGAGCCCACCGCCCCCTACGACCTGGTGCGCAAGATGCGGGCCTCGGTGCTCGTGCTCGGGCCCCTGGTCGCGCGCGTGGGACACGCCGAGGTCTCGCTGCCGGGTGGCTGCGCCATCGGCACGCGCCCGATCGACCTGCACCTCAAGGGGCTGGAATCGCTTGGCGCCCGCATCGAACTGCGCGACGGCTACATCGTCGCCGAGGCCCCGCGCGGGCTCAAGGGCGCCCACGTGCGGTTCCCGTTCGTTTCGGTCGGCGCGACCGAGAACGTACTCATGGCCGCCACGCTCGCCGCCGGGGAAACGGTAATCTCCAACGCCGCGCGCGAACCCGAGATCGCGGACCTCGCCCATTGCCTGAACGCCATGGGCGCGCGCATCGAAGGGATCGGCACCGACACCCTCTGCGTCACCGGCGTGGCCAGGCTCGGGGCCGCGCGCCACGCCGTTGTCCCCGACCGCATCGAGGCGGGCACCTTCGCCATGGCGGCGGCGGCGACGGGCGGCGACGTCGAGCTGATCGGCGCGCGGCTCGACCATCTGGAGACCGTCGCCGCCAAGCTGGCCGAGACCGGCGTCGCGCTGGAGCCGACGAAGCGGGGCCTGCGCGTGCGCCGGAACGGCGGCCCGCTCGTCGCCGCCGACGTGACGACCCAGCCGTTCCCGGGATTCCCGACTGACCTCCAGGCCCAGGTGATGAGCCTGCTCACGGTGGCCGAGGGCGCCTCGGTCATCACCGAGACGATCTTCGAGAACCGCTTCATGCATGTGCCCGAGCTCGCGCGCATGGGGGCCGAGATCGTCGTACACGGCTCGACCGCCACCGTGCGCGGCGTCGCGCGGCTCAAGGGCGCGCCGGTCATGGCGACGGACTTGCGCGCCTCGGTCGGCCTGGTCATCGCCGGCCTGATGGCCGAGGGCGAGACCACCGTCCACCGCGTCTACCACCTCGACCGCGGCTACGAGCGCCTGGTCGAGAAGCTCGCGGCGTGCGGCGCCGAAATCGTGCGCGAGCTCGCGCCGTGAGCCGCAAGGGCCTGCGCCTGCGCGCCGTCGACGCCGAGGACGTGGCAATGCTGTCGGCGCTGCTCCAGGACGCGCTGATCGAACTGCCGCAGCTCGTGTTCGAAGCGTCACGCCGTCGCTTCGGCGGCTATCTGATCCGGTTCCGCCACGAGGAACACCAGCACACGCCGGACGCGCCCATGCGCCAGGTCAAGTGCGCGCTGGCCTTCGACGGCGTGACCAAGGTGCGCTACCGCGGCGTCGACCCGACCGCCGCCTTGCCGCTCGAGCTCCTCGCGCTGTCGACCGACGCCGGGGAATCGCCGCGCCACGCCACGCTGCACTTCGCGGGCGGTGGCGCGCTGCGCCTGGACTTCGACCGGCTCGCCGTCAGGCTCGAGGACATCGGCGACCCCTGGATCACCGCGGTCGCGCCCAGCCATGAACCAGGACGCTGACCCGCCCAGCGCCGCGTCGCAGCGCATCGCCAACATCACCCTCGACGAGCGGCTCGTCGTGCGCCGCAGCCCCGAGATCGAGCACGAGCGCGCGGTCGCCATCTTCGACCTGCTCGAGCAAAACGTCTTCGCGCCGGCGGCCGGTTACGCCGGGCCGTTCAACGTCCATCTCAGCCTGCGCGACGGGCGCGTGCTGGTGATGGACGTCGCCGACGCCGCAGGCGCCGCGCTCGAGGAGGTGACGCTGCCGCTGAGCCCGCTGCGCCGCCTGATCAAGGACTACTTCACCGTCTGCGAGAGCTATTTCCAGGCGATCAAGACCGCCACGCCCTCGCGCATCGAGGCGATCGACATGGGGCGGCGCGGCCTGCACGACGAAGGCTCGATCGCGCTGCAGGAACGGCTTGCCGCCAGGGTGCGGATCGACAGGGAAACCGCGCGGCGCCTGTTCACGTTGATCTGCGTTCTCCACATCCGGAGCTGAGCGATGGGCGTCGAGCGGCCCAGGAACGTGCTGTTCGCGTGCTCGATGAACGCCGTGCGCTCGCCGATCGCCGAGGCGCTGATGAAGCACCTGTTCGGCCGCTCGGTGTACGTCGATTCGGCCGGCACCCGGCGCGGCGAGATCGACCCGTTCGCCGTCGCCGTGCTCGACGAATTCGGCATCGACCTCAGCGGCCACGCCGCCAAGACCTTCGACGACCTCGAGGACCTGAGCTACGACCTGATCATCACGCTCGCCCCGGATGCCCAGCACCGCGCGCTCGAGCTCACGCGCCACGTCTCGTGCGAGGTCGAATACTGGCCGACGCTCGACCCCACGGTGGTCGAGGGCAATCGCGCCGTGCGGCTCGACGCCTACCGCCAGGTGCGCGACCAGATCCACCGGCGCATCATCCAGCGTTTCGGCGAACCCAGGGGGCCGTCCGTGTGACGCGCTTGACCGTGGGGGGCTCGCCCGCCATGGTCCCGGCCGCCGTCACCGTTACGGGTCGATTCATGAAAAGACCAGCCCTCGTGCTCGCCTCGTCGTCGCCGCGCCGGCGCGATCTGCTGGCGCTGGTCGGCATCGTGCCGGAGGCGATCGAGGCCGCTGACGTGGACGAGGCGCCGCGTGCGCGCGAGCTGCCGCGCGCGCTGGCCGAACGGCTGGCCGTCGCCAAGGCCGCCGCGGTCGCGGCGCGCCACCCCGGCGCCGTGGTGCTCGCCGCCGACACGGTGGTCGCGTGCGGCCGGCGGATTCTGCCCAAGGCGGCGACCGAGGCCGAGGCGCGGCGGTGTCTCGCGCTGCTGTCGGGGCGCCAGCACACCGTGCTGACCGGCGTCTGCGTCGCGGCCCCGGACGGTCGGCACCGTGTGCGCGTGGTCGCCGCCAAGGTCCGGTTCAAGCGGCTCGCGCCGGCCGAGGTCGAGGCCTACATCGCGCGCGGCGAATGGCGCGGCAAGGCCGGCGGCTACGCCCTGCAAGGGTTCGCCGGCGCGTTCGTGCGCGCCATCAACGGCGAGCCGAGCACGGTCGCGGGCCTGCCGCTCTACGAAACCCTCAACCTGCTGCGCCAGGCCGGCATTCCGTGGCCTTGACCGCCGTCGACGCGATCGCCGTCGATGCGACGCCCCGCCTGCGCCGGGTCGCGCTGCTGGCCCAGGGCAAGGTCGTCGAGGTCGCCCACGAGCGATCGGGCGACGCGCCTCGCGTCGGCGACGTGTGGCTGGGCCGGCTGGCGCGTGCGGCGCCAGAATTCGGCGGCGTCTTCGTCGACCTCGGGCCCGGCGGCGAGGGCTTTCTCAAGGTCCCGCGCGCGACGGTACCCGAAGGCGCCTCGCTCGCGCTCGAGGTCGTGACCGAGGCGGCGCGGGGCAAGCTCGCGCGCGTGCGCCGCGCGCGCCGGCAGGACGCGACCGAGGGTCCGCCGCGCCGGATCGCGCCCGCGCCCGCCGCGGCGGCCGTCTGGCTCGGCGCGGAACCGGGGATCCGGCGCGTGATCCTGGAGGGTCGCGCCCTGGCGGCCGAGGCCAGCGCCTGGCTTGCCGCGTCCGGGCGCGAGGACGTGGCCGTCGAGGTTCGCGGGCCGGCGCTGTTCGAGGAGCTCGGCATCGAGGCGGCGCTCGACGAGGCGGTGGCGCCGCGCCTGCCGCTGCCCGGTGGCGGCGCGCTCGGTGTCGAGGAAGGCCGGGCGTTGACCGCCATCGACGTGGACTCGGCGGGGCGGACCGGGCGCGGCGCGGGCGCGACGGCGCTGGCGACGAACCTTGCCGCCGCCGCGGCGATCGGGCCGCTGCTCAGGCTGCGCGACGTGGCCGGGCTCATCGTGGTCGACTTCATCGGCATGACCGAGACCGACGACCGGCGCGCGGTCATGGCGAGCCTGCGCGAAGGGCTCGCGCCCGACCGGCGCGTGCGCGCGTGCCACGGCCTTTCGCCGCTCGGCCTCGCCGAGATGGCACGCGAGCGGCGCGGTCCGTCGCTCGGCGAGTTGCGCGACTCCGCCACCGGCGTGGCCGATCGCATCGCGCGCGGCCTGCGGGCGGAGATTGCCGGGCCGCCCGGCCCGCTCTCGGTGACGTGCGCGCCCGACGTGGCCGCGGCGCTGGGCGATGTCGCCCGGCTCGCAAGTTGGCTCGGCCGCCACGTGACGGTGGAACGGCGCGACGACTGGCCGCGCGACCGGTTCGAGGTTAGGGTCGTTCGATGACCGACGAACCGACGCCGCTCGGACGGAGGCCGGCGCAGACGGCGTGCCCGAACTGCGGCAAGCCGGCGACGGACGGGTTCCGGCCGTTCTGCTCGCGGCGCTGCCGGATGGTCGATCTCGGGCGCTGGTTCGGCGAGTC
>CAZGYG010000075.1:0-15095 GCA_964530335.1 uncultured Rhodospirillaceae bacterium | reverse complement strand
CACGCTCAACGGCGGCGCGGGCGACGACACGCTCGACGGCGGCGGCGGCAACGACAGCCTCAACGGCGGCGACGGCAACGACACGCTGATCGGCGGCGCGGGCGCCGACCGGCTCGACGGCGGCAACAACAACGACACGGCGAGCTACGCCGGGACCCTCAACGCCGTCACCGCCAACCTGGCCACCGGCACCGCGACGGGCGGCGCCGGCAGCGACACGCTGGTCAGCATCGAGAACCTGATCGGCGGCTCGGGCGCGGACACGCTCACCGGTAACGTCGGCAACAACTCGCTCGACGGCGGCACCGGCGCCGATGTGCTGACGGGCGGCGACGGCAACGACACCTACGTGTTCGACAGCGCGCTCGATGACGCGGTGGAAGTCACGTCGACCGGCACCGCCGACACCATCCGCTCGACCGTATCCATCGTATTGGACATTGGCAATCTGATCGACGACGCGATCGAGCGGGTCGTGCTGCTCGGCTCGGGGGCTCTCAACGCCACCGGCGACATACTCGCCAATGTCCTGACCGGCAACAGTGGCGTGAACACCCTCACGGGCAACGACGGCAACGACACGCTAATCGGCGGCGGTGGCAACGACGTGCTGTTCGGCAACGCCGGCAACGACACGCTCAACGGCGGGGCGGGCAGCAATACGATGACCGGCGGGGCCGGCGATGACACCTTCATCGTCAATAGGACCGTCGAGTGCATCTCTTTAACAATGGAGGAAACCGCGGGTGGCGTCGATACCATCCGGGCCAGCGCGAATGCCGTCCTCTTCGACCCCGATGTCGAGAACCTGACCCTGACCGGCACCGCAGGCATCAGCGGCGTTGGCAACGTTTCGGTCAACATCATTACCGGCAACAGCGGCAACAACGTCCTGGTCGGTCTAGCCGGCAACGACACGCTCTTGGGCGGCGCCGGCAATGACAACCTGGACGGCGGTACCGGGACCGATATCCTGAACGGCGGCCTGGGGAACGACAGCTACGTCCTCGACACCGTCGGGGAGGTTGCGGTGGTCCAGGATGCCGGCGGTATCGACACGATCTTCAGCTCGGTGACGGTCGCCCTGCCCGATGTCGCCGACACCAACCTGGAAATCGAGAACCTGGTGCTGTTGGACAGCGGCGCCGCGATCGACGGCACCGGCAACGGCCAGGCCAACACCATCACCGGCAATGCGAGCGTCAACAATCTGGTCGGCGAGGCGGGCAACGACACGCTGATCGGCAACGGCGGCAGCGACTTTATCGACGGCGGCGGCGGCGCCGATCGGCTGTCCGGCGGCGAAGGCGCCGATAATATCCAGGGCGGCGGCGGCGCCGACATCATCGACGGCGGGTTCGGCGACGACTTCATCACGGGCGGCGGCGGGGTCGACAACCTGACCGGAGGCTTCGGGGCCGACAATTTCATCTTCACCGCCAGCACGGACGGCAACCCGTTCGGAAGCGATGTGGTCAGCGCATTGACCGGCGACATCGTGACCGATTTCACGGGCATCCAGGACGTGCTCCGTATTTCGGAGTCGGGGTACGGGCTCCAAGCTAGTGGCGTGGCCGTCGAAGGGTTTAACTTCGCGACCATCGACACCGCCTACGACGGCACGCTGGATGCCGGACTCAGCAGCGAGTACGACACCGGCTTCGGCACGCTGATCTTCTCGACGGCCACCAACACGCTTTATGCCGACGACCCTGACCTAGTGGGTTACACCGTGATCGCGACCTTCGAGACCGGCACGATCGGGGGCATCGATATCCTCCCGATCGCGTGACAGCCGCCGGGCGCGGCACCGACACCCCGGCGGCGGCCGGCTATGACGTGGCGGCGGGCTGGGTGGCCGTGACGTATGAGCCGGGCGCGTCCTCGATCGGTACGAGCTTGCCGTCGCCCGGAACACGCGCCGCCACCAGGGCGCCCGCGTGCCTGCGGTTCCAGTGCTCCCAGTCGGGCCACCATGAGCCCTCGTGCCGCGTCGCCTGGGCCAGCCAGGCGTCGGGGTTCGGGTCGAGCTTGTCGCCGGTCCAATAGCCGTAGCGCTTGGACGCGGGCGGGTTGACGATGCCCGCGACGTGCCCCGACATGCCGAGCACGAAGCGGATGGCGCCCTTGAACATTCGGGTGGCCGCGAACGTCGATCGCCACGGCGCGATATGGTCCTCGCGCGTGGACAGGAAATAGGTCGGGATCGCGACCTTGCGCAGATCGATGGAAACGCCGCCCAGCGCGATGCCGCCCGGTTCCACCAGCCGGTTCTCGACGTACATCTTGCGCAGATAGAAGCCGTGCATGGCGGCCGGCATGCGCGTCGAATCCGCGTTCCAGTGCAGGATGTCGAACGGGAACGGCTCCTTGCCCAGCAGGTAGTTGTTGACCACGTAGTTCCAGATCAGGTCGTTGGCGCGCAGCAGGTTGAAGGTCGAGGCCATCTCGGAGCCCTCCAGGTAGCCGCGCGCCGCCATCTTCTGCTCGAGCTCCTCGATCTGGTGCTCGTCGATGAACACCTCGAGGTCGCCGGCCTCCGAGAAATCGGTCAGCGACGCGAAGAACGTGGCGGCGGCGATGCGATCGTCGCCCTTGGCCGCCATGTACGCGAGCGTCGCCGCCATCAGCGTGCCGCCAATGCAATAGCCGATGGCGGTCACGGTGCGTTCGCCGGTCGCCCGGCGGATCGCCTCGAGCGCCGCGATCGGACCCTCGAGCATGTAATCCTCGAAGGTCTTGTGGGACAGTTCCTCGTCCGGGTTAACCCACGACACGATGAACACGGTGAGACCGTGGTCCACCGCCCACTTGATGAACGAGTTCTCGGGCCTGAGGTCGAGGATGTAGTACTTGTTGATCCAGGGCGGCACGATCAGCACGGGTCGTTTGCGCACCTTTTCGGTCGTCGGCGCGAACTGAACGAGCTGCATCAGGTCGTTCTGGAACACGACCTTGCCCGGGGTGGTCGCCAGGTTGACGCCCAGTTGGAAGGACTCGTGCCTGGTGGTCGTGATGTCGAGCCGGCCCTCGCCGCGCGCGAGATCGCCGAGCAGGTTGCGCAAGCCCCGAATCAGGTTTTCGCCGCGACTCTCAACCGTCGCCTTGAGCGCCTCGGGGTTGGTCAGCAGGAAATTGCTCGGGCTCGCCGCGTCGATCCACTGGCGGGTGTAGAAGTCGACCTTCTTCGCGGTCTTCTCGTCGAGCCCCTCGACGTCCTTCATGACCGTGTGCAGCCAGCGCGAGGTCAGCAGGTACGTCTCCTTGAGGAAGTCGAAGACCTGCATCTCCTCCCATGCCGGATCGCGAAACCGCCGGTCGGTGTGCTCGGTCGGCGTGATCGGCTCGAGCTGCCCGCCGCCCAACTTTTCTGCGGCGCGCTGCCAAAGTTCGGCGTAGCTCTGCCACAGCGAAAACTGCGCCTGCGCCAGCTTGATCGGGTCCGACCAAAGCCGCGCCGTGGCCTCGGCGAAGGCCTGGGCGATGCGCACGGATTCGCCGATGTCGGGCTGACCGCCCGTGGCGGCACGCTCGAGGAAGTCGGTCACGACCGCCCGGCTGCGCTCCGCGATGTCGGACCACAGCGCCATCGGATTGTCGGCGTTCGTGCCTTGTTCCTGCTCTTTCGCTGCCATGGTCGAGCGCCCGCGGACCTGCCTCGAATCAACGCCCCCAAGGTGGCCAAGGGGGGACAACACTGCTCGGTCGGTCCGTTGTCGGCTTGTTCCGGTTGTGAATTTCGCTAATGTGTGCCCGGCCGCGTTATAGAGGATATCGTGCGACCGTGCACGACGAAGCTTCGCTCCCGAGCATCCTTTCCGCCCATGCGTAGGCTGGCCGTTCCGCCCATGCGTAGGCTGGCGCTCGTCGCGTTCGCCGCGACGCTGGCCGCGTGCAGCTACGTTCCCGATGCGGTCGACCCGTTCACCTGGTTCGAGGACGACGAGCCGGTCGCGGTAAGCGCGCCGCCGCCCGAATCGACGGCCGCCACGGCCGAGGAACCATACCCGAGCCTTTCCTCGGTGCCCGAGGCGCCCGAGGACGCGCCCGAGCCGGCCGAGTTCGACGAGATCGCCGAGGGTCTGGCCGCCGATCAGGCCAACGCTCAGTACATCGACGCCGGCTTGCAGCAGGCCGACGACGAGGTCGGCGGCACGCTGCCATCGGCCGAACCCACTGTGGCAGCGGCGCAAGCGCCGGCGCCCGAGCCGCAGCCGGCGACGACCGAATCGGTCGTGGTCGCCGGCGAATTGTCGCCGCCGGCCCAGCCGTTGAGCTCGGGCACGGTGCCGACGGCTTCGGGCGAGGCGGTGCCGGCCCAGCCGCTCGACGGTTCCACTGTCGCGCCGGCGGTGGGCACGACAGCGGCGGCGATGCCGGCGCCGCAGTATGCCGGCAGCGTCACGGAAATGTTCGACGCCGCGTTCCAGTCCTCGGGCGCGACGACGCTCGCGGAGGCGGGCGTCGCGGCCGAACCGCAAGCGGTCGCTGTTCCGGCCCAGCCGATCGGCTCGTCGCCGTCCCTGCCCGGGTTGGCGACGCGCCAGGTGGCGACGGTCTACTTCGGCGACGGCTCGGCGCGGCTGAGCCAGGAGGCGCGCGACACCCTGTTGCGTGTCGCCTACGATTACGGCTCGACCGGCGGCGCGGTGCGCATCGTCGGTCACGCCAGCGCCGGCAGCGGCACGACGGGCTCCAAGCTCGCCAACCTGGACGTGTCGATGGGCCGCGCCGTCGCCGTCGCCAACGCCCTGGCCGAGCTCGGCGTGCCGGTCGCCGCCATGACGCTCGAGGCCGCGTCGGACAACGCGCCCCTGGCCAGCGACCCCGCGCGGAACCGCCGGGTCGAGATCTACCTCGGCGGCTGATCGCTTCGGGAGGTTCACGGCATGGCGCAGCCCCTCCGGGTCGGCGTGGCCGGGCTCGGCGTCGTCGGCGCCGACGTGGTGCGCCTGTTGGCGGATCACGCCGATCTGATCGCCCAGCGCTGCGGCCGGCCGATCGTTGTGCAGGCGGTTTCGGCGCGCGATCGCGGCCGCGACCGCGGGCTTGACCTGACGGGCGTGCGCTGGGTCGACGACGCCGCGGCGCTCGCCGCCGATCCGGGGATCGACGTCGTGTGCGAGCTGATCGGCGGCGCCGACGGCATCGCCCGCCGGGTCGTCGAGTCGGCGCTGGACGCGGGCAAGGCGGTCGTCACCGCCAATAAGGCGCTGCTGGCGCTCCACGGCACCGAGATCGCGCGCAAGGCCGAGGCCGCGGGCGTGCATCTCGCCTACGAGGCCGCGGTCGCCGGCGGCATCCCGATCGTCAAGGCCCTGCGCGAGGGCTTCGCCGGCAACCGGATCGAGCGCGTCTATGGCATCCTCAACGGCACCTGCAACTTCATCCTGACCGCGATGCGCGACCGCCGGCTCGAGTTCGGCCACGCGCTCGCCGAGGCGCAGAAGCTCGGCTACGCCGAGGCGGACCCGACCTTCGACATCGAGGGCATCGACACCGCGCACAAGCTGACGATCCTGGCCAGCCTGGCGTTCGGCGCGGCGGTCGACTTCCGCGGCGTTCATGTCGAGGGAATCAGCCGGATCGGCCTCCACGACATCGACTTCGCGGCCGAGCTCGGGTTCCGCATCAAGCTGCTCGGCCTGGCGCGCCTCACCGACGACGGCCTCGAGCAGCGGGTACACCCGTGCATGGTGCCCCTCGCGCACCCGATCGCTCACGTCGACGGATCGTTCAACGCCGTGGTGGTGCACGGCGACCGGGCCGACCGCAACATGGCCGTCGGGCGCGGCGCCGGCGGCGGCCCCACCGCGTCCGCCGTCGTCGCCGACCTGATCGACATCGCCCGGGGCCAAAAGCTGCCGGTGTTCAGCCTGCCGGTCGAACGGCTGGCGCGCCTGCCGCGCGCGCCGATCGAGCGGCACCGCGGCGCCTATTACGTCCGCTTCACGGTGCTCGACCGGCCCGGCGTCATGGCCGACATGACGGCGGCGTTCCGCGACGAGCAGGTGTCGATCGAGGCTCTGATCCAGCGCGGCCGCAACCCGGGCGACACGGTGTCCGTGGTGATGACCACGCACGAAACCGAGGAGGCGGCGCTGCAACGCGCGCTCACCCGCATCGCGACGCTCGAGTCGACGCGCGAGCCGCCGCGCATGATCCGGATCGAGGCGCTATGATGGCGCGGGGTCGCCCCGCCGGCGCGTAGGCGGCGGCTCCGCGTGCCCGCGCGTGGGCGGTGCCGTCAGGGCTCGATTCGATGAGCGCAGCGATCCTCGGCGTCGAAAGCTCGGTCTCGGGGCTGATCTGGCGTTCGCGCGGCGGCGATGAACGGGCGGCGCTCGCGCTCGCCCAGCGCCTCGGGCTGCCGGAGATCGTCGGCCGGGCCTTGGCCGCACGGGGTGTGGCGCTCGACGCCGCCGAGGATTTCCTCAATCCGTCGCTGCGCCGCGATCTGCCCGATCCGTCGCGCCTGGTGGACATGGATCGGGCCGTCGCGCGTCTGGCCGACGCGGTCATGGCCGACCAGATCATCGGCGTGTTCGGCGACTACGACGTGGATGGCGCGACCTCGGCCGCGCTCATCGTGCGCTTTCTCCGCGCGGTCGGCGCCGAGTCGCGTGTCTACGTGCCCGATCGCCTGACCGAGGGCTACGGTCCTTCGATCGCGGGATTGCGCGCCCTCGCCCAGGCCGGAGCCACGGTCGTCGTGACCGTCGATTGCGGCGTCACGGCGTTGGAGCCCCTGGCGGAGGCCCGCGCCGACGGCCTCGATGTCATCGTCATCGATCACCATTTGCCCGGGCCGAGCCTGCCGGAGGCCTGGGCGGTGGTCGATCCCAACCGGCTCGACGAGGACAGGCGATACGGCCAGCTCGCGGCGGTGGGCGTGTCGTTCCTGCTGGTCGTCGGCCTCAACCGCGAGCTGCGCCGGCGCGGGCGGTTCGCCGCGCGGCCGGAGCCCGACCTCATGCCCTGGCTCGATCTGGTCGCGCTCGGCACGGTGTGCGACGTCGTGCCGCTGACCGGTGTCAACCGCGCGCTGGTGCAACGCGGCATCGGCCAGGCGGCGGCGCGCCGCAACGTCGGCCTCGCGGCCCTGGCCGACGTGGCCAAGCTCACCGAAGGGGTCGGGACATACCATCTGGGTTTCGTGCTGGGCCCGCGCATCAACGCCGGCGGCCGCCTGGGCGAGCCGGACCTGGGCGTGCGCCTGCTGACCACCGAGGACGCGGAGGAGGCGCGCCGCATCGCCGAGCGCCTCGATCGTGCCAACGCCGAACGGCGCGTGATCGAGTCGGCCGTGCTCGACGCGGCCGTCGCCCAAGTCGAGTCGCGCGACAAGACTTCGCTGGTGTTCGCCGCCGCCGGCGACTGGCACGTGGGAGTCATCGGCATCGTGGCCAGCCGACTCGTTGAGCGCTACCGCCGTCCGGCCATCGTCGCCGCCTTCGCGGATGGCATCGCCAAGGGCTCGGGCCGCTCGATCCCCGGCGTCGACCTGGGCGCCGCGATCATCGCCGCGCGCCAGGTTGGGCTGCTGGTCAACGGCGGTGGGCATCCCATGGCCGCCGGATTCACCGCGCGGGCCGATCGCCTGAACGAGCTCGAATCCTTCCTCGGACAACGCCTGGCGTCGGCCGTGGCGGAGCAATCGGTTACGCCGTCGCTGGCGCTCGATGGCGCCATCGCGGTCGAGGCCGCGACGGCCGATCTGCTCGGCACCCTCGAGCGCCTAGGCCCATTCGGCTCCGGCAATGCCGAGCCGCGCTTCGCCGTCGCCGACTGCCGCATCGTGCGCGCCGACGTGGTGGGCGCCGAACACGTGCGCTGCATCGCCGCTGGCGCGCGCGGCGGGCGTTTGAAGGCGATCGCGTTCCGCAAGGCGGCGACGGCGGTGGGCGCCGCGCTGCTCGAGCGCGGCGGGCCGCCGCTCCACCTGGCCGGTACGTTGCGCGCGGACCACTGGAACGGCAGGAACGACGTGCAATTCATCGTCGACGATGCGGCACGGGCCCGGGCATGAGCGCGGACGCGGTGCTGGCGGCGAACGAGGCGTTCTACCGGGCGTTCCGCGAGGGCGACATGCCGGCGATGCAGGCGCTGTGGGCCGCCGACCTCGCGGTGACGTGCACCCATCCGGGCTGGCGGCCGCTGTCGGGGCGCGCCGAGGTGATGGCGAGCTGGGCGGCGATCCTGACCTCGCCGGAGCGGCCGGCGATCGCCTGCGTCGCGCCGCGGGCAAGCGTGCTCGGCGACGTGGCGGTCGTGATCTGCTTCGAGGCCGTCGAAAGGGGATTTCTGGCGGCGACCAACCTGTTCGCGCAGGAAGCCGGGCACTGGCGCATGATCCACCACCACGCCGGCCCGACCCGCGAAGGGCCGATCACCGCGCAAGGCGGCGACGCCGTACACTAAAGCCGGCGTCGTCGCCGGCCGTCACGTCCAGATCGCGTCGAGCACCCGCATCCAGTTGCCGCCGAGCACGCCGAGCACGTGCGCCTCGCTCCAGCCGCGCGCGAGCAACCGGTCGGTGATGCGCGCCAAGTCGGCATGGTGGCTGCAATCGGCAAGGTAGCGGGCCTTGATGTCGTTGCCGAACGCGGCGGCGTAGCGGGCTATGGCGCCCGGGAAGCGCTGCAGCGTCATGCTCGTGACGTCGGCGACCGTGCCCAGGTCGGCGACCGCCGGCAGGTCGGTGCCGAGCGCCACGCGGTCCGGCCCGACGAGCGACGCGATGTGGTCGAACTGGCGGAAGAAATCGTCAAGCGTCGGGTGGCGCGACGCATCGCCGTCCCAGCACATCGGGCCATAGATGCTGACGCCGATCACGCCGCCACTCGCCGCAACGGTGCGGATTACCGCGTCGGACTTGTTGCGCGCGGCTTCGGACACCGCCTTGGCGTTGGCGTGGGTCACCAGCACGGGCCGGGTCGAACGCTCGGCGGCCATGAGCGAGGTGCGTTCGCCGACGTGGCTGAGGTCGATGGCGATGCCGAGTTCGTTCATCAGCGCGACCGCCTGCGCGCCGAACGCGCTCAAGCCCCCGTCCTCGGGCTCGAGACAACCGTCGCCGATGAAGTTGCGCCGGTTGTACGTCAACTGCATGACCCGCATGCCCAGGCGATGCAGCAGGGGCAGGCGGTCGAGCCGGTCGCCGATCGGGCGCATGTTCTGCCAGCCCATGATCAGCCCGACCTCGCCCGCGGCGCGCGCCGCCGCGATGTCGGCGACGGTCTCGACCAGTCGCCAGCCGCTGCCCGGCGTGCGCACCCGGTCGAGCCACGCGGCGATCTCGTCGATGGCGCGCTCGTAGTCCGCCTCGAAGTGGCTGACCGTGACGTTGGCGGCGGCGATGCCCGCCCTGCGCAACAGCCCCGCGTCGCCGTCCGATCGGAACACGAGCCCGTCGACGATCGTGGCGCGGTCGTGAAGGGCCCGCGCCGCGACGTTCACGCCGCCCTCCCGGCGCCGATGTGCGGCCGCACACGGGTCATGAAACGCTCCATCGCCGTCATCACGTCCATGTGGCTGGCGCCGAAGCTCATGTTGAGCAGCAGGTCGTCGATCCCGAGTTCGGCGTAGGCACCGAACCGTTCGATGCACTCCTCGACCGTGCCGATGATCAGCACCCGCTCCATGTCCTCGACCGTCTCGGTCACGTCGAGGGGGACGATGGCGCCGCCCGTGACCGTGCCGGGAGTGGTGAACACGTTGGTGAAGCGCCGGTGGTTCTCGTGGGCGATTGCCATCTTCTCACGCTTGTCCCGTTCGTCGCGCGCGACGTAGGCCATGCGCAGCATCGACAGCCGATTGCCGGCGTTCGGGTCGGCCTCGGCCTTGCCGCGCAAGAAGCCCTCGGCCTGGGCCTTGGCGGCGCCGAACGGGTCGCGCAGCGGCGTGGTCTGAACGTGGAAGCCCCGCCGGGCGCAGTGGTAGATCGCCTCGGGCGCCAGCGCGGCGATCCACAGCGGGGGGAACGGGCGCTGGAAGGGGCGCGGCGTCACCGTGATCGGATCGAAGTTGTAGTAGGTGCCGGCCCAGCCCACGTCGGTCTCGGACAGCAGCTTGATCAGAATCGCGAGCGACTCGTCGAAGCGCGCCCGGCTCTCCTCGAACGGAATGCCGATGCGATCGAATTCGTAGCGGAACGCGCCGCGTCCGACCCCGATCTGGAGCCGGCCGTCCATCAGGCAATCGGCCTGGGCGATGCAGCCGGCCAACAGGCGGATGTCGTAGAACGGCAGCACCAGCACCGATGTGACGATCGGAATTCGTCGGGTCGCCGCCGCCACGCGCACCGCGGTCAGCAGCGCGCTCGGGTGCGTCAGGTAATTGATGAAGTGGTGCTCGGGGATGCCGAGCGTGGCGAAGCCCAGATCCTCGGCGTGGCGCGCCTGCTCGATCAGCTCGGCGTAGAGCGTATGGCCGTGGATCGAGGTGTCGGGCCAGTAGGCGGGCAGGTAGAAGCTGAAGTCCATCGGGCGCGAGGCGGGTCAGGTTGGCGGCGGACTTTGGCACGGCCGGGCGGCGCGCGCACGGACTTCGAAGGTGCCTTCAACTTCGGTTCCGGTCGTCAGCGCACGAGGAAATTGCCGAACTGCCAGGGATCGGCCGGATCGCCCCAGGGTTCCGCGAACACGAACCGGCGTTCCTTCAGCGGCGTCCAATCGGTCGCGCGGCTGACCATGGGGCCGAGGTACGGCCGGGCAATGCCGAGGATCTCGTCGTGGGGCAGGTGCTCGGGCTCGCGGAACCCCGCCGCCGGGTTGCGCGCCGTCCATACCGTGGCGGCGACCGCCCCCGCCGCCACCTGCAGCGCCGTCGGGTTGTTGCCGGGCACCAGGCGGCGGGCCTCGTGGATGTCGAGCAGCGAGCCGTACCACCAGCCGCCGAGCCCGTGGCCGAGCAGCAGCACGCCGAGCTCGTCGCGCCCCTCGACGATGTCCTCGTTGAGCAGGCGCTCCCGCTCGGGCGGGCGCCAGTCGCGCATGACGGTATCGTGCAGGCTCGCCATGGCGCTGTCGCAGGCCAGGTAGACGAAACACACGGTCGGCCGGTAGACCGGGCGTCCATCCTCGTGGAGCGTCAGGTAGTCGCTGAGGGTGACCGTTTCGCCGTGGGCGATCGAGACGCCGGCGATCGGGCCGCTGGGCACCCACGAGCGCAGGAACATGGCGCCGCCGGGGCGCTGGAAGTAGATCGCGTTGCGCGGCCCCTGGTCGTGGGTGCAAGCGCCGTCCGGCAAGCACCTCTCGTGGCTGCCCCAGCCCATCTCGGCCGGCATCATGGCCTCCTCGATGAGGCCGGGGATCGACCAGGTGTTGGCGAACTCGCCGGGGCGCCTGGGCTCGCGCGTCACCTGGGTGTCGCGCTCGGCGATGTGGATGACCTTGGTGCCGGTGGCGCGGGCAAGCCGGCCCCAGCCCTCGCGGGTCGTCGGCGCGTCGTGGTCGAGCCCCATGGCGCGTGCCACGTCGAGCAGCGCCGCCTTGGCGAACTGGTTGACCAGCCCCGGGTTGGCGCCGTGGGTGTAGACGGCGGTCGGTCCCCTGGGGTCCCAGCCCTGGGCAGCCCGGCGGGCGCGGGTGTGGAAGGCGTACTCGGTGCGCTCGGCCGGCGCGATGTCGAGATCGACGTTGGCGTCCGCCCATGGCTCGATCGCCGTGTCGACGTAGGCCACGCCGTGACGGTGGCACCAGTCGGCGATGACGATCGAATCGACCCCGACCGTCAGGTTGAGCACCAGGTCGCCGGGTCGGGCGACCTCGGCCATCACGGTGCCGACATTGTCGCGCCGGATGACCCGGTGCAGGAACGTCACCCCACGCGCGGCGTAAGGCGCGAAGCGCTCCGCGGCCTCGTCCTTGGCCACCACGCGGTAGCGCTCCGGCGGAACGTCGAACAGATCGAGCAGCATGGGCAGCGAGCACTGGCCGATGGCGCCGTAGCCCAGCATGACGATGCTGCCGGAAAATGACGTCCTGGTGGTCATGCCGTGGTCGTTGTAGCAGACACGACGCTGCGCGGCCACGAACCGGCCGTTGCGGCGGGGAGGGAGCGCGGCCTATCGTCGCGCCGGGCAGTGTTTGGGGAGGCATCCATGGTTAGGCTCGACGAGCGTCTGGCGCGCGGCGAGGTCATCATCATCGACGGCGGCACCGGCACCGAGCTCGAGGCGCGCGGCGTGCCCATGGACAAAGTGGCGTGGTGCGGCGGCGCCAACTTCGAGCACGACGACGTGCTGCTCGGGGTGCACGAGGACTATATCCGCGCCGGCGCCGACGTCATCATCACCAACACCTTCTCGACCGCGCGCCACATGCTGGAGCCGGCCGGGCTGGGCGACCGGGTCGCCGAGGCCAACCGGCGCGCCGTCGAGATCGCGCTCAAGGCCCGGGACCGGGCCGCCGACCGGCCGGTGGCGATCGCCGGCTCGATCTCCCACTTCATCGGCCGCCAGGAATACAGCCAGCCGCCCGACCCCAAGTGGACGCGCCCCGAGACGTTGAAGGCGACCTTCACCGAGCAGGCGGAGTTGCTGGCCGGCGCCGGCGTCGATCTGATCGCGCTCGAGATGATGATGCGGCCCGACTTCGCCGTGCCCGCGCTCCAGGCCGCGCTGGCGACCGGCTTGCCGGTATGGATCGGCATGAGTTGTCAGCGTAAGGACGGCCAGGTGGTGACGTTCGACCCGCCGGCCACGGCGTTCGCGCCGCTCGTCGAGGCGCTGGTCGCGGCCGCGGCGGGTCGCGCCCAGGCGATGACCGTCATGCACAGCCTGGTGGACGACACCCAGGCGGGTATCGACGTCGTGCGCGCGCGCTGGAAGGGCGCGCTCGGCGCCTACCCGGAATCCGGCTACTTCGAGATGCCGAACTGGCGCTTCGTCGATGTCATCGCGCCGGCCGCGCTGGCCGAGCGCGCCAAGACGTGGGTCGCCGCGGGGGTCCAGATCATCGGCGGCTGCTGCGGCACCGGGGTGGCCCACATCCGCGCGCTCAAGGAGACGCTGCCGCAGCGGGTTCGCGCGTAGGCCGGCGTCGGATCGTTGCGGGTCACAGTATGCCTATGCGTGGCGGGCCCTCGGGCGCGAGGCTCCGACCCAGGCTGGACAGAATCCGCGTCGAGCCGTGAGCCAGGTCGATGCAGCGGGTCAGCAGGCCGAGAATCTCGATGTTGTTGTGCAGCACATGGCGTGATTCGGGCCGGTGATCTTCGATGATCTTGTGGCTGCGGCGCACGATGTCGTCCTGAAGGGTTGTCAGGATGTCCTCGAGCTTCCAGCCGCCGGGGTTTTCGTCGGTCGCGAGAAAGCGGGTCATGGTCCGGTCGCGGGGCGGAATGCCCCAATGCGGGCCAAGCCTATGCGCCGTTCGGTAAGAACCGATTAACGCCGCCGGATACGGCTGCGGAACTGGTCCACGGCCTTGCGCAATGGCCACGACATCTGCGGATAGCGCCGCTTGAGCCGGACGAACAGCCGGCGCGCGTCGCGCGAATAGCGGATCAGGACGACCGTGGCGATCGCCGCGACGACCAGGCCGCCGGGGCCGGGCAGCAGCCCGACGATCGGCGCGATACCCAGCAGCAGCCAGCCGCCGCCAATCGCCAGCAGCCGCCACCATGGCACTACGGCGGTCGCACCTTGGGCGGTCTGGCGTGAAGCGGTGTTCGTCATCTTCGTGGTCATAGCGGCGAGTCTGGGCATCGTAAAGAGGCAATCACCCGGGCGTCGCCCCCGCGTCTCCAAGCCCGATGGAAGCATGTATAATCTGAATTCGTGGCAAAAATGTGCGGATCGGGTGACGAAATGTTCGATTTCCAGGACAAAGTGGTGTTGGTGACGGGCGCCTCGCGCGGCATCGGCGCCGCGATTGGCCGCGTGCTGGGGGCGGCGGGCGCGGGTCTGGTGTTGCACGCGGCGCGCGATCGCGCGGCGGCGGAGAAGCTGGGGACCGAGGTCGCGCCGGGGCGGAGCCACGTGGTCATGGCCGACCTCGCCGTGGACGACGGGGCCGAACGGTTGTGGCGCGAAGCCATGGCCTGGCGTGGCCGCATCGACGTGTTGGTCAACAACGCCGGCATCTACGAGCGGGCGCCGCTCGACGCCGAGGCGATCTCTTGGCGCCAGGCCTGGCGGCGCACGCTCCAGATCAACCTGGTCGCCGCCGCCGAGCTCAGCCGCGCCGCGATCGGACATTTCCGCGAGCGCGGCGGCGGCATCGTCGTCAACGTGGCGAGCCGGGCTTCGTTTCGGGGCGACGGCCCGGACTATCCGCATTACGCGGCTTCGAAGGGCGGCATGATCGCCATGACCCGCACCTTCGCCCGCGCCTACGCACGCGAGGGCATCCTGTTCTACGCCGTGGCGCCCGGCTTCGTGCGCACCGAGATGGCCGAGGACTCGTTCCGCCACGGCACCGACGAGGCGGCGGTCAAGCGCGAAATCCCGATCGGCGATATCGCCCCGCCCGAGGACGTGGCGAACGTCGTCGCATTCCTGGCCTCGGGGCTCGCGCCCCACGCGACCGGGGCGACCGTCGACATCAACGGCGCCTCGTACATGCACTGATGGCCCGGTTCCGGCTCGATCCCCGGCTCGTGGCCGATACGATCCCAGTCGGCGCGTTGCCCTTGTGCGAGGTTCGGCTGATGGACCGGCGCGCGTGGCCGTGGCTCGTCCTGGTGCCGCGCCGCGCCGGCGCGGTCGAGGTGCATGACCTGAGGCCCGCGGACCGCGCCCGGCTGATCGAGGAGATCGCGCTCGTCGCCCGCGTACTCAAGCGCGTCGAACGGGCCGACAAGATCAACGTCGGCTCGCTGGGCAACGTGGTGGCCCAGCTCCACGTCCACGTGGTGGCGCGGCGGAAGGGCGACAGGGGCTGGCCCGGCCCGGTCTGGGGCGTCGTCGCGCCCGAGCCGTGGCCGGCCCGAACGGCCAGGATCGCCGCCCTGGCGGCCGCGCTCGGCGGCGCTTGATTTCCCCCGGGTCGGCGGGTATGTGACGAACGCCGTCCCCTTCGTCTAGCGGCCCAGGACATCACCCTTTCACGGTGAAGACACGGGTTCGATTCCCGTAGGGGACGCCA
>CAZGYG010000074.1:0-15202 GCA_964530335.1 uncultured Rhodospirillaceae bacterium | reverse complement strand
GCATGATGGGCTACGGCATGGGCCCCGGCATGATGGGCTACGGCATGGGTCCCGGAATGATGGGCTACGGCATGGGGCCAGGCATGATGGGCGGCATGATGAGCCCCGGCATGATGGGCTACGGCATGGGGCCAGGCATGATGATGGGCCCCGGGGGCGTGCCCGCTTTGCCCAAGGATCTTTCCGTCGATGAGGCCCGCCATATGCTGGAGCATCAGCTTGCCTGGCAAGGCAACTCTGACGTGAAGCTCGGCAAGGTGGAAGAACAGGATGCCGATACCATCGTCGCCGAGATCGTGGGTGCCGATGGGTCGGTCGTGCAACGCCTCCGGATCGATCGTCACACCGGCATCATGCAGCCCGCCCAATAGGCGTCCCGACGGGGCGGGAGCGCAGTCGCTCCCGCCCCGCTAGGGAGGACCGCATGGGCGCGAAGAAACGTCACGAACCGCCGGCCGAGCGCGCCGCGCCGAGATCAGCGGCCGTTTCCGCCGTGAAGCGGCGGCGGCGTTCATGGCTCGTGGTTGCCGTCGTGCTGGCGGCCGGCGCGTTCGTTGGGTGGCGGTTCCTGAACCCTCGATCGGCGATGGAAAGCGTCGCCGTTTCGGTGCCTGCCACCCTGTCCGCCGAGGCAATGGCGGGCGCGCGGTCGTTCACTGCCAACTGCGCGCAATGCCACGGGACCAACGCGGCGGGCACGGCCAAGGGTCCGCCGCTGGTCCACGACATCTACAACCCCGGGCATCATGCCGACGTCGCCTTCGTCATGGCGGCGCGGCTGGGCGTGCGCCAGCACCATTGGCCCTACGGCGACATGCCGCCGCAGCCCCGGGTCACGGAGGGCGAGATCAGGGCGATCATCCAGTACGTGCGCGAACTTCAGCAGGCCAATGGAATCGTGACCAAGGCGCACGTCATGTGAGGAGGACGACCATGCGCGTCGCTGCACGATCCATCGATCGGATTCCCTGGTATCTTCGCCCCTTCTTCTGGAAACAGCGCCGCAAGTACGGTGCGCCGCTCGGCGCCGCGCTGCTCTGGGCGCGCGTGCCCAGGCTGTTCGCAGGCGTCGCCTTGCTCTACGGGATGATCGACCGGCGCGCTTCGCCGATCCTGCCAGCGCTCCGCTCGATCATCACCGTGCGCGTCTCGCAGATCAACGGCTGTCGCTTTTGCGTCGATCTCAACGGCGCCACCCTGCTCAAGCGGGGCGTGTCGGAGGAAAAGGCGCTGGCAATCGCCACGTGGTGCGAAAGCCTGCTGTTCGATGCGCGCGAACGGGCGGCGCTCGACTACGCCGAGGCGATGACCCTGAGCGATGCCCGGGTCGGGGACGCGCACGTCGAGGCATTGCGCCGACACTTCGACGACGACGGCATCGTCGAGCTGACCGCACTCGTCGCGTTCCAGAACCTCTCCAGCAAGTTCAACAGCGCGCTCGACGTGCCGCCGCAGGGCTTCTGCCGTTTGCCGGGTCTGTCCGGACTCGCAAAGACCGTATCTGCGGCCGACTAACCACTGGCCCTTGCGTAACGCGCCATCCGTACTCAATTTCAACTCATGAACCTGGACAAGCGAAACCCACCCCAGGAAGCCCCAGATTCCACCATGCGCGAGGAGGTCGCGATCGCGCGGCGCCAGACGCCCGATGTGGCCTGGCCGACGCTCGCGCTGATCCTCGGCCTGTGGCTCGCTTTCGCCGGCGCAAGCGCGCTGGCGCTGGCCGGCGCGGTGCCGATGGCGGTCGCCGCCGTCGTCAACACGATCGTCCTTTACGCCATCTACACGCCGCTGCACGACGCCATCCACTCCGCCGTTGTGGCCCGGCGCCCGCGCTGGCGCTGGGTCAACGCCGTCGTCGGCATGGCGGCGGCGGCGCCGATCTTCATGATCTTCCAGCATCACCGGAAGTCCCACTTCGTCCATCACGCGCGGACCAACACGGCCGAGGACTCGGACCTCTACGCCAAGGGCAGCTTCCTCGAGGTCTTCTTCCTCAAGGTCCCGTGGGCGCTCGTCAACTACTTCAACCCGGTGGCGCTTTACCGGGATTGCGTCCGGTTGGGCCTGGCCCCCCGCGACCTCCGCATCACCATGGCGCTGTTCGGCGGCTACGTGGCGGTCCTCGCGGCGATCGTCGCCGCCGGCTGGGGTCGCGAGCTGGTGGTGCTCTGGCTGGTGCCCTGGTTCGTCGGCAACCTGGTGATGCTGGTCATGTTCGGTTGGGCGCCGCACCACGACCATTCCGAAACCGGTCGCTACCGCAACACCCGGGCCGCGCTGTTTCCCGGCGCCGAGTGGCTCACGCTCGGGCAGAATCTGCACCTGGTCCACCACATGCTGCCGTCGGTGCCGTTCTACCGCTACCGGGCGACGTTCGACGAGCTCCGGCCGATCCTCGAACGGCACGACGCGCGGATCGAGGGCTTCTGGCCCTACACGGCGCCGCCGGCGCGGGCCTAGGCGCCCCGGTCCAGGCCAAGGTGGCGGCCGAGCAGGGCCGGGTCGTTTCGCAGCGCCTGGGACCCGACGACCGCCGCGAGCCGGCCGTTCTCGAGGATCGCCGCGTCGTCCGCGACGCCGAGCGCGAGTTCGACCCGTTGCTCGACCAGGATGACCGCGACGCCTTGCGCCTTGAGCGCCGCGATCGTGTCGAGGATCGTTGTCACCATCCGGGGCATCAGACCCTCGGTCGGCTCGTCCACCAGCAGCAGCCGGGGCCGAAGGTTGAGCGCGCGCGCGATGGCGAGCATCTGTTGCTCGCCGCCGCTCAGGCTGCCGGCGCGCTGGTTCCAGCGCTCCGCCAGCGCGGGGAAGAGCGCGACGGCGCGGTCCTCGCGTGACGCCCAGGGGCCTGACGCTTCCGGGCGCCGCGCGTAACGGCCGATCTCCAGGTTCTCGGCGACCGTGAGTTCGGCGAACAGGCGGCGGCCCTGGGGCACGTAGCCGATGCCCAGGCGCGGAATGCGGTGGGCGGAAAGCCCGAGCAGCTCCGCCCCGGCGAACCGGATGCTGCCTTGCGACCTCGGCAAGAGACCCATGATCGCCTTGAGCAGGGTGGTCTTGCCGGCGCCGTTGCGCCCCAGCACGGCCAGGACCCGGCCCTCGGCCAGTTCCAAGGTAATGCCGTGCAGCACCCGCGCGTCGCCGTACCCGGCGGCCAGGTCGTCGATGCGCAGCATCGCGCCGTCCGGCATCATGGTACCCCCCATCATGTACCTAGGTACGCCGCGCGCACCGCCGCGTCGGCGCGGATCGCGGCCGGTGGACCCTCGGCCAGGATGCGGCCACGGTCCATCACGGTGATGGTGTCGGCCAGCGCCATGACCACGGCCATGTTGTGCTCGACCAGCAGCACCGTGGTGTCGCGCGCCAGCTCGCGCACCAGATCGCAGGTGCGCTGGATCTCGTCGTCGGCGAGCCCCTGGGTCGGCTCGTCCATGATCAGCAGCTTCGGCGCGAGCGCCAGCCCCATCGCCACCTCGAGCAGCCGCTGGTGGCCGTAGGCGAGCGTCGCGGCCGGCCGGTCGAGCGCGGCGCCGAGCCCGACCCGGTCGAGCACCGCGGCGCAGCGCCGGCGCAAGGCCGGCGCGTTGGTCCTGATGCGGCCGAGGCCGGCCGCGCGCTGCACGGCGAGCGCGACGTTGTCGTGGCAGGTCAGGCGGTGGAACACGCTGGTGATCTGGAACGTGTAGGCGATGCCGAGCCGCACCCGGCGCCACGCCGGCAATCGCGTGATGTCGCGATCGTCGAAGCGAATGCGGCCCGCGCTTGGCGCCAGCCGGCCGCTGATCAGTCCGACGAGCGTCGACTTGCCGGCGCCGTTGGGGCCGATGATGGCTCGGACCTGGGATTTGGGCACGGAAATGCTCACGCCGTCGACGGCGACGACGCCGCCGAAGTTCTTGCCGAGCGCCTCGGTCGCCAGCAGGGTCACGGCACCGGCCTCGGGACGCGATCGCGGATCGTGCCGACGATGCCCTTGGGGAACGCGACGACCAGAACGACCAGGACGACCCCGACCGCGATCAGATAGCCCGACATGACCCCGCTCAGCCGGTCGATCAGGACGAACATGAGGGCCGTGCCGATCAGCGGCCCGAGCGTGGTGCCCGCCCCGCCCAGCAGCACCCAGAGCAGCGGCAGTATCGAGTATTGGATCGAGGCGAACGTCGCGCCGACGTAGCCGAACAGCAGGGCGTACATGGCGCCCGCCAGCCCGGCCAGCCAGCCCGACAGCGCGAGCGCCGCGAGCCTGTAGCCGAGCGTATCGTAGCCCAGCATACGCACGCGCTCCTCGTTCTCGCGCAGGCCGACCAGCACGCGCCCGACCGGCGAGCGCACCACGGCGAGGCTCAGCCCGTAGGCGAAGACGAACAGGCCCAGGGCGGCGTTGTAGCGCGTGTCGGGATCGTCGAGGTCGAACACGAAGCCCAGCGCCTGCCACGCCCGCGACGCCGGCGTCAGAACGAAGCCCTCGTCGCCGTGCGTGAACTCGTTGAGGGTCAGGATCGTCAGGAACCCCGCCTGGGCGATCATCAGGGTGACGATCATGAACGCGACGCCCGAGGTGCGCAGCGCGACCAGGCCGACGACGAGCGCGAGCGCGAGCGCCGCCAGCCCGCCGGTCAGGAACGCGACGGGCGCCGGGACCCCGAGCAGGGCGACGGAAAGCCCGGCGCCGTAAATCCCGGCGGCGAAGAACATGGCGTGGCCCAGGCTCAAGAGCCCGGCGTAGCCGAACGCCAGGTTGTAGCCCACGGCGAGCACGGCGAGCACCAGGATGCGCGCCATGCTGGCGTGGCCGTAAGCCGGCAGCACGAATTGCAACGCGAACAGCCCGGCGACGACGGCCAGCGGCAGCGCGCGATCGAACGCCGGGCGTGTCATGTCCGGCGCGCCGCGAACAGCCCGGCCGGCCGGTAGACCAGCACCAGGGCGACCAGGAGCGTCGCCAGGATCTTGGCGACGGTCGGCGAGAAGAACACGGATATGACGCCGTCGCTCAAGCCGATCAGCAGCGCGGCGAAAAGCGTGCCGCGCAGGCTGCCGAGCCCGCCGAGCGTGACCACGATGAACGACAGCAGCAGCGGGTCCTGCCCCATCAGGTAATGGGCCTGCTGGATCGGCAGGACCAGCACCCCGGCAACCGCGGCTAGCGCCGCGCCAACGGCGAACACGGCGGTGTAGACGCGCTCGACCGGGATGCCGAAGTTCTGGGCCGTCTCCCGGTCGTATTGGGTCGCGCGCATGACCAGCCCGAGCCGGGTGCGCGTCATGACGAACCACGCCGCCAGCAGCAGCGCGATCGCCGCCGCCGCCGCCGCGAGCTTGTACCCGGAATAGCCGAACCACGGGAACACGATGCGGACGTAGAACGGCGGTTCGATCGACCGTGCCTCGGGTCCGAACGTCATCAGCGTCGCCTGCTCGATCACGTAGACCAGGCCGATGGTGGCGACGATGGTCGCGTCCGGGCCGTACCCGACGCGGCTGAGGATCAGCCGGTCGATGACGGTTGCTATGGCGGCGACGCCGAGCGGCGCGACCAGCAGGGCCACGGCGAAGCCGGCGGCCGGGGGCCCGCCGATCGCCTGGGCGCACCACCACGCGAACACGGCGCCGAGCATGAAAAAGGCGCCGTGCGCCACGTTGACGACGCGCATAACGCCGAACACGAGCGCGAGCCCCAGCGCCGTGACCGCCAGCACGCACGCCGACACGGCCCCTTCCAGCAGGGCCAGGAACAGGTGGGCTTCGAACGGCACGGTCTCAGTCCACAGGCGCGCCGCGAGCGAGCCTTCGAGCGCCTCGCCCGCGGCAAGGCCTTATTCGTTCCCGTCCAACGTCTGTGTTCCTCCCCGATGCCAACTTCACGCCGACCGTCATGGCCGGGCGAAGTCCCGGCCATCCACGACGCTCACGCCATTCGTGGATGCGCGGGTCAAGCCCGCGCATGACGGCGTTAGGGTGTCATCGGTTGGACTCACACCCCTAGTGTCCCAGCCCCGTTGCCCGACCCGTCACAGCGGCTGTGTCGTGTAATCCGCCTCCGGTTCGTAGAGCCCATCCTCGATGGTCGTGGTGTGGACGACCTTGAGCCGGCCGCCCTCGACCTTGGAGATGAACTGCCGGCCGAAGCACTGGTGGATCTTGCCGTTGAACGTCTTTGCGCCTTGCGGGTGCTCGATGCCCTCGTCGTATCCCTCCGTCGCCTCCATGGCCTCGACCAGCGCCGCCCGGTCCTTGTCGGTCGCGCCCTGGTAGCCGCTCTGCTCGACCGCGGCCTTGATGGCGTAAAGCGTTTCCCAGCAGCCGAACATGTGCGACGAGGTGGCGATGTCCTTGGGATCGGCGACGCTCGCGCCGTTGGCATCGACGCCCACCGTGGCGCGGTACGTGGCGGCGGCCTCGGTCGGCAGCCCGTCGGCGTAGCGCGGGAACGCCTCCCAGAGGTGCGAACCTTCAAGGTACTCGAGCCCCGGGCTCGCGATGTCGACCGCCTCGAGCGAATCGATGAAGCCGAACAGCGCCGGTCCGGAACCGCCGAAGAACTCGCCGAGCTCCTTGACGAAGGTCAGCACGCCTGGCCCGACCATGACATGGTAGAGCACCTCGGTGCCCGAAGGGATCTCGGCGAAGTACTTGGTGTACGAGGTCTCGGTCGGCGGGATCGCGAGCTGGGCCGTGACCTCGCCGCCCATGCTTGCCGCCGCGGCGCCGAAGATGTCGCGGTGGTCGTAGCCGAAGGCGTAGTCGGGGAAGATCTGGGCGACCTTCTTGCCCAGGTTGCCGAGAATCCACGGCGCGATCGAGGTGATCTGCTGGCGCACGTCGGTGATGCCCGGCTGGAAGACATAGCGGTTCAGCATGCCCGAGGCCACGTGGTAGCCCTCGCTGACCACGAAGTAGGGCATCTTGAGCGCGCCCGCGCTGGGCGCCGAGCCGATGACGACGTGCGAGAACAACGTGCCGAACACGGCGTCGACCTTGTGCTCGGCGGCGAACTTCTCGACCACCTCTCCGCCGCGCTTGGGGTCGGTCGCGTCGTCCTCGATGACCAGCTCGATCGGCCGGCCGCCGACGCCGCCGCCGTCGTTGATGAACTTGGCCGCGGCCTGCGAGGTCTGTTCGTACCAGCGGCCGTACGCGGCGCCGATCCCGGTCCTGTGGACCTGGAGGCCCAGGCGCAAGGGCGCGTCGCTGCCGCTCGCCCGCCACCCCGGCAGCCCGGCCAGCGCGGTCGCGCCGGCCAGTGCGGCAATTCCCTGTACCGCGCCACGGCGGCCGACGCCGCCCGCGCGAACCGAAGATTTCCGTGTCAATTCCGTCATGGCACCCTCCCTGGTGTCTGCCGCGCGCCGCCCCGGCGAGTCCCGGGGCTGGCTTCGGAAGCGGCCAGTCTAGCCCAAACTTCCCGGCCCGCTCTAGCCCGCCACCGGCGCCGCCAGCAGCCACAGGCCGAAGGTCGTGTAGCCGACCATCAGCAGCGTCATCGGCGCCTGGACGATGGCGAGGCGTCGTTCCGTCCGACGCACGGCGACGACATGGCCGACGACTACCGCGACGACATGGGCGACGACTATCGTCGCGACCTGGACGTGCCAGATCAGGCGAACGTCGTGGCTGTTGTTGAGGAACGACGCGGTCACGTGCCAGCCGCCGATCCCCAGCGGGTCCCAGCCCAGGCCAAGCGGGTCGTTAAGTGCCTGCAGCGCGTACTGCACGTCGACCAGGAACTCGGGCAGGTGGTGCGCTAGGTGGTAGCCGAACGCGATCGGCACCAGCGCCGGCACGGCGGCCCCGAGGCACGCGCCGAACGGGCGGCTATCGCCGCCGAGCCAGCGGCCCAGCCCGACCGCCGCCGCGACAAGGGCCGCCAGCAGGCCGACGAAGCCGATCAGGCCCGCGGTGTTCGGCATGATCACGGCCGAGCGGCCTGGGAACTCCAGCGGGTTGACGCCGATGCGGTCGAGCCACCAGAAGGTGGCCGACAACCCATCGAACGAGACCGCGCCCAGCGCCATGAGGACGAACGCGACAGTGGCGGGACCGAGCGCGGGCAGGTGCAGCAGGCCGAGGCCCGGCAGGGTCGCCACGATCCGGCCCTCGGCATCGTCCTGCCGGCGGCCGAGCGGCGCGAGCCACGCGACCATGCGGAAAAACAAGGAAAAAGCCTCGCCATGGCGCAGCCATGGCTCGAGGCCGAACACCACCGTTCCCGCCAGGGTGACGACGACGTAGATCGCCGCGACCCAGGCCAGGACGCTCGGGTCCTGGGGCGCGGGGTGGATGAGCTGGAACCAGGCGAAGCCGAGGAATACCGCCACCGCTGGCCAGGCCCCGAGGCGCGCCGGGTAGCGCAGCCAAGGGCGCGCGATCCCGCGGCCCACGCCCGGCACCCGGCGCAGCACCTCGTGGGCGCCGCGCCACGGGTTGCACGCGGACCACAGGTCGCCGAACAGGGCATGCGCCGCCGCCAGGCCGACCCAGCCGAGCGTCCATACCGTGAGTGGCAATGGGTTCGCCAGCGGGTCCGTCGAGCCCTCGAACCCGGCCGCGATCAGCGCCACCGTGACGGCGAGCACGGCCACGCTCGCCGCCGCGCCCAGGCGCCCAGGCGCCCGGCCCAGGGGCCAGCCGATGTCGGCCAGCCGTCGTGCCAGCCCCCCAGGCAGCGCCACGGCGATCCCGAACGTGAACGCGACCACCGCCGTACCCCCGGCCACATAGAGCCCGGTCGGAAGGGTCAGGACGAAGGCCCGCTCGGCCGTGTGCGCCGCGGCGCCGCCCGCCGCCACCATGGCGGCGATGCCCGCCAGGCACGGCGCCAGGGTGCGCGCCCAACCGCGCCACGACGTGCGAAATGACCCTGGCGCCACGCGAATCCGCTGTCAGCCGAGCACGGTCGCGACCGCGTCGGCGATGCGATCCGCGGTCGCGTCGTCGAGGTAGGGATGCATCGGCAGACTCAGCACGCACCCGGCCAGGGCCTCGCTTACGGGCAGCGATCCCTCGCCGCCGCCGAAGGCCCGATAGGCCGGTTGCAGGTGCAACGGCCGCGGGTAGTAGACCATGGTCGGGATGCCACTATCGGCTAGGCTTGCGCGGATGTGCTCGCGTCTGGCCGGCCGGTCGCCCCCCGGGCCCTTCAACTTGATGGTGTATTGGGACCAGGCGCTCGCGGCGCCGGCGACGCGCGGCGGCAGCTCGACGATGCCGCCAAGCCGCGCGTCGTAGCGGGCGGCGACGCGCTCGCGAGCCGCGAGCTCGCCCTCGAAAAGGGTGAGCTTGGCGAGCAGGATCGCCGCCTGCAACGTGTCGAGCCGGGCGTTGAGCCCGGGCCGGACGATGTCGTACTTGTCGGCGCCGCGGCCGTGGGCGCGGATCGAGCGGAAGGCGTCGGCGCGTGCCGCGTCAGCCGTGAGCAGGGCGCCGCCGTCGCCGAACGCGCCGAGCGGCTTCGAAGGGAAGAACGAAACCGCCGTCACCGGGGCGAGCGCGCCGACCCGGTGCCCGTCGCGCGAGGCACCGAAGCTCTGCGCCGCGTCGGCGATCACGGCCAGGCCCTCGCGTTCGGCGATCCGGCCGAGCGCCCGATAATCCGCCGGCAGCCCGAACAGGTCGACCGTCAGGACCGCGCGCGGCCGGAGCCGTCCGGTGCGCCGGACCGCCGCGACACGGGCCTCGAGGTCGGCGGGGTCGATCAGGAAGGCCTCGGTCACGTCCACGAACACGGGCGCGGCGCCCGCCAGCAGCACCGCCTCGGCGGTCGCCGGGAAAGTGAAGCCGGGCACGAAGACCGCGTCGCCGGGCCCGACGCCTTCGGCCATCAGGGCGACGAGCAGGGCGTCGGTGCCGCTCGAGACGCCGACCGCGTGGCTAGTGCCGGCGAATCGGGCGAGCGCCGTTTCCAGTTCGGCGACCTCGGGGCCCAGGATGAACTGGCCGTGGGCCAGCACGGCGGCGATGCGCGCGTCCAGGAGGGGCCTGAGCCGGGCGGTCTGGGCGGCCAGGTCGATGAAGGGCAGGGGACGGGGAGGCATGTTCCGGGTTCCGCGCGGAACTGTCGGCCATCACACCACGATGCGCAATCCGTGGGGTATGCTGGCACCGACGAGGCGTCTGGCCCGAATTTCGAGGGTGCTAAGGTGGCGATCATCACCGGTACCAACGGCAACAACCCCTCGCTCGTCGGCACGAGCGGGGTCGACACCATCAAGGGCCTCGACGGCACCGACACCCTGTTCGGCCTGGGCGGCAGCGATACCCTGATCGGCGGGGCCGGAGCCGACCGCCTGGTCGGCGGCGGCGGCAACGACACGCTCAACGGCGGCGGCGGCGGCGACAGTATGGTCGGGGGCACCGGGCGCGACACCTTTGTCGTCGACAATGCCGGCGACCGCGCGGCCGACGGCGATGCCGATTCGATCGTCGTTTTCGTGTCCGCGCCGGGCGTGGACGAGGGCCTGACCACGGGCGGCGACCGCATCATCGCCCTGGTGGACATCAAGGTCATCGAGGGCGATGACTTCAAGAACTGCCTTTCGGCTAATGGCCGGACCGATCCGGTGACCTTGATCGGCAACGGCGGGCGCGACGCGCTCTAGGGCGGCGACGGCAACGATCTGATCCTGGGCGGGGCCGGCAACGACAACTTCAACTCCGCCAACGCGGCCCTCGTCGCCGGCGAAAACCTGCTTGGCTTCGTGGGCCTGTCGGGCGGGCTCGGCGACGACACGATCAACGGCGGCGCCGGCAACGACGTCATCGCCGGCGGCGATGGCAACGACGTGCTCATCGGCGGCGGCGGCGCGGATTCCCTCAACGGCAGTTTCGGCAACGACGTGCTCAACGGCGGCGCCGGCGTGGACAGCATGTTCGGCGGGCCGGGCAACGACCGATTCATCGTCGACCACCCGAGCGACATCGTCGAGGACCTGTTCGGCGCGGGGAACGACGTCGTCGTCGCATCGGTTAGCTTCGTCCTGCCCGGCAACGTCGATCGGCTTACCCTTTCCGGCGGCGACGACCTCAACGGCATCGGCAACGCCATCATCAACACCATCACGGGCAACGGCGGCGACAACATCCTGCTGGGCCTGGACGCCAACGATGTGATCAAGGGCGGCGGTGGCAACGACACCCTCGACGGCGGCGCCGGCGACGACACGATGACCGGCGGCGGCGGCAACGACGTGTTCGTCGTCGACAGCCTCATCGACGTGGTCAGCGAGGCCGCGGGCAAGGGTATCGATACCGTCATGTCCTCGGTGAACATAACGTTGCCGGACGAGGTCGAAAATCTGATCGTGACCTCGAACGCGGGCCTTGCTGGCACCGGCAACAGCCTGAACAACGCCATGGTCGGCGCCGGCGGTGGCGATATTCTCCTCGGTTCCGGCGGCGCCGATGACCTGTTCGGCGGCCTGGGTGACGACGTGCTCTCCGGCGCCGGACGCAGCGATTCGCTCGACGGCGGAGTCGGCAGCGACGTGCTGATCGGCGGCGTGGGTCAAGACGAGCTGCCGGGCGGTCTTGGCGCGGACACGTTCCGCTACAACGGCCCGGACCACGGCGGCACCGTGACCAGCAACGGGACGCGTGGCTCGGTCGCGGGCGACACGATCACCGACTTCGTTTCCGGCGTCGATTCGTTCAGCATGCTGAACACGAGTTTCGCCGGCGGCGTGCTGCCCGACGGCGCCCTGACCGAAGGCACGTCGTTCTCGGTCATCGACGTGGCCTACAACGGCACCAACGCCGGCGACAACGCCAACCACGACGCGGGGCTCGCGACCTTCGTGTTCTCGATCGCCGACAGCACGCTCTACTACGACGACGATGGCGACGGCGCGGGCTATTTCGTCATCGCCACCCTGGCCACGGGCGGCGCCGTGGCGGCCGGCGACATCGTCATCGAAGCCTAACGACGCTTGGCCAGATAGGTTTCGAGCGCCGCGCGCTCGGCTGGGCCGAAACGCAGGCCGAGCTTGGTCCGCCGCCACAGAATGTCGTCGGCGGTCATGGCCCATTCCCGGTCGACCAGGTAGTCCACTTCCCGCTCGGTCAGGTCCGCGCCGAGCACACGCCCGAGATCCGTCATGGTCGCCGCGCCGCCGAGCACGGTCAGCGCGTGGCTGCCGTACGCCCGGCATAGCCGTCCGACCAGCCCCGGGGGGAGACCGGGATGACGGCGGGTGACGTCCGCCGCCCAAGCCGCGAAGCCCGCTTCGGGCAGGTCGCCGCCCGGCAGTGCCGCGCCGCGCGTCCATGCCGGCCCCATCGCCGGCAGGCTCGGCCCGAGAAGGCGAAGCGCGTGCTCGGCGAGCCGCCGGTAGGTCGTGATCTTGCCGCCGAACACCGAGAGCAGCGGCGGCTGGCCGGCCGGCGCGTCGAGCTTCAGCACGTAGTCGCGGGTCGCCTCCTGGGCCGCGCTGGCGCCGTCGTCGTAGAGCGGCCGAACGCCCGCGTAGCTGCCGCGGATCATGGCCCGCGTCACCGGTCGGGCGAGATAGACCCCGACGGCGCCGAGCAGATAGGCGATCTCGTCGTCGTCGATCGCCACGCCGGCCGGATCGCCCCGGTAATCCACGTCGGTGGTGCCGATCAGGGTGAAGTCGCGCTCGTAGGGAATGGCGAAGCAGACGCGCTTGTCGGCGTTCTGGAAGACGTAGGCGCGGTCGTGATCGAACAAACGATCGACGATGATGTGGCTGCCCTTGACCAGCCGGATGGGCGCCGATGGGCCGGCGTCGGCGATCGTTCCGGCGACCGTGGCGACCCACGGCCCGGCGGCGTTGACCAGGGCTCGCGCGGCGATCTTGTACCGCCGGCCGTCGCGCCGGTCCTCCAACGCGATGCGCCAGACATCGCCAGCACGCACGGCGGACTCGAACCGGGTGCGGGTGGCGATTGTGGCGCCCCGGTCCGCCGCGCCGCGCGCGTTGAGCACGACGAGGCGGGCATCGTCGACCCAGCAGTCCGAATACTCGAAGGCGCGGCGGAACTCCGGCCTCAGCGCCCGGCCCGCCACGTCCCGCCGCAGGTCGAGCGTCCGGGTCCCCGGCAAGGTGCGACGGCCGCCCAGGTGGTCGTAAAGGAACAGGCCCAGGCGGATGACCGGCCACGGCCTGAGGCCCTTGTGGTGCGGCAGGACGAAGCGCAGCGGCCGGACGATGTGCGGCGCCGCGCGCAGCAGCACCTCGCGCTCGGCCAGGGCCTCGCGCACCAACCAGAACTCGCGGTGCTCGAGATAGCGCAGCCCGCCATGGATCAGCTTGCTCGAAGCGGACGACGTGGCGCCGGCCAGATCCCCCATCTCGGCCAGGAACACGCGGAGCCCGCGGCCCTGGGCATCGCGCGCGATACCGCAGCCGTTCACCCCGCCGCCGATCACGGCCAGATCGTACGGACCGTCCGCCATTGCCACCCGCCATCGCCGTGGCTCGTGAATGATCCGCGGCGCGCCCACCATAACCCGGTATCGAACACTTGGGCTGTTTCAGCGTCCATCGAGTCGCTGAAACCGCCCAAGTTTGTTGATGTGGCGCGCCTTCCGGGCGGCGAACCGCGTTGCGGGGCGCAACCCCCGCAACGTCACTTCGCTTGAAGGCGCGCTGCCATCGCTTACGATGACGGCGATGGTACGAGATCGAACCCCGACGGCACGCCCGGCGCGACCCGTCGTCATCCTTACCGGGCATCCGGCGAAGGGCGCCGGCTTCGAGGCCGCGGCCGATCGGGTGGCGCGAAGCGCGGGCGATGCTCTGCACGGTGCGAGGCTCGAAGTCGCGGACGCGACCCGGGCTTTGGCCTTGGCCGCGCGCCTGGACGCGCTCGCCGGACAACGCGTCGTGGTGGTACCCGTGTTGATGAACGCGGGCGGCACTTACGACCTGATCCGGCGCGCGGTGGGATTCCGGCAGGGCGTCAGCCTGTGCCGACCCATCGGCGCCGCGGCCGACATCGCGCGTATCGCCGCGACCATGGGTTTGGCGGCCTGCCGCCAGCGCCGTCGCGAACCGGCGCGGACCACGCTCGTGCTCGTCGCCCACGGCGCCGCGGACGACCCCCGAGCCCAGGCTACGGCGGTCGGCCACGCGCGGCGCCTCGCCGCCACGGGGCGGTTCGCCCGGGTCCTGCCCGCGTTCCTCGAGGCCGAACCAGGTTTCCGCGATACGCTCGCCGCCATCGCGGGGCCATCCGCCGTGGTCGCCTTGTTCCTCGGCCATGGACGGCACGTGACCGAGGACGTCGCGGCGGTCGTCGCCCGCTTCGCTCCGCGCGCGATCTACGCCGGGTCGCTCGGCGACGACCCGGCGTTCGCCCGACTCGTCCTCGCCCGCGCGCGGCGTGCCCTGAGACGACGGGTGGAGTAGGGCAGACCGACGATCTCGGCTATGGCGCCGCGAGGGAGTAGTAGAGCCAGCCCAGCCGCCCGGCGGCGGCCGCGTCGCGCTGCATGCCGAGCCGGCCGATCACCTCGTCGACCTCGGCGGCGCCGACGGCGGCGACGTTGCGCTCGCGCTTGGCGACGAAGCGCGCGATCACCCGCTCGAAGGTCGGGGCGACGTGAGCCGACCAGTCGTGCCGGACGCGCACCTCGAGGCCGGCGCGCGCGATCAGGCGGTCGTAATCCTCGGCGGTCCAGATGTGGTACGCGCCGAGCCGCTTCATGAAGGCATCCTTGAAGTCCGCTGGCGCGCCCGTCAGGAAGATCAGGTCCGACAGCACGAGGCTCGCCTTGGGCCGGACGACGCGCACCGCCTCGGCCAGCACGCGCGACTTGTCGGCGGCGTAGAGCATGGCCTCCTGGCACCACCAGCCGTCGAAGCTTCGGTCCGGGAACGGCAGGTCGTGGAAATCGGCGCGCGAGACGTTGACCAGGTGGCCGAGCCCGGCCGCGGCGGTGAGCGCGCGCGCCCGCTCGATCTGGGCCTCGGAGATGTTGGTGGCCTCGACCCGGACGCCGAGCTCGCGCGCCAGATAGCGCGCCGTGCCGCCGATGCCGCAGGCGACCTCGAGGACGTGCTGGCCGGCGCGGAACCCGGCGTCGCGCGCCATCGTCGCGGTCGCCCGTTCGGACGCCGCGTCGAACGGTTCGTCCGCGGTCTCGAACAAGCCCATATGCAGGTGCTCGCCCCAGGCCTCGGTCAGCAGCCCGAAGATTTCCGTGTCGTACTTGCGCAACACGCGGGCC
>CAZGYG010000073.1:0-15271 GCA_964530335.1 uncultured Rhodospirillaceae bacterium | reverse complement strand
GGCCGCCCGCTCGGCAGATTGCCCCGCCCGGCCCGGGTGTCAAGGGCGGCGGTCATGTCGGCCACGTTGCGCCACCCGCTAACGGGCCGTAGCATCGGGCATGGAACCCGTCGAGACTCTGCTCGCCTGGAAGGGCGTCGTGGTGGCCGGCGCGTTCGCTCTGCTGTTCGCCGCCGAGCGGGTATGGCCGGCGGTCGGCCGCCCCAGCCCGGCGTGGCCGCGGCTTGGGCGCAACGGGGCGCTGTGGCTCGTCAACGTCGGGCTTTCGCTCGGCCTGGTCGTGCCGCTGACCCAATGGGCGGAATCCCAAGCGCTCGCCTGGCGTCCGCCCTGGTGGTCGGGGTCCGTTGGCCTCGCGGCGGACTTGGTGCTGCTCGACCTGATCATCTACTGGTGGCACCGGGCCAACCACGAGGTGCCGGTGTTGTGGCGCTTCCACGCCGTGCACCACGCCGACCGGTTTCTCGACACCACCACGGCAATCCGGTTTCATTTCGGCGAGGTGGCGCTGTCCGCCCTGTTCCGCGCGGGTATCGTCATCCTCCTGGCGTTTCCGCTCGGCTCCGTGCTGATCTTCGAGGCCCTGCTGCTCACGGCCGCGCTGTTCCACCATTCGAACCTGCGCCTGCCGGCTCGACTCGAGCGGGAAATTTCCCGCGTCATCATCACGCCCTCGCTCCATTGGGTGCACCACCACGCCCGGCGCGCCGATACGGATTCGACGTACGGCACGGTGTTCAGCTTCTGGGACCGGTTGTTCCGGACCACCACGCCGACCCGGCGCACCCCCGACATGGCGATCGGCATCGAAGGCGTGGACGAGGCCAACCTTGCCCGGCTGGTCGCCCGGCCGTTCCTGGCTCAGGGGGCTTAGCGCTCGATCGGGGTGATCGGCAGGCGCGAGAGATCGAACAGCGCCGGGTCGAGCGGCATCCCGGTGCGCGTGTCGCCGAGGGTGACGCGGGTGGCGTAGCCCTGGGCATCGACCACGATCCATTGGCGCAGCTCGATCGGCTGGTCCTGGAACAAGATCTCGATCGAGCCGAGCCCCGGGTTGTCGCGCTCGACCAGGGTCAGGCTCAAGAGCCCGCTGCCGTGTCCGGCGGCCACCACCTGGATGCGGCCGCCCAGGTCGACGTCCTCTCGCAGGATCAGGCTGGCCGGCGTATCGGCGAACGGCAGCTCGGTCACCCGGTCGATCTCCGGGTCGTAGACGCGCAGGCTCGCGCCGTTGGCGACGATCAGCAGCCCGGCCGGCGCCTGGTATTCGAAGCGCAACCGGTCGGGCCGCGCCAGATAGACGACGCCCTCGGCTATCCCGCCTTCGTGGTCGAGCTGGATGAACGACGCCTTGAGCGTGGTCAGCGCGGCGAGGTACGCGCGCACCGCGCCGACCACCGGGTCGGTCGCCGGATCGACCGCGGCGCGGGCACGCCCGGCCACGACGAAACCGAGCGCGAGGCCAAGCAGCGCGCGGCGCGCGAAGGTGGGGGCGGTACTCATGACTGGAACGTGGCCCGGAAATGCGGCTGGTTCAAGGCTGGGTTGCGCGCACGACGCTTCCCGGCCGGGGCGCGCTCCGGCACAATGCCCACCCCGCCACCAACGAACGCCATGCCCGGTCCCGACGCCTCGCTCGCCTGGCTGCTTTCGGTCGCCGCGTTCTCCGTCGCCATGGCGGCGACGCCGGGGCCGAACAACGTCATGCTCGCCGCCTCGGGCGCCCTCTGGGGTCTCAATCGCACATGGCCGCACATCCTCGGCGTCGCCGTCGGGTTTCCGGTGATGTTCGTCGCCATCGCGCTCGGCGCCGAGCAGGTGCTGCGCGCGTGGCCCGAGATCCACGTTTGGCTGACCTGGATCGGCGCGGCCTACATGCTGTGGCTCGCCTGGCGCATCGCCACGGCCAAACCGGTGCGCCGCGCACCCGCAACCACCGAGGCGCCGGCATCCGATCCACCAACCGCTGGACAGGCGCGTCCCGGTCGGCCGCTCAACTTCGTCGAGGCCGCGCTTTTTCAGTGGGTCAATCCCAAGGCGTGGATCGCCGCCCTGGCCGCGGTGGCGACCTACACCACGGCCGAGGCGGTCGTGATGCAGACCCTGGCGATCGCCGTCGTGTTCTTCGTCACCTGCGTGCCCAGTTGCGCCATGTGGACCGGAATCGGCGCCGGCGCCGCGCGCGTGTTGCGTACCGAGCGCGCGATCCGCGCCTTCAACCTCGCCATGGCGGCGCTGCTGGTCCTAAGCCTGGTGCCGATCGTCGTGGGGTGAGGCGGGTCACTCCCCCCGATGGGCGACCAGGACCTCGCGCTTGCCGACGTGGTTGGCCTTGCTGACCACGCCCTCGGCCTCCATGCGCTCGACCAGGCGGGCGGCGCGGTTGTACCCGATCATCAGGTGGCGCTGGATGAAGCTGGTCGAGCACTTGTTTTCGCGCAGCACCACGTCGATCGCCCGGTCGTAGAGCTCGTCGCCCGAGCCGCCTTCGAACTCCGGCTCCTCGTCGGGGTCGTCGGTGATGCCGGCCAGGTAATCGGGCGCGCCCTGGGCCTTGAGGAACCGGGATACCTGCTCGACGTCGCGCTCCGAGACGAACGGCCCGTGGATGCGGGTGATGCGCCCCGACCCGGCCATGTAGAGCATGTCGCCCTGGCCGAGCAGTTGCTCCGCGCCCTGCTCGCCCAGGATCGTCCGGCTGTCGATCTTGCTCGTCACCTGGAAGCTGACCCGGCTCGGGAAGTTGGCCTTGATCGTGCCGGTGATGACGTCGACCGAGGGCCTTTGCGTGGCCATGATCAGGTGGATGCCGGCGGCGCGCGCCATCTGGGCCAGGCGCTGGATCGCGACCTCGATCTCGGCGCGCGCGAGCAGCATCAGGTCCGCCATCTCGTCGACGATGACGACGATCAGCGGCAAAGGCTCGGTCGCCAGCACCTCGTCCTCGAAGATCGGCTGGCCGGTCTCGGGATCGAACCCGGTCTGCACCGTGCGCGTCAGCTCCTCGCCCTCGGCCTTGGCCTCGGCGAGCCGCTTGTTGAACCCGGCGATGTTGCGCACGCCGATCTTCGACATCAGCCGGTAGCGGTTCTCCATCTCGCGCACGGTCCACTTGAGCGCGACCACCGCCTTGCCCGGCTCGGTGACCACCGGCGCGAGCAGGTGCGGGATGCCGTCGTAGACCGAGAGCTCGAGCATCTTCGGGTCGATCATGATGAAGCGGCAGCGCGCCGGCGACAGCCGGTAGAGCAGCGACAGGATCATCGAGTTGAGCGCCACCGACTTGCCCGATCCGGTGGTGCCGGCGACCAGGAGGTGCGGCATGCGCGCGAGATCGACCACGACCGGGGCGCCGCCGATGTCCTTGCCGAGCACGAGCATCAGCTCCGACGCCGAGGCCTCGTAGTCGGGCGCGGCCAGCAGGTCGCGCAACGCCACCACCTCGCGCTCGGCGTTGGGCAGCTCGATGCCGATGACGTTGCGACCGGGGATCACCGCGACCCGGACCGAGACCGCGCTCATCGAGCGCGCGATGTCGTCGGCCAGCCCGATGACGCGGCTCGAGCGGATGCCGGGCTCGGGCTCGAGCTCGTAAAGCGTGACGACCGGGCCCGGGCGGACCTGGTTGATCTGGCCGCGCACGCCGAAGTCCTGCAGCACGGCCTCGAGTTGCCGGGCGTTGGCGTCGAGCTCGGCCTCGCCCAGCGTGCCGGCCGCCGGCCGCTTCGCCGGCTTCAACAGGTCGAGCGGCGGCAGTTGCCAATCCCCGGAAACCGTCAGGTTTAGCGCGCCCTGGCGCGGCGCGGCGCGCACCGGGCCCGCGGCCCGCGGCGCGATGACCGGCCGGCGCGCGCGCGGCGATTCCGCCGGAGTATCGGGAATGCCGTCGCTCGCGCCTGGGTCCGTGAGCACCGGTTCGCGCCGCTCCGCCGGCAACGCTTCGATGTCGTCGGCGCGTCGGGTCAGCGGCAGCGCGCGCGCGACCAGCGCCACGGCGGCGAGCGCGCCATCGAGCGCGCGCCGGCCGAGCCAGGCAAGGCCCCGGCCAAGCCGCAGCCATTCGCCGCCGCTCAGCCCCATGGCCGTCGCCAGGGCGGCGAGGCCGAGCACCCCGCCACCCAGCGCGAGCGCCAGGCCGACGAGGCCTGGCGCGACCCCGAGTGCCCGCGCGTGCTCGAGCACGGCCCGGCCCACCAGCCCACCGGCACTGCCGCTTGGTCCCGGGACGAATACGCCCGCCACGCCGAACGCGGCCGCGCCAGACACAATCGCCAGCAGCGCCATGGCGAGCCGCAGGCGCGAACGCCCCATGCGCCGGTCCACCATCAGCCGCCAGCCCCACGCCAGGATCATGACCACCAGCACCGGCGCGGCCCAGCCGAGCGTGACGTAAAGCGCGTCGGCGACCCAGGCGCCCCACGCCCCGGCCAGGTTGGCGGCCGAGGTCCAGGTGGCGACGTTGAACGAGGGATCCGCCGGATCGAACGAAGCGAGCGCGAGCGCGAGCCACAGCCCGCCGAGCACGAGCACGGCGCCGAACCCTTCGATCAGGCGCGCGCGCGCCCAGGCGCCGGTGCCGGCCGGCAGCCATTCGATGTGCGCGGGTTTGGTCGTGCCGTGGGCCATAGTCGTGTTCAGCCGGAAAGAGTGTGGGCGATGCGCCGCGCCGCCTCGGCGCAGGTCGCCTCGTCGTGGACCAAGGCGAGCCGGATGTACGGCGCGCCCAGGTTGGCGCCGTCGCGCCCGGGTGCGCTCAGGTAGGCGCCGGGCAGCACGCGCACCGCCGCCTCGGACCACAGCCGGCGCGCAGCACCCTCGCCATCGCCCACGTCGAGCCACAGGAAGAAGCCGCCGGCCGGTCGGTAGTAGCCATACCGGTTGCCGAGCACCCGTTCGACCGCGTCGAAGCGGGCGCGGTAACGGACGCGCATGGCCTCGACGTGGCTCTCCTCGCGCCACAGCCGGGTCGCCGCCGCCATGACCGGCGCGGGCGTGCCGGCGGCGCTGTAGTTGCGCAGGTTGCGCAGCGCGGCCATGACCTTGGGGCAACCGGCGACGAAGCCCGAACGCAGCCCCGGCGCGCTCGAGCGCTTGGACAGCGAATGGAACACGACGACATTGGCGAGGCTGCCGGTCGCCGCCGCGACCTCGAGCCCGCCCGGCGGCGGCGTCCGGTCGTAGACCTCGGCGTAGCATTCATCGACGGCGAGCACGAAGTCGTGCTTGCGCGCCAGGGCGATCGCGCGCTCCAGGTAGTCGCGGCTCGCCACCGCGCCTTGCGGGTTCGACGGCGAGCACAGGTAGAGCAACGCCGCGCGCGCGAGCAGGGCGGCATCGAGCGCCGCGAGATCGGGCAGGAACCCGGTCGCCGACGTCGCCGGTAGAAGCACGGGCTCGGCGCGCGCCGCGACCGCGCCGCCCTTGTAGACCTGGTAGAACGGATTGGGCATCAGCACTGCGGGGCGTTTGCGCATCTTCCGTTCCGGCACGACGACGAGGGGCAGCAGGAACAGCCCTTCGCGCGAACCCGCGAGCGGCGCGATCTGGGTATCGGCATCGAGCAGCGTGGCCGGGATGCGGTAGCGCCGGATCAGCCAGTCGGCGATCGCCCGGCGCAATTCCGGCGTGCCGGGCACCGGCGGATAACGGCCGTAGCCGTCGAAGCCGCCGGCGAGCGCCTCGCGCGCCAGGTCCGGAGCGCCATCCTTCGGCTCGCCGATCGCGAGGTCGATCGGCGCCAGTCCGGCCGCCGGCGCCACGGGATTGAGCAGCGCGGCCAGCCTGGGGAACGGATAATCGCCGAGAGCGGCGACGGCATGGTTGAGCATGGGTACCGGTTCGGTCCCTGATCCGCGGTCGATCCTAATGGAAAAATTCCACGTTGTGAACGCCTTGCGCGATTGTTTTATTCTTATGTGGCAAGAATGCCTTGGGATCGATCGATGGAATTATCCCAAGGTTCGGCCCATCATCGGCAGGGGCGCGGCTTGGGCAATGCCGAGAGCGCCCGTTCGACCGCGGCGCCGAGCCGCAGGAGCTGGCCTTCGCGGCCGGCGCGCTGCATCAGCATCAGGCCCACCGGCAAGGCCGCACCCCCGCACGGCACGGTCAAGGCCGTGGTGCCGAGCCAGTTGCCCGGCGCGGTGTTGTGCAGCGACATGGCGTTGGCGCGCACGTAAGCGTTGTCGTCATCGAGCAACGGCTGAATCGCCGGCGGATCGTCGGGCACCGTCGGCGCGATCATCGCGTCGCACCCGGCGAGGCGATGGGCGAACGCGGCCGTGAGCTCGGCGAGGCCCCGGTAGAGCCGGTAGAGGTCGCGCGCGTTCGCCTTGGCGCCGGGCTCGATGCGCGTGCGCACCATGTGGAACACGGCGGCCGGATCCTTGGCGATCGACTCGCGCCAGACGGCCTCGCATTCGATCGCCACCAGCGCCCCGTGCCGCGCCATCAGATCGCGTCCCGTAGCGAATTCCGGCACGCGCGCGCGCGCGATCCGGGCGCCGGCGCGCTCCAGCGCCTCGACCGCCGCCTCGAAGGACTGGCGGACGCCGGTGCCGGCGCGCTCGAACATGTAATCCTCGGGCACCACGAGCCGGGTTCCCGCGAGCGAGGCGCCGGCCAGATCGGCGGGCGGGCGCGCGGCGAGCACGGCGAGAAGCGCGTTGGCGTCGGCCACGTCGCGGGTCAGCGGCCCTACCGTATCGAGCGTGGTCGAAAGCGGCATGACGCCGGTGGTCGGGATCAGCCCGAAGCTGGTTTTCAGCCCGACCAGCCCGTTCCACGCCGCCGGAATCCGCACCGAGCCGCCGGTATCGCTGCCGATCGCCGCCGGCGCCAGCCCAGACGCGACCGAGACCGCGGCCCCGGACGACGAGCCCCCGGGCACCCGATCGACGGCGGCATCGAAGGGATTGGGCGGTGTCCCAAATGTCGGATTAATCCCAAGGCCGGAGAACGCGAGCTCGGTCATGTTGGTCTTGCCCAGGCACACCAGCCCGGCACGGCCGGCGCGGGCGAGCACGGTGGCATCGCGTTTCGGCACCCGGTCCTTGAACAAGCCCGAGCCGCCGGTCGTCACCGTTCCCGCGCTGTCGTACAGATCCTTCCATGAGATCGGCACGCCATCGAGCGGACCCAGCCTCGTGCTCGTCTTCGCACGCAGCCGTGCGGATACGGCCTCCGCCTGCGCGCGCTCGGGCGTGGTCCGCAGGTAGACCCGCCGGTCGGGGTCGTGCCGGGCGATGCGCTCCTGGAAATATCCCGCGAGCTCGACCGGGTCGATGCGTTCCGCGCCGATCCCCGCGCCCAGCTCGAGCGCCGTCATCTCGTGCCAATCGGCCATGTCGTTCCTCCCCACGCCTTCACCTTAGCGCCCGAGGCCGAGGCCCCGATAGTAGCGAACGGCCTCGACCGGGGCCCGGTGCTTCTGGCAGGTTCGGGCGTGGCCAAGGTCCAACACCACGACACCGAGGTTGCCATCGCCGGCGGCGGGATGGTCGGGCTCGCGCTCGCCATAGCGCTGGCCGGCGAGGGTTTCCAGGTCGCCGTCATCGACGCCAGGCCGGCGGTTTCCCGCCGCGACCCGACGTTCGACGGCCGGGCCTCGGCGATCGCGGCCGCGACGGCCCGGATGCTCGCTCGCCTCGGTCTGTGGGGCGCGCTCGAGGCCAAGGCCGAGCCGATCCTCGAAATCCGGGTGTCCGACGCCGACTCGCCGCTCCACTTGCACTACGACCACGCCGAGGTGGGCGAAGGTCCGCTCGGCTACATGATCGAGAACCGCGACATCATCGCCGCCCTGCACCAACGCGCCGCGACCCTTCCGATCGCCATGATCGCCCCGGCCGAAGTGACTGGCTTCGAGTCCGGCCCGGCCCGGGTGACCATCGCGAGCGCCGGCGGCACCGTCCGCGCACACCTGGTCGTCGGCGCCGACGGCCGCGATTCGCACGTGCGCGCGCTGGCCGGCATCGGCGCGCGCCGCCGGCCCTATGGTCAGACCGGGATCGTCTGCACCATCCGCCACGAACGAGCGCACCTCGGCATCGCGCATGAACGGTTCCTGCCGGCCGGCCCGTTCGCCATCCTGCCGCTCAAGGGCCATCGTTCCTCGCTGGTGTGGACCGAGCGGGCGGAGCTCGCGCCGACGTTGCTCGCGCTCGGCGACGACGATTTCCTCGACGAGGTCGCCTGGCGCTTCGGCGATTTCCGCGGGCGCCTCGCCCTCGAAGGGCCGCGCTGGAGCTATCCGCTCGCGCTGGTCCAGGCCGAGCGCATCACCGGCGCGCGCCTCGCGCTGGTCGGCGACGCGGCCAACGCCATACATCCCATCGCCGGCCAGGGTTTCAACCTGGGGCTCCGCGACGTGGCCACGCTCGCCCACGTGCTGGCGGACGGGCGCGCGGTCGGGCTCGACCCCGGCGACGCCGCGATGCTCGGGCGCTACGCGCGCTGGCGCGGCACCGACACCTTCGTGCTTGCGACCGTGACCGATGGGCTGAACCGGCTGTTCTCCAACGATCTGGCGCCGGTGCGCCTGGCCCGCGACCTGGGGCTCGCCACGGTCGATCGCCTGCCGCCGCTGAAGCGGCTGTTCATGCGCCATGCCATGGGCACGCTCGGGCGCTTGCCCCGGCTGCTCGCCGGCGCTTGAGCACGCTCAGAACGGGTCGCGCTTGAGCCCCTTGGCTTCGAGTTGGGCCAGGTACGCGGCCCAGCGCGCCTCATGGTCGCGGCCGAGCTCGTAGAGGTAGGTCCACGAAAAGATGCCGGTCGAATGACCGTCGTCGAAGTACAAGCGGATGGCGTAATGCCCGACCGGCTCGACCTTGGCGATGGCGACGAACCGCTTGCCCGGCACGGTCGTGGCCTGGCCGGGGCTGTGGCCCTTGACCTCGGCCGAGGGGCTCTCGACCCGCAAATGCTCGGCCGGATAGTGGAACGTCCGGCCGTCGTCGAAGTCGATCTCGAGCGTCTTCTCGGCGGTCTTGAGGCGAACCTCGACCGGCCAATGGCGCGTACCGACGCTCTCGCCGGCGCTCACGTCTTCGACTCGGCGTCGTCGAGCTGCCGGGCCTCGTCGACCAGCATGATCGGAATGCCGTCGCGCACCGGATACGCGAGCCCGGCCTGCTTGCTGATCAACTCCTGGCGTTCGCGGTCGTAGACGAGCGGCCCCTTGGTCAGCGGGCACACCAGGATCTCGAGCAACTTGGGGTCGATCGTCCCCTTCGACTCGGTCGGCCTTGTCTCGGACACCTTCGCCTCCTCGGACCGTGCGTCTCGGGCCTATTGCACCTTCGCGTTGGCGGCGCCGGGCGTTCCGCCGATGCGCAGCAGGGCCAGCAGCAGCTTGGCCCGGCGGTCCAGATCGGGGCTTTCGAGCAGCGCCTGCTTCTCGCTCGGTTCGAACGGACACGCCATGGCGAGCGCGGTGATCAGCGCCTCGTCCGAGGCCTTGATCACCGAATCCCAGTTGGCCGCCAGCTTGCGCCGCTCGAAGTAGGTCTTGAGCGCGGCGAGCAGCGCGGCGCGATCGATCGGCGCGGTCGCCGGCTCGCCCAGGTCGGCGGCGAAGGGTTGCCACGCCACGCTGGCCGCGCGGTAGCCGGCCCGGGCGAGCGGCAGCTCGGCCGTGATGCGGAACCGGCTGACCCCGGTCAGCGTGATCAGGTAGCGCCCGTCGTCGGTCTCGCTGAACTGGGTGATGCGTCCGGCGCAGCCGATATCGTAGACCTTGGCCTGGGGCCCGCCCGGCTTGAGCGCGAGCGAGGCCTCGGGATCGGCGGGCTGGATCATGCCGATCAAGCGGCCGGCGCCGAGCGCGTATTCGGTCATGGCCAGATAGCGCGGCTCGAAGATGTTGAGCGGCAGCCGCCCGTGCGGCAGCAGCAGGACACCTGGCAGCGGGAACAAGGGCACGGCGTCGGGCAACGCTCCCGTCGCCGCACGCCGCCCGGCCGCCATGGCCGTCACGCGAACCAGGCGGCCGATAGCTTGCGCCGGCCTTCGGCGGTCAGCGGATCGGCGGGCCCCAGGGCCTCGAAGAACTTGAGCAACTGGGCGCGCCCCGCCTGGTCGTTCCATTCCCGGTTGCGCCGGATGAGCGCGATCAGCGCGTCGATCGCTTCGCCGCGCCGGCCGGCGGCGAACAGGGCGAGCGCCAGGTCGAGGCGTGCCTGGTGGTCGTCCGGGTTGGCCTGGAGCCGCGCCTCGAGCGCCGCCGCGTCGCCGGCCTTGGCCCCCTGATCCATCAGGGCGAGCGTCGCCAGGGCGCCGGCCACGGCCGGGTGCTTCGCCTGCTCGGCCGTCGCATTGGCAAGAAGATCGCGCGCGGCCTGCGCCTGGTCGCGCCCGATGAGCGCGTGGGCGAGCCCGCCCAGCGCCTCGGCGTTGCCCGGCTCGTGGCGCAGGATCTGCTGGTAGAGCGCGCCCGCGGTGCCGTGGTCGCCCCCCGCCTGGGCCTCGCGCGCCTGGGTCAACGCCTGATCGATCGGCGAGGGTCCGGCATCGCCGGTCAGGCGCTGGACGAACGCCTTGACCTGGCTTTCCGGCACGGCCCCGACGAAGCCGTCCACCGGCTGGCCATCGACGAAGGCATAGACCGCGGGGATCGACTGGATGTGCAGCGCCCGCGCGATCGGCTGGTTTTCGTCGATGTTGACCTTGACCATGCGGACCTTGCCGCCGGTCTCGCGCACCACGCGTTCGAGCAGCGGGCCGAGTTGCTTGCACGGGCCGCACCACGGCGCCCAGAAGTCGACGATGACCGGTTGCTGACGGCTCGCCTCGACCACGTCGGCCGGAAAGCTCTGGGTGGTCGTGTTCTTGACCGGGTCGCCCCCGCCCGTGGGGGCGGACGCTGCCCCGATGATCGTTTCCATGGCCTTCCGATCGTTGGGTTACGGCCAGAACATGGCGGCTCGGGCCGCCGCTGGCAAGGTCGGGCTTAGCTCGCTGTCGCTGGCACACGAGTTGTCCGGTTGATCGCCCCCCGCTCCTTCGCAGGGAACCAAACCGGACTGCCCGTGTGTTGGCGACAACCGCATCTTTCTGCCGTTGCCAGTAACCGTCATCTGGGAAACATTGGTCCACAATGTCTTCAGCGATGGGGAAATCGATGACTGAGTCCCTGTACGCGCGGCTTGGAGGCTACGACGCCATCGCCGCGGTGGTCGACAATCTGCTGGCTCGACTGACCAAGGACAGCCCGCTCGCTCGGTTCTGGCAGAACCGTGGGGGGGACGGGCTAAGCCGGGAGAAGCAACTGCTGATCGATTTCCTGTCCAGCGCCGCCGGCGGCCCCCTGCTCTACGTCGGGCGGGACATGAAGACCTCGCACCGAGGTATGGGCATCGGCGAGGACGATTGGCGCGCGTTTTCCGGTCACCTCGAGGCTACGCTCGATGCGTGCAAGGTTCCGGCCAAGGAACGGGCCGAGGTCATCGCGTTTGTGGGTTCGACGAAAACGGACATCGTGGATTAGGCTGCGAAGCTCCTGCGGCAACGGACACTGTTGAGGGAGATCGAGGCGATGCCTATCGTCGGAAAGATCGAGAGCCTCTGGCGCTATCCGGTCAAGAGCATGCGGGGCGAGGAGGTGACCGAGGCATTCATCGGATTCGGCGGGGTCCACGGCGATCGGCTCTACGCTTTTCGCGCGCCGTCGAGCCCGCCCGGATTTCCCTACATGACAGGCAGGGAAAACCACAGGATGCTGCTGCATAGACCGCGCTTTCGCGATCCAACGCGCGCGGCATTGCCCCCCAATCTCGCCGCGGCACGGGCTCTCGATCCGATTCTGGCAGCGGCGCCTACCCTGGCCGCCGATCAGGCCATCGACGTGGAAACCCCGGACGGCCGCGTGCTCGCCATCGACGACCCGGCGCTGGCGCGCGAGCTAGGGTCCGACTTGACGCTCCTGCGCTGTGACAAGGCGATTACCGATTGTCGGCCAATCTCGCTGTTCTCGCTTCAATCCGCCCAGCAGCTCGCGGTCGAGGTGGGCCGGCCGATAGACAAGCGCCGGTTCCGCGCCAACGTCTTTCTCGATCTCGACGTCTCCCCTGGCTTTGCCGAGAACGGCTTCGTCGGCAAGACCTTGCGGCTCGGAGCGAGCGTGACCGTCCAGGTGATGGAGCGCGATCCCCGCTGCGCCATGATCACCTTGGACCCGGACACGGCCGAGCGCGATTTCAATATCCTGAAGACCGTGACGAGCAAGCACGATGGGAAGGCCGGGGTCTATGCCGCGGTGCTGATGGAAGGCGTCGTTAGGGCCGGCGACGGCGTCGAGGTCGTGAGCTAGGGAGCTGGTCGCTCGGGACCCGGGTCAAGGTCAACGGTGAGCGGATCGTGCCCGGTCGCGGCGAGGAAGCGCGCCAGGTCGGCGGGCGCGATCGCCGTGGTGGCATCGTTGGCGAGCGGATGGTAATTGACCAGCGCCGCCTGCATCATGGCCCGGTCGAGCACGACGCTCACCCTATGCCCGGTGTCGTTGATCAGGCCGAACGGGGTCACCGCCCCGGGGCTGACGCCCAGCACCTCGGACAGGAGTTCCGGCTTGCCGAACGACAGACTGCCCGCGCCCAACGACTTGGCCAGCGCCTTGAGATCGACGCGCGCGTCGTCGCGCGCCACGACCAGCCAGAGGTTGGCTTTCTTGTCCTTGAGGAACAGGCTCTTGCAATGGCAGCCGGGCAAATGGCCGCAATGGGCCTTGGCCTCGTCCACCGTGAACACGGCCGGGTGCTCATGGGTGGTCGCGGCGATGCCGAGACGGTCGAACAGGGCGAACAGATCGGCGCGGCTGGCGGGCATGGCGCCTTATAGACGGGGCCCGGCGACGATCTCAAGCGCGGGAACAAGGCCGTGAACCGGCGGACTTTCTACGGCGCGCTTGTCGCGGCGGCGGTGCTGATTCCGCTCATCGCCTATCAGGCCAACCGCTGGTTTCAGGCCCCCGAGGTTCCGGGCGTCAGCATCGGCGCGCCGTTCACCCTGACCGCGAGCGACGGCCGGCGCGTGACCGACCAGGATTTCCGCGGCCGCTACCTGTTGATCTACTTCGGCTTCACCATGTGCGTCGATGCCTGCCCGATCGCGCTCGCGCGCATGACGGCGGCGCTCGACGCGCTGGGGGCGGATGGCGAGGCAATCCAGCCGATCATGGTCACGGTCGATCCGGCGCGCGACACGCCCGAGGTGTTGCGCGACTACCTGAGCGCGTTCCACCCGCGCCTCATCGGATTGACCGGAACGCCCGAGGCGACTCGGGCCTTGGCCGCGGCCTACCGCGTCTACGCCGAGCCCGGCGCGGCCGATGCGGCCGGAGACTACCAGGTCGATCACTCGATCGTGGTCTACCTGATGGGTCCGGACGGCGGTTACATCACCATGTACGGCGCCGACGTCGAGCCCGAGGCCATGGCCGAAGCGATCCGCGACGAAATCGAGTGAGCGCGCCAAAGCGAGATCCTTTCAGGTGGAATCGTCATGCCAGGCCTCGTGCCACGGCTGACCGGTCCGCCGCTGATGATGCTCGGGCACGGCGCTCACGAAACCTCTCCTGGGGGAGAGGTCGCCCGCCTTCGCCAAGGCTTCGGCGGGCATGCCCTCCGAAGCCCAAAGGGCGAAGGAGGGTGAGGGGAACCATCGACGCCACACGGGGCGGCCGTTTTCGACGCCCTCTGTCCGTCGCCACCGTAACCAACATGGGCTGCCCCTCATCCGGCTCGCTGCGCTCGCCACCTTCTCCCCCCGGGAGAAGGTTTCATGCGGCGACCGTGTCATCCAACGCCATAGTCCGTGGAACGTCGAGCCGGTCCCGGCATTTCCACCACACGCATGCACGCTTAACCGGACAGCCGTGGGACACGCCCGGCCATGACGGGACGGGTACCAATTGTGCGAGTCGTTCCCTTAAAGGCAGAGCAGGGCGAACGGGTCGGCCTGGGTCAGCACCTCGAGGGTCAGGCTGCGGCGGGTTGTCGTCTCGGCCTGCAGCACGATCGCGCCCAGGCTGACGGCGACCAGCGCGACCGCGAGCCCGAAGCGAAGCGCGCGCGCCATGTCAGCGCCGCCCCAGCCAGTCGAACGCGAACCCGGCCGCGCCGCCCAGCACCAGCCAGAACAGCGCGTTGCTGCCGAGCGAGGCGGCGACGAACGCATTGGCGAGCGCCTCGGGCGCGAGCCCGCCGTGCCGGGCGGGCTCGGGCGCGCCGACCAAGTGCGGCACGACGAGCAGCACGACGCCCGCGCCCTTCCAGGCGACGCCCGGGCCGAAGGCGATCAGCGCCAACCCGCCGGCGCTCGCGGCCACGGTGGCGAACCACCAAGCCTGACGCGCGATCAGCGGCGCCGCCTCGGTGCCCGGCAGCTCTGCCGGCAGCCCCAGCGCGGGCAGCGCCGCGAATGCGGTGAAGCCCGCGGCGCCCCACACGAGCCCGCGGCGCCAATCGATAGGCCGGCCGCTCAGCGCGAAGCCGGCGCTGAGCAGGAGCGCGAAGCCGACCCCCGTTACCACGTTGGCGGCCGTTGTCCAGGCCGCGCGCTCGAGGCCTTCCGGGCTCCACGCGGTCCCGTGGTCGGCTTCGGTCGCGGTCGCGGCCTCGTAGGTCTCGGCCTCGAAGATCAGCGGCCAAACGGTCAGTCCCTGGGCCAGCGTGACGGCTACGCCGCCGAGCAGCCCCGCGATCAGCGCGGCGATCGCGATGCGTCGGAACATCGGCCTAGTGGCAAGGGAAGGCCACGGAATGGCGCGTGTCGTGGGCCGCGTTGTGCATGGCTTCGATGGGCACGAAGCCGACGCCCAGCACGATGAACAGCCCGAGCAGCGCCGCGGCGATCGCGTGCGGCAGGTGGGCCACGGCGCGCGCCGGGGTACGAACGTCGGTGCGACTAGTCATGGTTCCGTCCCTCTACGGTCGAAGGTTACCGCAGACGGAGCCCGGGTCCGGGCCATCCCGCCCTTCACCGGTCCGCCAAGACGGCGGGTCTCCTGGCTCGCGGGTCGGTGCGCGTGCCCTGCCTTCCCGGAGCCCCCGGTGGCGTAGGTCGGACACGAACTCGCCGCTCACAGTTGCGGGCGCAGCCGCGGAATGGGCCAAGGTGCCTAAGGCCCTCACCGCGTTCCCTCGTTGCCCCCCTCGTCGAGGGGACCGTCGAGCCCACGTTACGGTCAGCGGCCGGCGCGCGCAAGCGGCTGTACGTAGACGCGCAAGCGGCTGTACGTAGACGCGCAAGCGGCTGTACGTAGACGCGCAAGCGG
>CAZGYG010000072.1:0-15418 GCA_964530335.1 uncultured Rhodospirillaceae bacterium | reverse complement strand
GCTGGCGGAGGGGGTGGGATTCGAACCCACGGTGCCCGTAAGGGCACAACGGTTTTCGAGACCGCCCCGTTCGACCGCTCCGGCACCCCTCCGGCGAGGCGCAAATCCTGATTCTGGCCCGGCGAACGGGCCCGGCGATCCGGGGCGCGGAGCCTAACGCAGCCGCCCCGCCCGGTCAAAACTTCAGGCGCCGCCGACAGATCGAGGCGCCTATGGTTGACTCCGGCCTTTCGCCGGCTATATTCGCGCGTTCCCGGTGGTTCCAGGCCGTCGTCCCTCGGCTCTTCGCCGTTTGGGAGCGGTACGGCCCCGTTGCAGCATCGAGAGAAGTCCATGTTCGCGGTGATCGAGACGGGCGGCAAGCAGTACCGGGTCGCCAAGGACGACGTCATCACGGTCGAGCGGCTGCCCGGCGAGGCCGGCGGCAGCATCGCGTTCGAGCGCGTGCTCATGGTCGGCCAGGGCGCCGAGGTCAAGGTCGGCCAGCCCGTGCTGGCGGGCGCGCGGGTGACGGCGGAAATCGTCGAACAGTCCCGCGCCGACAAGATCATCGTGTTCAAGAAGGAGCGGCGGAAGAACTATCGCCGCAAGCGCGGCCACCGCCAGCACCAGACGGTGCTGCGCATCACCGGCATCGACGCGGCCTGACGGCAAACGGGAGGCACGGCCATGGCGCACAAGAAATCCGGCGGCTCCTCGCGCAACGGGCGCGATTCGCCCGGCCAATACCTCGGCGTCAAGCTGTTCGGCGGCCAGCTCGTGCGCGCCGGCAACATCCTCGTGCGCCAGCGCGGCACCAAATTCCACCCCGGCGACAACGTCGGCATGGGCAAGGACCACACCCTGTTCGCCACCGCCGACGGCAAGATCAAGTTCAGCCGTGGCCGCAGCGATCGGCAGTTCATCGCCATCGTCGCCGAGCCCAGCGCGCCGCGGGCCAAGCTTCCGCTGGACTGATCGGCACGCCGCGCCGCCGCGTGAGCGTCCGGCCGCGGGGTCGGGCGCCATGAAATTCCTCGACGAAGCCAAGATCTACATCCGCAGCGGCGACGGCGGGGCCGGCTGCCTGAGCTTCCGACGCGAGAAATACGTCGAATTCGGCGGCCCCGACGGCGGCGACGGCGGGCGGGGCGGCGATGTGGTCGTCGAGGCGGTCGCCAACCTCAACACCTTGATCGACTACCGGTTTCGCCAGCATTTCAAGGCCCAGCACGGCCGGGGCGGCGCCGGACGCCAGCGCACCGGCGCCGACGGGCGCGACGTGGTGCTCAAGTTGCCCCCCGGCACGGCCGTGCTCGCCGAGGACGGCGAAACCGTGCTGGTCGAGCTCGCCCGGCCCGGCGAGCGCGCCGTCATCGCCCGCGGCGGGCAAGGCGGCCGGGGCAACGTCCGCTTCAAGTCGTCGACCAACCGCGCGCCACGCCGGGCCGACCCAGGCGAGCCGGGGGTCGAGGCGACCATACGGCTTCGCCTCCGGCTCATCGCCGACGTCGGGCTGGTCGGCCTGCCCAACGCGGGCAAGTCCACGTTCCTGGCCGCGGTCAGCCGGGCGCGACCCAGGATCGCCGATTACCCGTTCACCACGCTTATTCCCCAGCTCGGCGTCGCGCAGGTGGACGAGCGCGAGCTGGTGATCGCCGACCTGCCGGGGCTGATCGCCGGCGCGCACCAGGGCGCCGGGCTCGGCGTCCGGTTCCTCGGCCACGTCGAGAAATGCCCGGTCCTGCTCCATATCGTCGACGTTACGTCGTCGACCGTCGTCAAGGACTGGCGCGCGATCCGGCGCGAGGTCGCGCTTTACGGCCATGGCCTGGCGGCCAAGCCGTGCGTGACCGCGCTCAACAAAATGGACGCCAACGACACGGCGACGACGGCGCGACGACAACGGGCGTTGGCGCGGGCGGCGGGTGGCCCGGTTCTGGTCATGTCGGCGGCGACCGGGGCCGGGGTGACCGAGGTGCTGCGCGCCCTCGCCCGCCATGTCCAGCAGGAGCGGCAACCGGCGCGGGAGCTCGCGTCGTGACGAACCGGCTCGTCGCGGCCCGGCGCGTTGTGGTCAAGATCGGCTCGGCGCTGCTGGTCGAAGGGCCAAGCGGGCGCATCCGCCAGGCCTGGCTCGACGCCCTCGCCGAGGATGTCGCCGGCTTGCGCGCCGGCGGCAAGGAGGTGCTGATCGTCACCTCGGGCGCGATCGCCGTCGGCCGCCGCCTGCTCGCCCTGGGGGCCAAAGACCTGCGGCTGGAGGAGCAGCAGGCCGCCGCCGCCAGCGGCCAGATCCGGCTTGCCCACGCCTACCAGGAGGCGCTGGGCCGGCACGGGCTCGCGACCGCCCAGCTCCTGCTCACGCTCGAGGACACCGAATCCCGCCGCCGGCACCTGAACGCGCGCGGCACCATCGCCACGCTGCTCCGGCTCGGCGCCGTCCCGGTCATCAACGAGAACGACACGGTGGCGACCGCCGAGATCCGCTTCGGCGACAACGATCGGTTGGCCGCCCGCGTCGCCCAGATGGCCGAGGCCGACGTGCTGGTGCTGCTGTCCGACATCGACGGGCTCTACGAGCGCGACCCCAAGCTCGATCCGGACGCCCGCCTGGTGCCCGAGGTCGCCGCCGTGACGCCCGCGATCGAAGCGATGGCCGGCCCCCTCCGCCCGGGCGATTCCTCCGGCGGCATGGTGACCAAGCTGATGGCCGCCCGCATCGCCCAGGGCGCCGGCTGCCACATGGTTATCGCCGACGGCCGCGAGGCGCACCCCTTGCGAGCCATCGCCGAAGGCGCTCGCGCGACCTGGTTCCTGGCCCAGGGCAGCCCGCGCACGGCGCGCAAGCGCTGGATCGCCAGCGCGGTCAAGCCGAGCGGAGCGCTGGTGGTCGATGCCGGCGCCGTCACGGCGCTGCTGGCCGGCAAGAGCCTGCTGCCGGCGGGCGTCGTCCGGGTCGAGGGCAGCTTCGGGCGGGGCGACGCGGTCAGCGTCAGCGACCCGGCCGGGCACGAGGTCGCGCGCGGGCTTTCGGCCTACGCCCATGCGGACGCGGCCCGCATCGCCGGGCACAAGAGCCGTGAAATCGAGGCCATCCTCGGCTACCGTGGCCGCGAGGAAATGATCCACCGCGACGACCTGGTGCTGATCGAGCGATGACCGCGCGCCCCGCCGAAACCCGAGCCGCGGAGAGCGGTGAAATAAGGGCCATGGCCGTGGCCGCGCGCGCGGCGCAGCACGTGCTCGGCCTGGCCTCGGCCACGACGAAGGACGCGGCGCTCCGCGCGGCGGCCAGGGCGATTCGCGGTGCCCGAACGATCCTCGCCGCCAACGGACGCGATCTCGCCCGGGCGCGCGAGGGCGGAGCGAGCGCCGCCATGCTCGATCGGCTGATGCTCGACGATGCCCGGATCGAGGCCCTGGCCGCCGGGCTGGAGGCGGTCGCCGGGCTCGACGATCCCGTGGGCACGGTGCTGGCGGCGTGGCGGCGGCCGAACGGGCTTAGCATCGAGCGGGTGCGCGTGCCCCTGGGTGTCGTCGCCGTCATCTACGAAGCGCGGCCCAACGTCACCGCCGACGCCGCCGGGCTGTGCCTGAAGGCCGGCAACGCGGCGATCCTGCGCTGCGGCGGCGACAGCCTGGAGTCCTCGGCCGCCATCGTCGCCGCGCTCCATGCCGGGCTGGCCGAGGCCGGCCTGCCGGCCGCGTCGGTCCAGCTCGTGGCCAGCCGCGACCGCGCCGCGGTCGGCGAGTTGCTTGCCCTGGACGATCTGATCGACGTGGTGGTGCCGCGTGGCGGTCGAAGCTTGATCGAGCGGGTCAAGGCCGAAAGCCGGATACCCGTGTTCGCCCACCTGGACGGCAACTGCCACGTCTACATCGACGGCGCCGCCGATGTCGCCATGGCGGCCAGGATCGCGCTCAACGCCAAGATGCGGCGCACCGGCGTGTGCGGCGCGGCCGAGACGCTGCTGTTCGATCGCCGACTCGCGCCCACGGCGATGCGGGCCGTGATCGAGCCCCTGATCGCGGCGGGTTGCGAGCTGCGCGGCGACGCCGCCGTGTGCGCGCTCGACCAGCGGGTGCGCCCGGCGACCCCCGCCGACTGGGACACCGAATACCTGGATGCGATCCTCGCCGTCGGCACGGTCGACGGCGTCGCCGGCGCGATCGCGCACGTCAACCGCCACGGCTCGCACCACACGGATTCGATCGTCACCGGGGACGCGGCGGCCGCGGCGCGGTTCCTGGCCGAGGTCGACAGCGCCATCGTGCTGCACAACGCCTCGACCCAGTTCGCCGACGGCGGCGAGTTCGGCATGGGCGCCGAGATCGGCATCGCCACGGGGCGGCTGCACGCGCGCGGGCCGGTGGGCGCCGAGCAGTTGACGACCTTCAAGTACGTCGTCCGCGGCTCCGGCCAGGTCCGGCCCTGACGCCCAACGGGATCCTTCGCGCGGCATTCGGCCCCGGGCCCGCGCCCCGGCCGAGGATCGGCCTGCTGGGCGGCTCGTTCAACCCCGCCCACGCCGGCCATCGGCACATCAGCCTGTGGGCGCTGCGCCGGCTCGGGCTCGACGAGGTGTGGTGGCTGGTCAGCCCGCAGAACCCGCTCAAGCCGAGGTCCGGCATGAGCCATCTTGCCGGCCGGGTTCGCGGCGCCCGCGCCGCCGCCGCCGACCGGCGCATCCGAGTCGGCCCGCTGGAAGGGCTGCTCGGCACGGTCTACACGGTCGATACGGTGTCCCGGCTCCGCCGGGCGTTCCCGCGCCTCAGCTTCGTCTGGCTTATGGGCGCCGATAACCTGGGCCAGATCGGCCGTTGGCAGGGCTGGACACGGATCTTTCATACGCTACCGATTGCGGTGCTCGACCGGCCTACCTATTCTCTAAGGGTCACCGCGGGCCGGGCGGCGCGCCGTTTCGCCCGGTTCCGCCGGCCGCCGCGGATGGCCCGGTCGCTGGCGAACGCCACGCCGCCGGCTTGGCTTCTGGTTCGTGGCCGGCGCCACCCGGCGTCGGCCAGCGCGATCCGTGCCAAGGCACGGACGAACAAAGGAGGAAGGGCACATACGTAGGAAGACCTCGCGCGCCCGGAACGGCCTGGTGGACCTCACCCGGAGCGTGCTCGAAGATGGCAAGGCCGAGGGGATCGTCACCGTCGACCTGGCCGGCAAGTCCACCGTGGCGGATGCCTTCGTCATCGCATCCGGCCAATCCCGGCGTCAGATCGACGCTCTCACCGAACGTCTCGTCGAAGGGGTCAAGGGCACGCCGTGGGCGGTGCTGGGCGTCGAGGGGCGCCCCGGCTGCGACTGGGTCCTGATCGACCTGGGTGACGTCGTCGTGCACCTGTTCCGGCCCGAGATGCGCTCGCTCTACAACCTGGAGAAGATGTGGTCGGTAGACTTGCCCGGGGAAGGCGCGGTCGCCGTCTGAGCGCGCCGCCCGGCACGTTCGCCGTCGTCGTCGTCGCGGTCGGACGGGCCCGGGATGGCCCGGAATCCATGCTGGTCGCCGGCTACCTCGGCCTCCTGCCGTGGCCCGCGCGCGTCGTCGAGGTGCGCGCCTCGGCGCGACCCGACCGGCGCCGGCTGGAAGGCGAGGCCCTGCTGGCGGCCCTGCCCGCCGGCGCCACCGTCGTGGCTCTGGACGTCGAGGGGCGGTCGCTGTCGAGCGAGGCGTTCGCCCGGCAGCTCGCGCGCTGGCGCGACGGCGGCGTGCGCGAGCTCGCCTTCGTGATCGGCGGCGCGGACGGCCTGGACCCGGCGGTGCTGGCCCGCGCCGACGCCCGCCTGTCGCTCGGCCCCATGACCTGGCCTCACCTGCTGGTCCGGGTCCTGCTGGCCGAGCAGCTCTGGCGCGCCGCGAGCCTGCTTGCTGGCCACCCGTATCATCGCTAGACGGGCCGTCGCTAGATGGGCGCGGGCCGGACCAAAACTGAGGATTGCCGTGCTAGGATGCCCCCGATGACAGCTTTCGCCGCCCGGCCGCGCCCGGTCGTCCTTTGCGTGCTCGATGGCTGGGGCGACGACGACCAGCCGGGGCCCAACGCCATCCGCGACGCGCGCACGCCGAACTGGGACCGCCTCAAGGCGGCGTGGCCCCATGCCCGGCTCGACGCCTCGGAGCACCACGTCGGCCTGCCCGAGGGGCAGATGGGCAATTCCGAGGTCGGGCACACCAACCTGGGGGCCGGGCGCGTGGTCATGCAGGACCTGCCGCGCGTCGCCCGCGCCATCGCCGACGGCTCGCTCGCCCGCCACCCGGCGTTGCTCGAACATATCGCGCGCGTCAAGGCAACCGGCGGCGTCTGCCACCTGATGGGGCTGGTCTCGCCCGGCGGCGTGCACAGCCATCAGGACCACATGGCGGCGCTGGCGGCGATCGTCGCCGACGCCGGGATCCCGGTCCGCGTCCACGCCTTCCTCGACGGACGCGACACCCCGCCCAGCAGCGCGCGGGGCTTCCTGGCGGCCCTCGAATCGACGTTCGCCGGGCGCGACGCCCGGATCGTCACGGTCGGCGGCCGCTACTACGCGATGGACCGCGACCGGCGCTGGGAGCGCACGGCGCTGGCGCTGGCGACCCTCGTGGCCGCCGAGGGACCGCGCGCCGCGACCGCCGCGGCGGCGGTCGAGGCCGCGTATGAGGTTGATTCGACGGATGAATTCATGCCGCCCACGGTGATCGGCGACTATCGTGGCATAACAGATGGCGACGGCCTGATCATGGCCAACTTCCGGGCCGACCGCGTGCGCCAGATCCTGGCGGCGCTGGTCGACCCCCGGTTCGACGGGTTCGCGCGGAAACGCCGCGCAGCCTTCGCCTCGGTCGTCGGCATTACCGACTACGGCGGCGGGCTCGACGGTTTCATGGCGACCCTGTTCCCGCCGCTCGACCTGTCGGCGACGTTCGGCGAGCTCGTGTCCGCCGCCGGGCTCCGCCAGTTGCGCATCGCCGAGACCGAGAAGTACGCGCACGTCACGTACTTCTTCAACGCCGGGCGCGAGCAGCCGTTCGAGGGCGAGGATCGCATTCTCGTGCCTTCGCCCAGAGTGGCGACCTATGACCTGGTACCGGCCATGGCGGCGGCGGAGGTGACCGACCGGCTGGTGGCGGCCATCGCCAGCGGGCGCTACGACGTCGTCGTCGTCAACTACGCCAACGCCGACATGGTCGGCCACACCGGCAACCATCGGGCCGCCATCGCCGCCATCGAGGCCGTCGACGGCTGCCTCGGGCGCCTTGTTCAGGCGGTGGCGGCGGCGGGCGGGACGCTTCTGGTCACCGCGGACCACGGCAATGCCGAGCAGATGTTCGACGACGGGACCGGGCAGCCGCACACGGCCCACACGCTCAACCGGGTTCCGGTCGTGCTGGTCGGCGCACCCGACGTGGCGGGCCTGCGCGACGGCCGGCTGGCGGACGTGGCGCCGACGCTGCTCGAGCTGCTCGGGATTTCCCGGCCGGCCGCGATGACCGGCTCTTCGCTGATCGCCCAACGGAGGTCCGATGTTCGGCGCGCCCATGCCTGAGCGTTGCTTGGCCGGCGCGGCCATGGCCATGATCGCGTGGCTGATTTCGGCCCCGGCCTTGGCCGAGGACAACGCGACCGAGCGCCTGGCCGACGTCGAGTCGCGCCTGGCCGAAACCCGCGAGCAGGCGGCGGCCCTGGACCAGGACGTGGCCGCCCTGACCCAACGGATGAGCGCGCTGGAGGGCGAGCTCGTGGCCCGCGCCGCCGAGGTCCAGCGCCACGAAGCGAGCCTGACGGCGATCGAAATCGAGTTGGCCGGGCTCGAGGCCAAGGAGGCCGAGCGCTCGGCCGCGCTGGCCGCGCGCCGCGACGGGATGGCGACGATCCTGGCCGCGCTCGTCCGGATCGCGCGCCGCCCGCCCGAGGCGCTGGTCGTCATGCCGGGCACGCTCGGCGACGTGCGCCATACCGGCATCGTACTGGCCGCGCTGGTGCCCGGCATCGAGGCGGAGGCCGCGGCGCTCGGGCGCGAACTCGAGGCGCTGGCGGGCGTGCGCGCCGAACTGGCCGCCCAGCAGGCGGCACGCGCCGCCAAGAGCGCCGAGCTCGAGGCCGCGCGGAGCCGCACCGCGGCCCTGCTGGCCGAGACCACGGCGCTGCGCGGCCAGCGCCGGGAGGACCAGGAGTCGGCCGAGGCCCGCGCCGAGCAGTTGGCGGCCGAGGCGGAGGACCTGCGCGCCCTGGTGTTGGCACTCGCCGCCGAGGGTGAGGTTTCAACGGCCCAGGGCGATATACCGGAGGCGGTGGCCCCCGCGGGGGTCAAGCTGCCGCCCATGCCCACGACGCCGCCGCCACGGACCGCGGGCAGCCAGGGATCGACCGGCGAGGCCGAAATCGTGCCGGTGGCGGTACCGGCGGCATCGGCGGGGTTTTCGCTGCTGGTGCCCGCCGCCGGCCCGGTCGTGCGTGGCTTCGGCGAGGCCAACGCCGAGGGAATCGTGGCGCGCGGCCTGGTGATCGAGACGCGCCCGGGCGGCCAGGTGGTCGCGCCGGCGGACGGCCAGGTCGTGTTCGCCGGAACCTATCGAAATCTCGGGCAGCTCTTGATCATCGCGCATGGCGGCGAATATCATTCGGTCCTGGCGGGTTTCGCGCGAATCGACGCGCGAGTCGGCCAGCAACTCGTCGCCGGCGAGCCGGTCGGCGTTATGGGCGCCGAGGGCACGAGCGGGATTGCGCTATACTTCGAACTCCGACGCGCCGGCGAGCCGGTCGATCCGGCTCCGTCGCTACGGACAGCATTCAGCGAGGACGAAGGGTGATGACGATCGCGAGATATTTGACGGCCGCCGGCGTGGCGCTGGCGGGCGTGGTGGCGTTGAGCGCTCCGCTCGGCGCGGCAAGCAACGAGACCTACCAGCAGCTCAACCTGTTCGGTGACGTCTTCGAGCGCGTGCGCGCCGATTACGTCGAGGAAGTTACCGACAGCCAGCTCATCGAGGCGGCGATCAACGGGATGTTGAGCTCGCTCGATCCGCACTCGAGCTATCTCAACCCCGAAAGCTTCGAGGAGATGACGGTCCAGACCAAGGGCGAGTTCGGCGGTCTCGGCATCGAGGTCACCCTCGAGAACGGCCTGGTCAAGGTGGTGTCGCCGATCGACGACACGCCCGCGTTCCGCGCCGGGATCCAGCCCGGGGATCTGGTCACCCACCTCGACGGCGAGCCGGTCATGGGCCTGACGTTGTCCGAGGCGGTCGATCGCATGCGCGGTCCGGTCAACACCGACATCATCCTGACCATCGTGCGCGAAGGCGAGGAAGCGGCGTTCGACGTGACGTTGACCCGCGCCATCATCCAGATCCAGTCGGTTCGCTCGCGCGTCGAGAACAACGTCGGCTACATCCGCGTGACGCAGTTCAGCGAGCGCACCGACAGCGCGATCAAGGATGCGATCGACGGCTTCAAGCGCGACCTCGGCTCGAAGCTCGAGGGCATCGTGCTCGATCTGCGCAACAATCCGGGCGGCCTGCTCGACCAGGCGGTCGCCGTATCCGACGAGTTCCTCGACAAAGGCGAGATCGTCTCGACCCGCGGCCGGCGGCCCGACAGCGTGCAGCGCTTCAACGCCCGGCCCGGCGATCTGGCCGGCGGCCTGCCCATCGTCGTCATAGTCAACGGCGGTTCGGCGTCGGCGTCGGAAATCGTCGCCGGGGCGCTGCAGGACCACCGCCGGGCGATCATCCTGGGCACCCGGTCGTTCGGCAAGGGCTCGGTGCAGACGATCGTGCCGCTCGGCTCGAACGGCGCGATCCGGCTGACCACGGCGCGTTACTACACGCCCTCGGGACGGTCGATCCAGGCGCTCGGCATCGAGCCGGACATCGAGGTCGAGCAGGCGCGCCTCGAGGTCATCGACGGCGGCACCGAACGGCACGAGGCCGATCTGCGCAACGTGCTGACCAACGGCGAGGGCACCGAGGACACCGGCGAGTCCGATGGCACGGATGGCACCGACGGGAGCTCGGGAACCGAGCAGCCGCCGGCGGACGGCCAGGAAACGGCAGACGCGGCGCCCGAGGACTATCAGCTCTCCCGCGCCCTCGATCTGCTGCACGGCATCGCGCTGTACCGCTCGCAGCTCGTGGTCAACTAGGCCACGACGTGCCGGCCAAGGGCGCCGACGAACGGCTCTATCGGCCGTGCGTCGGCCTCTACCTGTTCGACCGCCGCGGCCTGGTCTTCGTCGGCGAGCGCGCCGATACGCCCGGCGCCTGGCAGATGCCCCAGGGCGGCATCGACCGGGGCGAGGCGCCGGCCGCGGCAGCGCGGCGCGAGCTCGCCGAGGAGGTCGGCGTCACCTCGGCCGAGATCGTCGCCGAGGCGGCGGGCTGGCTCGACTACGACTTGCCGCCGCGGCTCGCGTCGCGCCTGTGGGGCGGGCGCTACCGCGGCCAGCGCCAGAAGTGGTTCGCGCTGCGTTTCCTCGGCCATGACGACGATGTCGTGCTCGACGCCACACCCCACCCGGAGTTCGTCGCCTGGCGCTGGGTCGCCGCCGCCGACCTGCCGCGCCTGACGGTCGAGTTCAAGCGCGCGGTCTACGAACGAGTCGTCGCGGAGTTCCGGTCGCTCGCGTCCTGAGGCGGTCCGTCGATGTCCGCTGTCACGCGGCGGCGGCCGTAGGGGCGCGCCTGCCCAGGCCGCCCAGGCCGATCAGGCGGGCGAGCAGGGCGCCGATCAGGCGTCCGTACCAGCTTTGCGGCCGCAGGCCGACAGCCTTCAGCACCATCGCGGCGCCCAGCTCGACATGCTGCCGCCTGTAGTGGACGAAGGCGAGCCGGCCGTGCGCCGTCTTGCACGCCGACCGGCGATAGGGTTCCGCGATCGCGTTGGCGCAGTAATAGGCGTAGGCGAGCTCGTCGTCCTCGGCCTCGAGCAGGCGGCGGGCCGCGACCCAAAGCCGGCGCAGCAGGACCGGACGTTCCCGTTCGCGATAGCGCCGCATCGCGTCGTAGAACAGGCGGTAGTGCCGGAACTCGTCGGCCGCGATGCGGCTGCACACCTCGCGGAACACCGGCTCGTCGCTCGAATCCCTGAGCGCGCTGTAGTACGACGATGTAGCCACCTCGACGACGCAGCGCGCGATCAGTTCGCCGCAGCGCGAGCCGCGCACGGATTCACTGGCCTCGACCGGCAGCGTAATCCTGGCGGTGAAGCGGGCGAAGGCCGAGTCGAAGTCGAACGACGGATCGGCGAGTTCGGCCCACCGGCGCAACGCCTCGCCGTGCTTCACTTCCTCCTCCCCCCAGGTCCGCGCCGTGGCGCAGAACTCGGAGTCGTCGCGGAACACGCTGCACAGGTACGCGCCGTAGGCTCCGCCGTTGTGTTCCACCAGGCACGCCGCCTTGGCGATTCGCACCAGGTCCGGCGTCACCTTCATCGGGTCGAACGCACCCCAGGCGATGTCGTCCAAGTGCCAGCTCACGGTTTGTCCCGGCCTGCGTGCGATGGGCGAGCGCCGCCATTATGTAAAAACTCCAGCGCCGCCCGCAAGACCGGGGATCGACGTTTCCCTCCGGCGACGTGTCCGCTCGTTGCCGGGGTTCCGAGCACCTGCCCTTTCAACCCCGTTGGGCCTCGAGCATGGCCCGCAGCATGGCAAGCTGGCGCTCGGCCGCGGCCCGCTCGTCGTCGTTCGCGGCGTCGCGCAGATCGAGCTCGGCCTCCTGGAGGCGCTTCTCCACCGCCGCGCGGTCGATCTCGGCCAGCGGCACGGCCTCGCCGGCCAGCACGGTGCACCGTTCCGGCGTCACCTCGGCAAACCCGTCGGCGACGAAGATGCGCTCGGACACCTTGCTGCCGTCGTACACGTCGATGACGCCGGCGCGCACGGTCGAGATGAACGGCGCGTGCCCCGGCAGCACGCCGAAGTCGCCCTCGGCGCCCGGCACGACGACCATGTCGACCTCGGCGGAGGCCAGCAGGCGCTCCGGCGCGACGAGTTCGAACGTGACCTTGCCCTCGGCCATGGCGCGCCTCAGGCCGCCTCGGCGGCGAGCCGCTTGGCCTTCTCGATCGCTTCCTCGATGGTGCCGACCATGTAAAACGCGGACTCGGGAAGGTGGTCGTATTCGCCGGCCGTGATCGCCTTGAATCCGCGGATCGTCTCGGCCAGCGGCACGAACACGCCGGGCGAGCCGGTGAACACCTCGGCGACGAAGAACGGTTGCGACAGGAAGCGCTGGATCTTGCGCGCGCGGGCGACCGTGAGCCTGTCCTCCTCGCTGAGCTCATCCATGCCGAGGATGGCGATGATGTCCTGCAACGACTTGTAGGTCTGCAGGATGCGTTGCACCTCGCGCGCGACCGTGTAGTGCTCGTCGCCGATGACCCGCGCGTCCAGGATGCGCGAGGTCGAATCGAGCGGGTCCACGGCCGGGTAGATGCCAAGCTCGGCGATCTGACGCGACAGCACCGTGGTCGCGTCCAGGTGCGTGAACGAGGTCGCCGGGGCCGGGTCGGTCAGGTCGTCGGCCGGCACGTAGACCGCCTGGACCGACGTGATCGAGCCCTTGCGCGTCGAGGTGATGCGCTCCTGCAGGTTGCCCATGTCGGTCGCCAGCGTCGGCTGGTAGCCGACCGCGCTCGGGATGCGCCCGAGCAGCGCCGACACCTCGGACCCCGCCTGGGTGAAGCGGAAGATGTTGTCGATGAACAGCAGCACGTCCTGGCCTTCCTCGTCGCGGAAGTACTCCGCGAGGGTGAGGCCCGAGAGCCCGACCCGGGCCCGCGCCCCCGGGGGCTCGTTCATCTGGCCGTAGACCAGGGCGGCCTTGGAGCCTTCGCCATCGAGCTTGATGACGCCCGATTCGATCATCTCGTGGTAGAGATCGTTGCCCTCGCGCGTGCGCTCGCCGACGCCGGCGAACACGGAATAGCCGCCGTGCGCCTTGGCGATATTGTTGATGAGTTCCATGATGATGACGGTCTTGCCGACGCCGGCGCCGCCGAACAGCCCGATCTTGCCGCCCTTCGGGTAGGGTTCGAGCAGGTCGATGACCTTGATGCCGGTCACCAGGACTTCGGTTTCGACCGCCTGGTCCTCGAAGGAAGGCGCGGGGCGGTGGATCGGCAGCTTGCGCTTGGTCGTGACCGGGCCCCGTTCATCCACCGGCTCGCCGATCACGTTCAGGATGCGGCCCAGGGTCTCCGGGCCGACCGGAACGAGGATCGGGCCGCCCGTATCGCTTACGGTCTGACCGCGAATCAGGCCCTCGGTCGAATCCATGGCGACGGTGCGAACCGTGTTCTCGCCCAGGTGCTGCGCCACCTCGAGCACCAGGCGACGTCCCTGGTTGTCGCATTGGAGTGCGTTCAGGATGGCGGGCAGCGTTCCTTCGAACTGCACGTCCACCACCGCGCCCATGACCTGGGTGATCCGACCGACCGCGTTCTCCATCCCACTCTCCTCCAGGCGCCTCGGCGCCGTTCCTTGCCCTTGCCCGCGACCCTATAGGGCCTCGGCGCCGGACACGATCTCGATGATCTCCCTGGTGATCACCGCTTGTCGCGTGCGGTTGTAGTTGAGCGTCAGGCGATTGATCATGTCGCCCGCGTTGCGGGTGGCGCTGTCCATGGCCGACATGCGCGCGCCCTGCTCGGACGCCTGGCTTTCCAGCAGCCCGCCGTAGATCTGGACGCCCAGGTTGCGCGGCAGGAGTTCGGCCAGGATCTCGTTCTCGTCCGGCTCGAACTCGTAGATCGCCTTGAGCCCGCCGCCGTCGCCGGCGGGCTCGGGCGCGCCGAATGGCACGAGCTGCTGGAACGTGACGATCTGGGCGATGACCGACTTGAAGCGGTTGAACACGATCGTCGCCACGTCGAACTCGCCGGCCTCGAAGGCGCGCGTCACGCGCGCCCCGATGGCCTCGGCCTTGGCGAAGCCGAAGCCGCGGTCGATGCCTTCGATGGTCTCGACGATCAGCGCGGCGTGATCGCGGCGCAACTGGTCGCGCCCCTTGCGCCCGAGGCACAGGAGCTTCACCTGGCGGCCGTCGCGCTTGAGCTCGGCTATGCGCTGGCGCACGGCGCGGGCGATCGAGCTGTTGAAACCGCCGCACAGGCCGCGGTCCGAGGTCACCACGATCAGCATGTGGACCTTGTCGGCGCCCGTGCCGACCAGCAGCGGCGGCGCGCCTTCGGCGCCGGCGAGGCTGGTGGCGATCGAGCGCACCATGCGCTCCATCCGCACGGCGTAGGGCCGGGCCGCCTCGGCGCGTTCCTGGGCGCGGCGCAGTTTCGATGCCGCCACCATCTTCATGGCGCGCGTGATCTTCTGCGTCGAGCGGACGCTGCGGATGCGCAGCCTGAGCGCCTTGAGGTTGGCCATGGCCTAGAGCCTAGGCGAAACTCTTGACGAAGCCGTCGTAGAACGACGTGAGCTTCGCCTCGGTTTCCGGCTTGATCTCCTGGTCGCGGCGGATCGCCTCCAGGATGTCGCCGTGCTTGGCCTTGAGCGCGGCGCGCAGTTCGGTCTCGAACCTCGTGATCGCGCCGACGGCGATGCCGTCCAGGTAGCCGCGCACCCCGCCGAAGATCACGACGACCTGTTCCTCGACCGGCATGGGAGCGTACTGACCCTGCTTCAGCAGTTCGGTCAGGCGCGCGCCCCGCGCGAGCAGCCTTTGGGTCGAGGCGTCGAGGTCCGACGAGAATTGGGCGAACGCCGCCATCTCGCGGTACTGAGCGAGCTCGAGCTTGATGCGCCCGGCGACCTGCTTCATCGCCTTGATCTGGGCGGCCGAACCGACGCGGCTGACCGAAAGCCCGACGTTGATGGCGGGCCGGATGCCTTGGTAGAACAGCTCGGTCTCCAGGAATATCTGGCCGTCCGTGATCGAGATGACGTTGGTCGGGATGTAGGCCGACACGTCGCCGGCCTGGGTTTCGATGATCGGCAGCGCGGTCAGCGAGCCGGAGCCATTGTCCTTGTTGAGCTTCGCCGCGCGCTCCAAGAGCCGCGAATGCAAGTAGAACACGTCGCCCGGGTACGCCTCGCGCCCCGGCGGGCGGCGCAGCAGCAGCGACATCTGGCGATACGCCACGGCGTGCTTGGACAGATCGTCGTAGATGATGAGCGCATGCCTGCCGTTGTCGCGGAAGTACTCGCCGATGGTGCAGCCGGTATAAGGCGCCAGGTACTGCAGCGGCGCGGGCTCGGACGCCGTCGCCGCGACCACGACCGTGTACGCGAGCGCTCCGTTGTCCTGCAGGGTCTTGACGATCTGGGCGACGGTCGAGCGTTTCTGGCCGCATGCCACGTAGATGCAATAGAGCTTCTTCGATTCGTCGTCGCCGGCGTTGATCGCCTTCTGGTTCAGGATCGTGTCGATGGCGACCGCGGTCTTGCCGGTCTGGCGGTCGCCGATGATCAGCTCGCGCTGGCCGCGGCCGA
>CAZGYG010000071.1:0-15559 GCA_964530335.1 uncultured Rhodospirillaceae bacterium | reverse complement strand
GACGGCGCGGCCGAGCGGCTGCGCATGGCCGAGCGCGCCGTGGCCCGGGTCGCCGAGGCGGCGGCTGGCTCGCTCGATGCCGCGGTGGCGGCGCTCGCCCACGCCCGGATCGAGGCCGGCGAAGCACTCGAGCTGGTCGAGGCGGCGGGGCGTGGCCTCGACGCCGAGCCGCGCCGGGTCGAGGAGGTCGAGCAGCGGCTGTTCGCGCTGCGCGCTCTGGCGCGCAAGTTGGCGGTCGCGCCCGACGAGCTGCCGGTGGAGGCCGAGCGCCAGGCCGCGCGCCTGGCCGCGCTCGAGGCGGCGGCGGCGTCGAACGCCGGGCTCGGGCGCGACCTGGCCGCGGCCGAGGCCGCCGTACGCGAGGCCGCGCGGGCGCTCGGCGCCAAGCGCGAGGCCGCGGCGCGCGAGCTCGAACGCCGCCTCGCCGCCGAGCTCGCGCCGCTCAAGCTCGGCGAGGCGACCTTCCGGGTCGGCATCGAGCCGCGCCCGTTCGAGGCGTGGAGTGCCGACGGCGCCGAGCGGATCGTGTTCCAGGTGGCGACCAACCCGGGCGCCGAGCCTGGGCCGCTCAACCGCATCGCCTCGGGCGGCGAACTCGCGCGCTTCATGCTCGGGCTCAAGGTCGTGCTCGCCCGCGCGGCCGGCGCCGCGGTGCTCGTGTTCGACGAGGTCGACAGCGGCATCGGCGGCGCGGTGGCGGACGCGGTCGGCGCCCGGCTCGCCCGCCTCGGGCGCGACCGGCAGGTTCTGGTCGTCACCCACTCGCCCCAGATCGCGGCGCGCGCCGGGCACCATCTGCGCGTGGTCAAGGACACGCGCAAGGGCAAGGCGACCATCGCCGTGGCCAGCCTCGACGCCCGGGCCCGCGAGGAGGAGATCGCGCGCATGCTCGCCGGCGCCCACGTCACCGCCGAGGCCCGGGCGGCCGCCGAAAGCCTGATCCGGGCTGGGGCGTCGTGAGCGCGGCCAAGCGCGAGACCCCGACGGCGGAGCTGACGCGGGCGCGGGCCGCGGCGGAACTCAAACGCCTCGCGGCCGAGATCGCGCGCCACGACCGCCTCTATTTCCAGGAGTCCGATCCCGTAATCTCCGACGCCGCCTACGACGCCCTGCGCCAACGCAACGACGCGATCGAGGCGCGCTTTCCCGATCTGGTCCGCCCCGACAGCCCGAGCCGGCGCCTCGGCGCCGCTCCGTCGGGCGGTTTTGCCAAGGTCAGCCACGCCGTGCCGATGCTGTCGCTCGATAACGCCTTCGACGAGGCCGACGTCCGGGCGTTCGTCGACCGCGTGCGCCGGTTCCTCGGGCTCGCCGCCGAGGATGGGGTCGCCCTGGTGGCGGATCCCAAGATCGACGGTCTGGCGGTCTCGCTCGGCTACCGGGACGGCGTTTTTGTCCAGGGCGCGACCCGGGGCGACGGCACGACCGGCGAGGACGTGACGCGCAACCTGGCGACGGTCAAGGGCGTGCCCCCCAGGCTGCGGGGGCGCGAGATTCCCGCACGCCTCGAGGTGCGCGGCGAGGTCTACATGGAGCGCAAGGACTTCCTCGCGCTCAACGTGGCGCGCGAGAAGGCGGGCGAGCCCAGCTTCGCCAACCCGCGCAATTCGGCCGCCGGCAGCCTGCGCCAGCTCGATCCGAAGGTGACCGCGGACCGGCCGCTCCGCTTCTTCGCCTACGGTTGGGGCACGACCAGCGAGCCGCTCGGCGCGACCTATTGGGAAGTCCTGGAGCGGCTGGGTTCGTTCGGTTTTCCCGTCAACCCGCGCGCCACGTCGTGCGCCGGGCTCGACGACGCGCTCGGCGTCTGGCGCACCCTCGGCGCCGGACGCGCAACCCTGCCCTACGACATCGACGGCGTCGTTTACAAGGTCGACCGGCTCGACTGGCAGGCCCGGCTCGGCAACATCGGACGCACCCCGCGCTGGGCGATCGCCCACAAATTCTCGGCCGAGACGGCCGAGACCGTCGTCAACGACATCGTGGTCCAGGTCGGGCGTACCGGGGCGTTGACGCCGGTCGCGCACCTCGCGCCGGTCACAGTCGGCGGCGTCGTCGTCCAGCGCGCGACGCTGCACAACGAAGACGAGATCGCGCGCAAGGACATCCGGATCGGCGACACGGTCGAGATCCAGCGCGCGGGCGACGTCATCCCCCAGGTCGTGCGCGTCGTCCCCGAGCACCGGCCCAAGCGGACACATCCCTTCGACTTCCCGACAACGTGCCCGGTGTGCGGCAGCGCGGCCGTGCGCGAGGAGGGCGACGCGGTGCGCCGATGCACGGCCGGGCTGGTCTGCCCGGCCCAGGCGGTCGAGCGGCTGCGCCACTTCGTCGGCCGCGACGCCTTCGACATCGAGGGCCTGGGCGAGAAGCAGATCGCCGCGTTCCACGCGGCGGGGTTGATACGCGCCCCGGCCGACATCTTCACGCTCGAACGCAGCCACGGGTTGGACGGGCTGAAACGGGCTTTCGAGAAGGGTTGGACCGAGGTTTCCGCCACCAAACTGTTCCGCGCGATCGAGGCGCGGCGGAAGATCCCGCTCGATCGGTTCCTCTACGCCCTCGGCATCCGGCGCGTGGGCGAAGGCATGGCGCGGCTGCTCGCCCGGCGCTACCGCTCGCGCGAAGCCTGGCGCAAGGCCATGGCGGCGCTCGCCAAGGACGATGTGGACGCGCGGGCCGAGCTCGTGGAGATCGACAAGGTCGGCGCGGCCGTGGCGGAGGAGCTCGGCGCCTTCTTCGCCGAGCGGCACAACCGGGACATGCTCGACGACCTGCTGGCCCAAGTGGACGTGACCGACGTGGCGGGCCACGCGGCCGGCGTGCTCGCCGGCAAGACGGTCGTGTTCACCGGCACGCTTGCCACCATGACGCGGAGCGAGGCCAAGGCCACGGCCGAGACGCTGGGCGCGACCGTCGCGGGTTCGGTCTCGCGCAAGACGGACCTGATGGTGGTCGGCGCCGACGCCGGTTCGAAGGCGGCCAAGGCGCGCGAGCTCGGCGTCACGGTGCTCGACGAGGACGCCTGGCGGGCCCTGATCGCCGGCCGGGCGTGAGGGGGGCGCTTCGGGCCACGCGAAGAAAGCGCTTCATACCAACGGCCCTCGATGCTGACCTGTCCGATCCCTTTCTGGTCCGTCATCGCGAGCCGAAGGCGAAGCGATCCAGGGCCGCCACGCCGGTTCCTACAGGCCCTGGATGGCTTCGTCGGGCTTCCGTTGGGGCGGGGGCACCGCCCCAACGCCTCGCCATGACGGCTTTCATTGGGAGGAGTCGATAACAGGGGCCGTTGGTATTACGCCTCCGCCAGCCGGCCGTGACGGCCGAGGATTTCGGCCAAGCGACCATGCGGCAGCGCCGGCACCGTGATGCCGTCGCGCCCGGTCATGGCCTCGTTGGCGACCATGGCGTCGATGACCGCTTCCTCGGCCGCCTGGACCGTGGCCTCGAACAGCGGGTCGATGTGGACGTCGTGCAGGAAATCCGCCCGGCGCAAACCGTCGGTCGCCGCCAGCGTTCCCGGGTTCGCGGTCGAGACGGCCACGAACATGTCGCCCGAGCCGTTGCGCGCGATGGCGCCGGTGCGCGCGAGCCCCAGCCCGAAGCGCTGGGCGATGCGCCGGAGTTGCGGCGGCAACAGCGGCGCGTCGGTCGCCACCAGCGCGATGATCGAGCCGCGCTCGGGCGCCGGCTCCGGCCCGCCGAGCTCGCGCCCGACCGGCAGGCCGGCGACGATCAGATCGCTCCGTCGCCCGTGGTTCGCCTGGACGAAAACGCCGACGGTGTATCGCCCGACCGCGGTTTCGGCGACGCGCGAGGCGCTGCCCGAGCCGCCCTTGAACTCGTAGGCGATCATGCCGGTGCCGCCGCCGACGCTGCCCAGCTCGAGCGGGCCGTGGCTCGCGCCCTCGATCGCGGCGACGACGTGGGCGGGGCGGACGTGCTGGCCGACGATGTCGTTGAGCCGTCCGTCGTAGGTTTCGCCGACCACCCGCATGCCGAGCCCCATGAGGTCCATCAGGCGCTCCGGGTCGCGCCCTTCGGCCAGCCAGCGCGCCGCCGCGTCGCGCACCACGCCGACCGACATGCTGTTGGTGATCAGGATCGGCCCGCCGCACAGCCCGGCGGCGTCGATTCGGTGCGTGCCGGTCAATTCGCCCCAGCCGTTGAGGTCGTGGGTCCCGGCGAACACCGGGTCCATGACGCCCACGCGCCCGCGCGGCAGGATCGCGGTGACTCCTGTGCGCACCGGGCCCCGGCCGACGACGAGCGGGCCGTCGCCCTCGATCAGGGTCGTGTAACCGACCTCGAGGCCGGGGACGTCGGTGATGGCGTTCCAGGCGCCGGGCGCGCCGTCGAACGGCACGCCGATCGCCCGCGCGCGCGGCTTGCCGGAAGGCGTGGCGGCGTGGGCGGGATCGAGCGGCATCGCGGTTTCCGTCGCAAACGAAGACCGCCGCCCCAAGGGCGGCGGTCCACAGTCTAGGCCAGGTCGGGCCGATCCGTCACACGCCGGCCTTGACCTCTTCGAACATGGTCGAGATCTCCGCCTCGAACTTCATGGGCGCCTGGAAAATGCCGGACTTCAGCAGAATGTCCGGGTCGCGCGGCAGGCCGAGCCCGGCGAGCGTCTCGTCGTCCACCATGGCGAAACCGCCCATGGTCGACCCGCCGTAGCCCCAGTTGACCGTCTCCCACGAACGGGAGCGCGGATCGAGTATGGCGTCGATCACCTCGTGCGCCTTCTCGACGAACTCCGTGCCGCGGATCAGCGATAGGCCGCACACCCACGTCATCGCGCCTTCCTTCGGGTTCATGAATTCGACCGGGTAGCCTTCCCGCTTCATCGTGGCGTAGGAGGAGTTCCAGGTCGCCGCGGCGATCAGCTCGCCCGAAGCCAGGGCCTGCTCGACGCTCGTCATGTCGTTCGTGTAGAAGCGCAGCAGCGGGAGCTGCTCCTTCAGCAGCGCGCGGACCTTCTCCATGTCCTCGCCGGGGCCGAAGCCGAACGGATCGACGCCCGCCAGGATCGCCGCGACGGCGACGCCGTCGATCAGGCTGTCGAACATGGCGAGCCGGCCCGCGTACTTGGGATCCCACAGGATCTTCCAGGAGTGGTTGCCGACGTACTCGGGCGCCAGGTCGGTGCGGAACAGCACCGAGGTCTGGCCCCAATCGACGGGCACCCATACCGTCTCGTCGTTGATCGTGACGACGTCCATCGCGCGCAGGCTGGGGAAGATGTCGTTCCAGTTGCTGAGGCGCGAGGTGTCGATCGGGCCGAGGAAGCCGTAGTCGTACCACTTCTGCACCTTGTACGAGCACGGGAAGGTGATGTCGGGCTTGAAGCCGGCCGCCATCTTGGCCAGCGCCTCGTCTTCGTCGCCGAACAGCGAGTATTCCGGGCCATGCCCGTACTTATCGTAGTAGGCCGGCAGGATCTCCGGGACCTCGTAGCCGGCCCACAGATAGAACACCGGCTCCCCTTCCGGGTCGGCGGCCGCCCGCCGTCCGGCAAGCGGCACCGCGGTCATGGAAAGCCCGACCGCGGCCAGGCTCCGCTTGAAGTCGCGCCGGGTCATGCGACCCGACCACAGGTCGTCCTTGAACTTCTTCATGTCGAGATTCATCGGTTGGCTCCCTGGCAATTGCACGGCTGACCCGCCGTTGGCTTGGCGTCACCGCCGGCGAATCCAGGCTCGTCCGGACCGCAAGCTAGCACGCGCCTTTGGACCCTGCCAGCCCGGACGAACCCGCGCCCGGGCCTCGAAGACCACCGGTGGCGCGCCCGATTTTCCCGGCGAATCAGCCACTTCGACCATAGCGGCGCAAGAGCTCGATCACTCGATCGTGAGGCAGCGCCAGCACCGTGTGGCCGTCGCGGCCGACCATCGTCGCGTTGGCGGTCATGCTGTTGACGATGGCTTCGTCGGTCGCCTGGATCACCGCCTCGAACAACGGGTCGAGCCGATGCTCGGGGATCATGGCGAGCGCCGCCACGCCGTCGCGCGCCGCGTTGGCCTCGCCGTTGGCGGTCGAGAACGCGAGGAAGATGTCGCCCGAGCCGTGCCCCGAGATCGAGCCCGAGCGGCCGACGCCGAGCCCGATGCGCCGGGCGAGCCGCTTGAGCTGGTGGGGCAGCAGCGGGGCGTCGGTCGCCACCACGGCGATGATCGAGCCACTGTCCGTGTCGCGGAACGTGCCATCGGGGATGTGCCGGCCGATGGGGACGCCGGCGATGGCGAGCTGGTGGCGCCGGCCGAAGTTGGCCTGAACGAACGCGCCGACGACGTACTCGCCGTCGCCGTAGCGAACCAAGCGCGACGCGGTGCCCGAGCCGCCCTTGAACTCGTAACAGATCATGCCCGTGCCGCCGCCGACGCTGCCTTCGTCGATCGGCCCGCCGCGGGCGCCGTCGAGCGCCGCCAGCACGTGCTCCTCGCGGACGTGGAAACCGTTGATGTCGTTGAGGTAGCCGTCGTAGGTCTCGCCCGCGGTCGGCAGGGCCCAGCTATCCGTGAACTCGGGCTTGTTCGCCGCCCACCAGCGGATCGTCGCGTCGCGCGCCATCCCCAGGCTGTGGGTGTTGGTGATGGTGATCGGCATCTCGAGGCGCCCGGCCTCCTCGATCCAGATCGTCCCGGTCAGCTCGCCGTTGCCGTTCAGGCTGAACGACCCGGCGAAGCAGGGCTGGGCGCCGGCGCGGCCGCGCGGCAGGATCGCCGTCACGCCCGTGCGCACGGGCCCACGCCCGACCACGAGCGGACCGTCGCCGGAGATCAGCGTCGTGTATCCGACCTCGACGCCGGGAACGTCGGTAATCGCGTTGTTGCGGCCCGGTTTGCCGTCGAACGGGATGCCGAGCGCGCGCGCCCGCGTCTTGCCGGTCGGCGTCGTCGTCAGCGGGTCGTGCATCGCCGTGCCTCCTTCGATTTCGCCGGTGCGAGCGCCGCCCGCGCCGCGTTGACGAGCGCCCGCCGGTCCGTGGCGACGCTCGCCGGGTAGCGCACGAACGCGCCGTCCCGCTTGAGGTCGGCGAAAAGCCCCGCCGGGTCCTCGTGGAAGTGCAGGAACGCGGCGTTGCCACGATAGAACACGCCCGGCCGGCGCTCGGTCAGACCGGGCAGGTGGCGCAGCTCGGCGAGCAGCGGCGCGAGCGCCGCGAGCGCGGCCGCGCCCGCGTGTTTCATGTTTCTGTCCCCGCGAGCGGCCGCGTCGCCTGCTCGAGCCACGCCCGGGTCGCCGCATCGACCCTCGGCGCCACCGTGGCGCGGACCGTATCGTGGTAGCCGTCGAGCCACGTGGTCTCGGCGGCGTCCAGCATGGCGACGTCGATCAGCGCGCGGTCGATCGGCGCCCGGGTCAGCGTTTCGAACGCGCGCATCGGCCGCCCGCCCGCGCCGGCATTGGCCTCGACCACCAGCACCAGGTTCTCGATGCGGATGCCGAACGCCCCGGTCTCGTAGTAGCCCGGTTCGTTGGACACGATCATGCCGGGATCCAGCGCGGTCGCGTTCGCCACCTTGCTGATGCGTTGCGGGCCTTCGTGGACGCCGAGGTAGCTGCCGACCCCGTGGCCGGTGCCGTGGTCGTAGTCGAGCCCCAGGTCCCACAGCGGCCGGCGTGCCAGCGCGTCGAGCTGGGAACCCGTCGTGCCGGCGGGGAAGCGCGCCCGCGCCAGCGCGATGTGGCCCTTGAGCACCGCGGTGAACGCCCGCCGCATGGCCGGGCTCGGCATGCCGACGGCGAGGGTGCGGGTGACGTCGGTGGTGCCGTCCAGGTACTGGCCGCCGGAATCGACCAGGAACAGCGAACCGGGTTCGAGCCGGCGGTTGGTCTCGGCATTCGCGTGGTAGTGGACGATGGCACCGTTGGCGCCGAACGCCGGGATCGTCTCGAAGCTCGGCCCCTGGAAATGCTCGCCCTCGGATCGGAGCTCGAGCAGCCTGGCCGCGGCGTCCAGCTCGGTCAGACGGCCGCTCGGGGCCTCGGACGCGAGCCAGGCGAGGAAGCGCGCCAGCGCCACGCCGTCGCGCTCGTGCGCGGCCCGCGTCCCGGCGATCTCGGTCGCGTTCTTGCGCGCGCGCGGCAGGGCGCACGGGTCGGCGCCCTCGACGATCGTGCCGCCCGCCTCGGCGACCCGGTCGAACAGCCACGCCGCCATGGACTTCGGATCGGCAAGGATGCCGGCCCCGGCCTCGGCCAGCGCCGGACCCAGGCTTTCGGGCGCGTGCACCGTGACCTCGGGCCCCAGGTGCTGGCGCAAGCCCGGGGCGAGCTTGCGCCCGTCCATGAACAGGTCCACCCGGCCGTCGGCCCGCGCCAGGGCGAAGCCCAGTGGCAGCGGCGTGTTGGGCACGTCGCCGCCGCGCACGTTGAGCAGCCAGGCGATCGACGCCGGGTCGGTCAGGATCGCCGCGCCGGCGCCCTCGGCGCGAAGCGCGGCGGCGACCTCGGCCCGTTTGTCGGCCGCCGTCCGGCCGGCGAACGCGACGTCGTGCGCCACCACCGGCGCCAGCGGCGGCGGCGGCTGATCGGCCCACACGGCATCGATCGGGTTGGACGTCGTCGGCGCCAGCCGGGCTTTCGCCCGGGCCGCCGCGCGCGCGAGCTTGTCGATCTCCGCCTTGGTGTGCAGCCAGGGGTCGTAGCCGAGTACCCGGCCCGCGCCCAGGTGCTCGCCGATCCAGGCGTCCGGCGGGCTATCGGTCAGATGGCGGTGCTCGTACGAAGCGCCGTCCACCTGCGCCTTCGCCTGCAGGGTGTAGCGCCCATCGACGAAGATCGCGGCCTTGTCCGCCAGCACGACGGCGATGCCGGCCGAGCCGGTGAAGCCGGTCAGCCAGGCCAGCCGGCACGAGCGCGCCGGGACGTATTCGCCCTGGTGCTCGTCGGCGAGCGGCACCAGGAAGCCGTCGATCCCGCGCCGGACGAGTTCCGCGCGCAGCGCCGCGAGCCGCGTCGTGCGCCCGGCCTCGCCGTCGCGGCGCTTCCGCGCCATGGTCGCGGCAAGCGCCTGGAGCTGATCGACCAGCGCGGGCGAAGGTTCGGCCGCGACCAGCCGCGTCCAGGCCGTGGGATCGGGTCCGGCGGGCGCGGCGAGCACGCCGGCCACCAGCGCCCGGACCTCGGGAACCGTCAGGCCCGCGTGATCGGCGCTCAGCAGACGCGCCAACTCGTCATCGCCGCGATAGGTCACGTTGCGCTCCGGGCCACCATGGCAACGACGAAGCATAGGTCGATCCCGCAAGCCTCGCCAACCGGCCATTGCGCCGCGTCAGCGGTGGCCGTGGCGGTGATGGCTGTCCGGGGCGTGGCGGTGGGTATGACGCTGGGGGGCGTGGACGTGCTCGTGGGTGTGGGGCTCGCCGGGCGGGTCGCCGGCACCGTGGCCGTGGCCGTGGTGGCTGTCGTGGCGATGACGATGGCTGTGGCTCAGGCGGACATGCTCATGCTCGTGCTCGTGACGCTCGGTCAGATGGAGCCACACGCCAAAGCCCATCACGATGCCGGCCGCGACCAGCGGAACGGTGATCGCCTCGCCCAGGATGGGAATCGACGCCGCGGCGCCGAGGAACGGCGCGGTCGCGTAGTACGCCCCGGTCCGCGCCGCCCCGAGATGGCGCAGCGCGACCACGAACAGGGTCAGGCTGACGCCGTAGCCGAGGAAACCTACCGCCAGGGCCGCGGGGACGATGCCGAGCGCTGGCAGGCTCGCGCCCAGGGCGAGCGCGAGGACCAAGTTGACCGGTCCGGCGACCAGGCCCTTGAGCAGGGCGATCTGCACCGGATCGGCCAGCGACACCTTGCGCGTCAGGTTGTTGTCTATGCCCCACGCGAGGCCCGCGCCCAGCACGCACAGCGGTCCCACGGCGTCGCCGAGGCGGGCATCGCCCGGCCAGGCAAGCACCGCCGCGCCCGCGACGATCAGCCCCATGCCCAGCGCGATCCGGCGATCCACGTTCTCGCGGGTGACGAACCACGCGATCGTCGCCGTGGCGACCGCTTCGAAGGTCAGGAGCAGGGACGCGGTCGCGCCGTCGGTGCGGAGCAACCCCGCCATGAGCAGGACCGGCCCGATGATGCCCCCGAAGCCGATGGCGCCCGCCAGCCACGGCGCATCGGCGCGGCTTAGCGGCGTCTCAGCCCGGTCCGACCGCCGGCCGCGCGCCAGGCGCACGGCGCCAAGCCCCACACCCGAGCCCAGGTAAAGCAGCCCCGCCAGGAACCACGGATCGAGCGGGCCGATCAGCGCCTTGGCAAGGGGTGTCGAGAGCCCGAACAGCGCGGCCGACGCCAGGGCGTACCAGGGCGCGGAATTCATGCTCCGTCCGCCGTTACTCCGCGGCGGGGCGCGCGGCTTCGAGCGGCACGCAGTCGAGCACGTTGGCCTGGAAGAACGTCAGCGACGTCTCGACGCGGCGCGCCATGGGCCCCACCTTGAACATCGGCGAGTTCAGCGCCTGCTGCTGACGCTCGACGATGTACATGTCCTCGATCTGGAAATCGAGGCTGTCCATGGGATGGCAGCTCAGGCTGGCGGTCGAGATCACTCGCTTGCCGTCCTTGCGGACGTGGCCGTGCCCCGAGGTGCCGGACGGCCGGTTGCGCGCGAGCTCCGCGTCGAAATCCTGGCGCGGCATCATCCAGGTGCGCAGTTCGAGCGCGCAGGCATCGGGCCCGAGCGGCTCGATCACGTAGGCCGAGAAGAAGATCTCGGTGGCGAGCACGCCGCTGTTGGGGAAGAGCTGCCACACCACCGGATGCCGGCCGCTGGCGTCCACGCCCGGTATGCGCTGGTAGGGGCTGTTCGACCGGCTCGGCGATTCGCCGTGGCTGATGAACACCCAGTGGCGGCCCACCGCGTCCCAGTCCTGGGCCATGGAGTCGGGGCCCATCAGCGTCTTGTCGTGCAGATAGCTCAAGTGGTAGCCGTCCATGGCGTTTTCGCAGAACAGCTTCCAGTTGGCCGCGATCTCGTAGCGCACCGGGCGCTTCTCGCTGAGCCCGGCCAGGCTGTGCGGCCACATGTGCGTGTCCCGGATGCCGCCGAGCCACGTTTCGAACGGCTCGGCCTCGGGGTCCGGGTTGACGAACACCAGGTCGCCGAGCACGCCGATGCCGCCGCGATGGAGGCCGAGCCCGGACGTATCGAGGTCGGGGAACAGCTCCTTGCGCTTGGGCAGGCCGCGCAAGCGCCCGTCGAGCTCGTAGGTCCAGGTGTGATAGCGGCAGACGATGCCGTGGCGCCGGTTGCCCTTGCCCTCGAGAATCAGCGTGCCGCGATGGCGGCAGATGTTGTGGTGGGCGCGCAAGGCGCCGGCCGCGTCGCGGATGACGAACATCGGGTAGCAGCCGACCTGCACCACCTGGTAATCGCCGGCCTCGGGCACGTCGAGAGTCGTGCACGCGAAGGTCCAGGCGTGGGCGAACAGCTCGCGCTGCTCGCGCTCGAACCAGGAGGCCGATCGATACGCCTCGGGCGGCAGGAGCTGGCGGGCAATTTCTGGCTTGGCGGGAAGTGCGCGGGCCATGGCGGTCTCGTGCTGGTGGGCGGTCGTAGTGTAGCGTGCGTGGCGGTGCGGCGGAAAGGGAGGAACACGTGGCCGGACCCGTCGTTCGGTTGACCCAGATCACCGATTGCCACGTCACGGCCGGGCCGGGCGTGGCGTTCGCCGGGGTCGATCCACTCGCGCGGCTAGGCGCCGTACTCCGCCACGTCGCCGCCGCTCCGGCGCCCGACGCCGTGCTCGCCACCGGGGACCTGGTGGCGGAAGGAACGGACATCGAGTACCGCCGGCTCGCTCCCGCGCTCGCCGCCATCGGCGTCCCCGTGTTCGTGGTGCCGGGCAACCACGACGATGGTCCGGTCTTGGATCGGCACCTGCTGGGCGCCACGGTACAACGCTCGCCGTCATGGGCGGCGGGGGCCTGGCAAGTCCTGCTGCTCGATTCGACGGTGCCGGGGCAGATGCACGGCACGCTCGGCCCCGAACGGCTGGCCCAGCTCGATCGCGCGCTCGCCGATGCTCGGCCGACGCTGGTCGTGCTCCACCACAACCCGGTCGCCACCGGTGGCCCGGCCGACCAATGCCCGCTGACCGACGGGGTCGCCTTGTTCGACACGCTCGACCGACACGATCATGTGCGCGGCGTGTTGTGGGGCCACATCCACGCGGCGTTCGACGCGGAACGGCGCGGCGTGCGCCTGATGGGCACGCCCTCCAGCGCCGTCCAGTTCCCCGTGCGGCCCGGATCGCTCGCCTGGATCGAGGACGCGCCGGGCTACCGTCGGCTTTCGCTCCACCCGGACGGTCGGATCGAGACCGAGGTGATCTGGGTGCGGTAGGGCCGGCCGAGCACCAGCGTCGTCCAGCCGTCGCGGCTGCGTCGGCCGAGCAACCGGAGCCCGACGCGCCGGTGCGCGGCCAGCACGCTCCGCTCCTGGTGGGTAAGCAGTCCGCTCACGATCGCGCGGCCGCCGGGCGCCAGGACCCGGGCGAGGCCCGGCGCCATGCGCGCCAGCGGACCGGCCAGGATGTTGGCGAGCACGAGATCGTAGGGGGCGTGGCGGCCCGCCGGACCGCGATAGCCATCGGCTCGCGCGACCCACACCGCCGCGTGGTTCAGGCGCGCGTAGCGCTTCGCCACGGCGACGGACTCGGTGTCGATGTCGAGCGCCAGGACACGCTTAGCGCCGAGCCGACTCGCGGCGATGGCGAGCAGCCCCGAACCGGTGCCCAGGTCGAGCACGCGCCCGAGCCGGCGCTGCTTGGCCAAACGGTCGAGGGCCTCGAGGCAGGTGCGCGTCGTCGGGTGCTCGCCGGTGCCGAACGCGGTCGCCGCGTCGATGCGAAGCCCCCAGCGGTGGCGCGGCGGCCGATGATGGCTGGCGTGCACGACGAACCGGCCGATGCCGAGGGGCCGGAAGCTGGCCAGGTTGAGCGCGAGCCAATCCTTGGCCTCGACCGGCTCGACGGCGAACGACGGCTGGGCGAGACCGGCGCTGGCCGCGGCCAGGGCCAGCCGGACCTCGATGGCCGCCCGGTCGGGACAGTTGGGGACGATGGCCTCGACGCGCCACGCCCCAGGCGCCCCATCCTCGAACGCGAGCACGGCGCCACCCGGTTGCTCCAACGCCGCCGCGAACGTCGCCACGGCCGGTTCCGGGCAGGTCAGGACGACGCGCCAGTCCTCAGGCCTTGCGGACAAACTCGGCCATCACCTTCTTCTCGCCCGCCTTTTCGAAGGCGATGTCGAGCTTGCTGCCGTCCACGGCGCGCACGGCGCCGTAGCCGAACTTCTGGTGGAACACTCGCGTGCCCACCGCGATGCCGTCCGCCGCCGCTCGCTTCGGCACGGTCACGGCGGCGGTGCGCGCGGCGACCCGGTGCCAGTTGCTGGGCCGGGGCCCGTACGCGGGCCGGGCCGCCTCCATCACGTGGGCGGGTTCCAGGGGCTGGCCGAAGGTGTCCCGGCGTTCGATGTGGTCCTCCGGCAGCTCGGCCACGAAGCGCGACGGCAGGTTCTGCTGCCACTTGCCGTGGACCATGCGGCGACCGGCGGACAGCACGTGGGCGCGCCGCCGTGCCCGGGTCAGCCCGACATAGCCCAGGCGCCGTTCCTCCTCGAGTCCGGCGATCCCGTGTTCCTCGATGGTGAGCTGGTTGGGGAACACGCCTTCCTCCCAGCCGGGCAGGAACACCGTGTCGAATTCCAGGCCCTTGGCGCTGTGCAGGGTCATCACGCTGACCATTGCCCGGCCGTCGGCGCGCTCGATGTCCATGACCAGGCTGACGTGCTCGAGGAACTCCTCGATGCGCGCGAACTCGGCGACCGCGCGCACGAGCTCCTGCAGGTTCTCGAGCCGTCCGGGCGCCGTGACCGACTTGTCCTGCTGCCACTTGGCGGTGATGCCGGAATCGTCGAGCACGAGCGCGGCGAGCTCGGCCGGCGGCACGGACGCGAGTGCATGACGCCAGCGGCCGAACGCTTCCAACAGCCGCCTCAGACTCGCCCGGCGCGCCGGGCCAAGCTCGTCGGTCTCGACCGCGAACTCGGCGGCGCGGCTCAGCGCGCAGCCTCGGGCCCGCGCGATCGCGTGCAGCAGATTGAGCGTGGACTCGCCGAGCCCGCGCTTCGGCAGGTTGTAGATGCGTTCGAACGCCAGGTCGTCGTCCGGCTGGACGATCACGCGCAGGTACGCGATGGCGTCGCGAATCTCCTGGCGTTCGTAGAACCGCAGGCCGCCGACCACGCGGTAGGGCACGCCCAGCGTGACCAGCCGCTCCTCGAAGGCGCGGGTCTGGAAGCCCGCGCGCACCAGGATCGCGCATTGGTCGAGCGACGTGCCGGCGCGGCTCGCCGCCTCGATCTCCTCGCCGACGACGCGGGCCTCCTCCGCCTCGTCCCACACGCCGCGCACGGTCACCCGCTCGCCGGCGCCGGCTTCGGTCCACAGGGTCTTGCCCAGCCGCCCGGCGTTGTGGGCGATCAGCCCCGAGGCGGCGCCCAGGATGTGCCCGGTCGAGCGATAGTTGCACTCGAGCCGGACGACGTGGGCGCCCGGGAAGTCGTGCTCGAAACGCAGGATGTTGCCGACCTCGGCGCCGCGCCAGCCGTAGATCGATTGGTCGTCGTCGCCGACGCAGCAGAGATTGCGGTGTCCCTGGGCCAAAAGCCGCAGCCACAGGTACTGCGCGACGTTGGTGTCCTGGTATTCGTCGACCAGGATGTAGCGGAACCGGTTCTGATACTCCGCCAGAACGTCGGGCTTGGTGGTGAACAGCGTCAGGCCGTGCAGCAGCAGATCGCCGAAGTCGGCCGCGTTCAGGGTGCGCAGCCGGTCCTGGTAATCGCGGTAGAGCTCGCTCGCCCGGCGCGGTCCGACCTGCTGATCGTCCGCGGCCGGCACCTTGTCGGGTGTAAGCCCCTTGTCCTTCCAACGCTCGATCAGCCACAGCACGGCGCGCGCCGGCCAGCGCTTGTCGTCCACGTTGCCGGCGTCGAGCACCTGCTTCAGGAGGCGGAGCTGGTCGTCGGTATCGAGGATCGTGAAGCTGGGCCTGAGCCCGACGACCTCGGCGTGGCGGCGCAGGATGCGCGCGGCTATGGCGTGGAACGTCCCGATCCACAGCCCATCGACCGGCCGGCCGAGCAGGGCCGCGACGCGCGCCATCATCTCGCGCGCCGCCTTGTTGGTGAACGTGACGGCGAGCAGCCCGAACGGCCCGGTGCGCCCGGTGGCGACCAGGTACGCGAGCCGGGTCGTCAGCACCCGCGTCTTGCCCGTTCCCGCGCCGGCGAGCACGAGCACCGGGCCCTCGGTGCGCGTCACCGCGGCCCGCTGCTCGGGGTTCAACGACGCGAGAATCGGATGATCGGGCGCTTCGCCGGGCGCCGGCGCGGTCATGGCGGACATCACGGCGCGAGTATACCACTCGGCACGGTGGTTCCCCAGGTTGAGTGCCGACCTTGCAAGACCTTCTCCCTCCGGGAGAAGGCGGCGAGCGCAGCGAGCCGGATGAGGGGCGACCCGCACCCGCCCGCCTTCGCCGAA